>SMVQ01000032.1 GCA_004357655.1 Planctomycetota bacterium
CCATGCTCCGAATCCCGCAAGCGATCCCCTCCGTCCTCCTCGCGGCCGCTGCCTGCGCCATGCCCCCGGCTCCCGGGCTGCCTGCGCCAATCGTCGTCGTCTCCGATCTCGACAACGCCCCTTTCGCGGCAGTGGACGAGGCCGGGAGGCCCGCGGGCCGCGACGTCGAGATGATGGATCTCATCGCAGGCGTCCTGGGCCGCCCGCTCGAGTGGCGGCGCATCCCGTTCGCGGAGCTCCTGCCGGCGATCGAGGCCGGCGCCGCGGACGTCGCCTGCGCAACTCTCGGCATCACTTCGGAGCGCGCGGAGCGTGTCGAGTTCTCGCGCCCCTACTTCGTGACCTCGATCGCGGTCGTCGTGCGCGCCGGGCCGGATGAGCCACGTGACCTCGCCGACCTGGGCGGACGCCGGATCGCCGCGGGCGTCGGTACGACGTCGGAGCTCGCCGTACGCGAGCGCCTGCCCGAAGCCACGCTCGAGGACGAGGAGCCGTCGGGCACGGGCCCTGCCGAGCGGCTCGCGTCGGGTGCGATCGATGCCGTGGTCCTCGACGGGCCGGCCGCCGACGCGATGGTCGCGGCGTCGGGCGGGCGCCTCACGCGCTTCGCGGAGCCGCTTGCGGAGGAACGCTACGCGCTCGTCGTGGCGCTGGGGCGGGCGCAACTCCTGGCGGAGCTCGATGCCGCGCTCGAGCTCCTCGAGCGCACGGGCCGATTGCGCGCGCTCGACCGCCGCTACGAGCTGGCCGAGTAGTCCGGGCTCTCCACCACCAGCGCGCGGACGCGCCACCAGTTGTTAGAGTACATCGCGCTTCCCCGTGAACGGGGCGTGCAGCTACCTGGGAGGGATGTGTCCCTCGGATTCGGCAGCGCTCCAAAAATGAAGAAACCCACGGCACGACTCGCCCTTCTGTCCTGCGTCCTCTGCTCGAGTCAGGCTCCGGTGCAGGACCGCGACCGGATCCAACTCGACGAAGGTGCCCGCATCGTGCTCATGGGCAATGGGCTCGGCTCACGCATGCTGCACTTCGGCCACTTCGAGAGTGGCCTGCACATGCGATTCCCGGAGCGCCGGTTGTTCGTCCGCAACATGTGCGACGAGGGCAACACGCCCAGCTTCCGACCACACTCCGGACGCGCATACCAACTGGGTTTTCCCGGGGCCGAGGACTTCCACGCGCCCTACTCGGACGGCAGGCTCGCCGAAGGCGTCGGCCATTTCGAGACCGAGGAGGAGTGGCTCACGCGGCTCGCGCCCGACGTCATCATCGCCTTCTTCGGCTTCAACGAGTCCTTTCAGGGACGGAGGGGTCTCGAGCACTTCCGGGCGGAGCTCGACGCCTTCCTGAAACACACGCAGGTGCAGCGCTACAACGGCAAGTCGACGCCGGAGCTCGTGCTGGTCTCCCCGACGGCCTTCGAAGATCGGTCGGACGTGATGAGCGTGCCCGACGGCCGGCGCGAGAACGTCAACCTGGCCGCGTACACCACGATCATGGAATCGGTGGCAGCGGACAACGGCGTCCGATTCGTGAACGTCTTCAGCGCCTCTCTGGAGTGGCAGGATAGCTCGCGGCGGCCCCTCACGACCGATGGCGCGCTGCTGAACGACGTCGGGTACAGGTTGCTGTCCGCCTACCTCCTCGACAGCATCTTCGGGGCGGGGGCCTCGGACGCGCGGGACCACGAGGAGCTCGTCTACGACGCCGTCCGCGACAAGAACTGGTTCTGGATCAACGACTTCAAGATCCCCAACGGGGTCCACGTCTTCGGCCGCCGCTTCAACCCGTTCGGCCCGGCCAACTACCCCTTCGAGGTCGCCAAGATCCGCGCGATGACGGCCATCCGCGACGGGGCCATCTGGGCGGCGGCGCGGGGGGTGACTCTCGACGTGGCCGCTCTGGACGCCGCGACGACGACGCTGCCCGCGGTCGAGACCAACTACAACCCGGGCGGTAAGAACGGCGATCTGACCTTCCTGACCGGCGCGGAAGCCCTGGCGACGATCGCGGTGCCCGAGGGGTACAAGATCGAACAGTGGGCGACCGAGGAGGACTTTCCGGACCTGGCCAACCCCGTTCAGATGTCCTTCGACAACCAGGGACGTCTGTGGGTCGCGACCATGCCGAGCTACCCGCACTACCGGCCCGGCGACCCGCGCCCGAACGACAAGCTGCTCATCCTCGAGGACACCGACGGCGATCACAGGGCCGACAAGCAGACCGTCTTCGCCGACGGGCTGCACCTCCCGATGGGCTTCGAGCTCGCGCCCGAGGGCGTCTACCTCTCGCAAGGCATCAACCTCGTCCTGTTGAAGGACACGGACGGTGACGACCGTGCGGACGAGCGCGAGATCATCTTCAGCGGCTTCGACGACCACGACACGCACCACGCCATCGGCGCCTACTGCGCCGACCCGTCCGGCGCGATCATGATGTGCGAGGGCACCTTCCTGCGGACGAACGTGGAGACGGCCTACGGGCCCGTGCGCGGCACGAACGGCGGCTTCTACCGCTTCTCGCCGCAGCGCCGCCACCTGGAGCGTCACGCCCAGCTCTCCATCCCGAACCCCTGGGGCATCGCCTTCGACGACTGGGGCCAACACTTCTTTCTGCACACGTCCGGGACGAAGACGGAGTGGATGCTGCCCGGGTCGATCAAGCCGCGCTACGGCGTGGCGACGCCGGGCAGCCGGGATCTGATCGAGCCGAAGCACCGGGTCCGACCGACGTCGGGCATCGAGTTCATGAGCAGCCGCCACTTCCCGGACGAGGTCCAGGGCGACATGTTGCTCAACAACACCATCGGATTCCTCGGGACCAAACAGCACCGGTTCGAGGAGGACGGCACTGGCTTCGCGACCCATTGGCGGCAGGACCTGACGAAGTCCTCGGACGGCAACTTCCGCCCGGTCGACCTGGAGATCGCTCCGGACGGCTCGCTCTTCATCGTCGATTGGCACAACCCGCTGATCGGACACATGCAGCACAACGCCCGCGATCCCCACCGCGATCACGACCACGGCCGCATCTACCGCATCACGTACCCGAGTCGGCCGCTCGTCGAACCGGCCGAGATCGACGGTGCGTCCGTCGATGTGTTGCTCGCGAACCTGAAGCTCCCCGAGTACCGCTCCCGCTACCGCACACGGCGCGAGCTGCGCGGTCGGAGTCCCGAGGCGGTTCTGCCCATCCTCGCGGAGTGGGTCGCCGCGCTGGACGCGAGCGAGCCCGGCTACGAGCACAATCTGCTGGAGGCGCTGTGGGTGACCTGGGGCTTCGACCGTGTCGATGAAGCGCTCCTGCGCCGGCTGCTGAGCGCGGAAGACCACCGCGCCCGCGCAGCGGCCGTACGCGTGCTGCGCTACAACGCGCATCGTGTCGCCGATCAGGTCGAGCTGCTCGAGCAGGCCGCCCGCGATCCACACGGCCGCGTGAAGCTCGAGGCGATCGTCGCGGCGTCCTGGCTCGATCGGGAAGCCGGCCTGGGCGTCCTCGCCGAGGCTGCGTTCGAGCCCACGGCCGAGCTGACCGGGCCCGAGCACGAAGACGTCAACATTCTCGACGGGGGCGGACGGATCGAGCTCAGCCACCCAGCGGTCAGGGACGCCAAAGTCAGCTCCTTCCGTATGACCGTGCGGGGCGAGAACGCGGTGATCAACCTCGCCGAGATGGAGATCACGAGCGGCGGTCGAGACGTGACGGCCCAGGCCGTGCTGTCCCAGTCCTCGGAGTACCAGGGCGGACTCTTCCCGATCGGCAACCTGGTCGACGGCGACAAGGGCAACTTCTCCCACACTTCGCCCGAGACGAACCCATGGATCGAGGCACGGTTCGCTACGCCGATCGGCATCGACGGGATCACGATCTGGAACCGCCCGAATTTCGAGCACCGCTTCAGCCCGGTCGAGGTCGTCTTCTTCGATGGGGAGCGCGAGCTCGCGACCCTGGAGGTACGCATCGATGGTGGCACGGGCCTCCTCGCTGACGACTGGATCCGAGCTGCCTATCGGACGGCCCAGGCCCACCTCAACGACCAGAGCAACGAGCCTGTGATCGTGATCGAAGTCCCGGACCACCTCGCGGGGGACGCGCGCGACCAGTACACGACCGGAGCGAAGATCTACGCGCGGGAAGGATACTGCGCGACGTGCCACCAACCGGACGGGCTCGGCCTCCCGGCGGCCGGCTTCCCGCCGCTCGCTGGCACGGAGTGGGCGACCGGCGACGAAGATCGCCTCATCAAGCTCACTCTCAACGGCCTGCTCGGCCCCATGGAGATCGAGGGTGAGACCTACCCGGGCCTCGTGCCGATGACGCCCTTCGGGGGCATGCTCGACGACGAGGAGCTCGCTGCCGTGCTGACCTACGTCCGCAACTCGTTCGGCAACGAGGCGTCGACGATCACCGCGGAGAAGATCGCGCAGGTGCGCGTCGCCAGCCAGGCGAAGGTCGGGTTCTACTCGCCCGAGGAGCTGGACGGCGGGCCGGCCACCCAGGGCCGAGCCTTCGTGAAGATGTGGGCGATGAGCGACTTCGACGGCGCGTTCGAGACACCCCTCAGCGGCCGTTCCATCGAGCGCGGCCGCCAGATGTTCGAAGCGGCCACCTGCGTGAGCTGCCACAACATCGAAGGCGAGGGCCGGAACGTCGGAGCGGACCTCTCGAACATCAATGAGCGGTACGAGACCGCCGAGCTGCTGCGCCACATCCTCGAGCCGTCCCTGACGATCAAGGACGAGCATCGCCTCTACGCGATCACCCTGAACGACGAGTCACGCTACTTCGGCCTCATCGTCGAACGGAATTCTGAGACCGTCCGCGTCGCCGAGAGCCTCCAGGAACCGGAGGATACCGAGCTCCTGTACGTCAGTGACATCGTGGACATCACGCCGCTGAAGATCTCGGCGATGCCGACGGGGCTGCTCGTCACCTTGACTCGCGCGGAGATCCTCGACCTTCTGGCCTACGTCGCGAATTGATTCAGTCCGTAGCGTCGCCGCAGAAATCGACGACCGTGAGCTCGAGCTTGGTCTCGCCGCGGAACGTGTTCCAACGCGGCGTGTACACGAGGTTCAGCGGCGCGCCCATGGCCAGCTCGGACGCGCGCGCGGCCATCCCGAAGGCCACCGCCTTCATGACGGTAGAGCCGCTGCGCACGCGCAGGATCATGTGCGTCTTGTCCTCGCCCACGATGCGCGGCGGCTCGGCGAGGCGCAGGTCGGTCGAGAGCAGGATGGGCTTGCCGTTCTGCTCGCCGAACGGCTCGAGGCGCTCGATCTGGCGCATCAGCGACTCGGTCATGTGCGCGAAGGGGAGCTCGGCGTCGATCACGAGCTCGGGCTCTTCCTGGCCGTTCCCACCGAGGAGCTCGCGCGCGCGTGCGCACACGCTCTCGCGCAAGTTGTCCAGGTCCGCCGTGCGCAGCTCGCAGCCCGCGGCCTGCGCGTGGCCGCCGTAGCGGATCATGTGCGCGGCGGCGCCGTGCATCGCCTCGAGGATGCTGAAGCCCTCGACCGAACGCGCGCTGCCGCGCCCCTCTTCGCCGTCGAAACCGAGCACGATCGCCGGGCGGTGGTAGGTGTCGACGAGCCGCGCGGCCACGATGCCGATCACACCCTGGTGCCAGCCCTGGCCGCCGACGACCATCACCGGCCAGCGCTCGGGATCCGCGAACTTCTCGGCTTCGAGCTTCGCCTCCACGACGAGTGCGCGCTCGATGCGCTTGCGCTCGATGTTCATGCCGTCGAGCTTGGCGGCTAGCTCGCGCGCGCTCGTCTCGTCCTCGGCCAGGAGCAGCTCCACCGCCGTTTGCGCCGATCCGAGCCTGCCCGAGGCGTTGATGCGCGGACCGATCTGGAAGCCCACGTCCTCCGCGGTGAGGCGGCGACCCTTCAGGCCGGCGACGGCGAGCATCGCCGCGAGTCCGGGGGAGGCGCTCTGCTCGAGGGCGCGCAGCCCGAAGCGCGCGAGGATGTGGTTCTCGTCGACGAGTGGCACGACGTCGCACACCGTGGCGATCGCGACGTACGACATGGCGTCCACGAGGAAGTCGCGCAGGTCGGCGCGCACGCGCGTCGTTCCGCTGATCGCCTGGCAGATGCCCCAGGCGAGCTTGAACGCAACCGCGGCGCCGCAGAGCTCGCGGAACGGGTACTCCGAATCGTCGAGCTTCGGGTTCACGATCGCCGTGGCGTCGGGCAGCGCGCCGAGCGGCGGCTCGTGGTGGTCGGTGACGATCGTATCGACGCCCTTCGCGCGCAGAGCGCCGATCGTGTCGGCGGCCGACGTGCCGTTGTCGACGCTGATGACGACGGTGGCGCCCGTCGCCTCCGCACGCTCGAGCGAGTGCGTCCCGAACGAGTAGCCGTCGGTGAAGCGGTTCGGGATGTGCCAGACCGCGTTCGCGCCCAGCAGGCGGAAGAGCCGCACGAGCAGGGCCGTGCCCGTCACGCCGTCGACGTCGTAGTCGCCGTGCACGAGGATCGTCTCGCCGCCCTCGATCGCGCGCAGGACGCGCTCGGTCGCCGCCCGCATGCCCGGCAGGAGGAACGGGTCGTGCAGCCGCTTCAAATCGGGCACGAGGTGCTCGCGCGCGTTCTCCGCGTCGAAGCCGCGGTTCACGAGCAGCGTCGCGACGAGCTCGGGCACGCTCTCCCTGCGGACGATCTCCGCCACGGCGTCCTGCGCGGGACTCGCGAGGGTCCAGCGCCGGCGGCCGGAGAGGGTGAGGGGGGACGTCATGGTCTGGTGGACGGGCGCCGGAGGGTTTCGGTACCCACGGTGCCCGGGCACACTATCCTCGGCGCCCTCGTCATGCGACAGGTCTCGCTCGCTCTCTTCGTGCTTCTCGCGCTCGCCCTGCTCTTCGCGACGGGGAAGCGGTGGGGCAGTCTGGGGTGGCGTGGGCCCGAGGCGGTTCCGAGGCCGGACTCGGCTCCGTGCGATGACGCTGTACTGGTTGGAGATTCCGTCCTGGACGGTCGCGAGGATGTGGAGGTGATCGAGCCGCCCGAGCTCCTGGAGGAGATCGGCTACTTGTCGCGCTCTCCCGTTGAAGTGGACGCGGAGGACATGTTCTGGGGTCGGCTCTTCGCTGCGGACACGGGTGAGCCGATCGGGGGTGCCATTGTGCGCCACACACGCTCCGCAGTCGTGATGAGCGACGCCGACGGTATCTTTGGGTACCCGCCGCCGTTCCGCTCCACGACGGTTCGCGCCAGCGTGGACGCCGTGGGTTTCGCCACGACGCAATTCGTCGTCGACACCGAGCACACGACGCGCGACACGGCGCTCACGATCGTCATGGAGCGCGGCGCCACTCTCGCTGCGCACGTCGTCGACGCCGGGGGCGAGCCCGCGCCAGGAATTCGCGTCCAGGTACGTCCCACGGGTGACGACGGCCGGTGGAACATGCAACTGGGGGGGGACCAGACCGTGGCCACCGACCACCTGGTGCTCGCGGCCGTGACGGGCACGGATGGACGCGCGGAGGTCCACGGTCTGGATCCGGGACGCGGGCACCGCGTCGACCTCATCAGGGACCGCAAGGGGGGGCGAGTCCTGTCGACACCGACTCAGGTCCTGTGGGTAGCCTCTGGTGAGCGGCGGGAAGAGACCTTCGTGCTCCCGGTCCTCGGCACGGTTCGCGGGCGAATGAGCTACGAGGACGGGGCGCCATGCGCCGGTGGCCTCGTGTGGATCCTCGCGGCGAAGGGCGGGGGCGGGCGGTACTACGACAGGGAGGCGACTCCTCTCGAAGCGGCGAACGCGGGCTCCGAGGGCGAGTTCGAATTCCTGGACGTCCCGGCAGGTCGATGGGTCATCGGGCCGGGCACCCCTTTCAACGTCCCGGCTCGACAACGAGCCAAACTGGGGTTTCGATTCTCGGCTTTCCCTGTCAGCGGCACGATAAGCGTCCGGCCGTCCCCCGTCGCGTTCGCCGACGCGCGCGTCACCGTGCCGGACCCCTCGCGCGGCGAAGTTGCGGTGCGCACCTACGGCGGGCGCACGCTGCAGGGCGTGATCACGGCGGAGGAGAGTGTCTCGGGAACCATGTACGTCTTCGCGGAGCCGCTCCAGGGTCACGGTCTCCTGTACACGAAGGTGGGCGTGGGCGGCCACTTCACACTCGGGCCGCTAGCGCCGGGCAACGTGCGGCTGCGCGTCGTGATAACTGGGCGCGGCGAGCAGGCGCTCCTCGGCGCGAGCGTACAGCCGGCCGGCGCGAGCGACGTGCGGCTGACCGTCCTGCATTCGCAAGGAGGATCGCCCGAGGAGGGCCGGCGGATGTTCCAGGAGGCGATCAACCTGTCGAAAACGGAGAGCTTCAGACTCAGCATCCGCTGAGAAGCGAAGTCGTCGCGCTGGTCTGGCGCT
Organism: Planctomycetota bacterium; assembly: GCA_004357655.1. Taxonomy (GTDB): domain Bacteria; phylum Planctomycetota; class UBA1135; order UBA1135; genus N075bin59. Next base: position 8,380 of record SMVQ01000032.1, read on the forward strand.
TGTAGCGCCTACCAGCCATCTGTGACACTGGGCGCATGAGCACCGAGCGAACCGACGCGCGGAGCGCCTACCGCCGGCTCCCGTCCGTGGACGAGGCCCTGCGCCACGAGGGGCTCGCGCGCCTCGTGCCGCGGATCACGCGCGCGCTGCTCGCGACCTTCGTCGAGCGCACGCTCGACGAGTGGCGCGCGGAGATCAAGGCGGGCGCGCTCGACGCGGGCGAGCTCGAGGCGCGGCTCGCGGGCGGCGGGCTCGAGGAGCGCGTGGAGCGGCTCGTGCACGAAGAGGCAGGGCGCGGCGTCGTGCGCGCCATCAATGCGACGGGCGTCGTCCTGCACACGGGGCTCGGGCGCGCGCCGGTGCACCCCGAGGCGGCGGAGCGCATGGCGCGTGCGGCCGCGGGCTACTGCGTCCTGGAAGTCGACCGGTTCACCGGCGAGCGCAACCAGCGCGACGACCGGCTCTCGCAGCTGCTCGGCCGCTTGACCGGCGCCGAGGCCGCGATCGCCGTCAACAACAACGCCGCCGCCACCTTCCTCACCCTGCACACGTTCGGGGCCGGCCGCGCCGCCATCGTCAGTCGCGGCGAGCTCGTCGAGATCGGCGGCTCCTTCCGCATCCCCGACGTGATGGCGAGCGCGAACGTGCGGCTCGTCGAGGTGGGCGCCACGAACCGCACGCGGATCGCCGACTACGAGCGCGCGATCGATGCAGAGGTGGGCCTGCTGATGAAAGTGCACACGAGCAACTTCCGCCTCGTCGGCTTCACCGAGGACGTGAGCCCCGACGAGCTCGCCGAGCTCGGCGTGAAGCACGGCCTGCCCACTGCGTTCGACCTCGGCTCGGGCCGGCTGGAAGCGGACGGCGCCGCGCCGCTCGACATGCTCGGCGGCGAGACCTTGGTGCGCGACGCCGTGAAGAGCGGCATCGACGTCGTCACGTTCTCGGGCGACAAGCTGCTGGGCGGCCCCCAGGCCGGCCTCGTCGTCGGGCATCGCGCGTCGGTCGAGGCCATGCGCGCGAACCCCATCTACCGCGCGATGCGGCTCGACAAGGTCGCGCTCGCCGGGCTCGAGGCGACGCTGGGGCTGCTCCTCGCCGGACGCGGCGACGAGATCCCGGTACGCGCCATGCTGCTGCATCCGGAGCAGGAGCTTGCGGCGCGCGCCGCGTCGCTCGCAGGTCTCCTCTCCAAGCTCGCGGACCTCACCGCCGAGGTCGTCCCAGGGGAATCGGAGCCCGGGAGCGGCAGCGCGCCCGGCGTCTACCTCGATACGCAAATCGTCCGCGTGACCCACGCGCGGCTCTCGGCGGACGCGCTCGCCGCGGGCCTGCGCGCCGGTGACCCGCCCGTGTTCGCGCGCATCCAGGACGGAGCGCTGCTCCTCGATCCGCGCACGCTGCTCGCAGGGGATGAGGAAGCGCTCGCCTCTGTCTTCGAAGCGCTTCGTTGAACGGGCCACCTGCAAGACCGGTTCGACACGAATGTACGGTACCGCGACAAGTTCTTCACAACTCGGGGGGGCCGCCCCCCCCGAGTGGTGAAGAACTTGTCGCGGTACCGTACCTCGGCACGCGCAGGTGCCGCCGCAGCTTCTTCAGCTTGCGCGTCGTGCGTTCGCTGAGGCGCGGCGCGCGCTGGAGGATGTGCTCGGCCGCTTCTTCGACGGAGTCGGTGACGAACACGAACTCCGTGTCCTCCGCGCCGATCGTGCCTTCGGCCTTCATCGTGTCATTGACGAAGTCGATCAGCGGCTGCCAGTACGCGCGGCCCACGAGCACGCACGGGAAG
>SMVQ01000033.1 GCA_004357655.1 Planctomycetota bacterium
CGATGCGAGGCGGGTCCCGCACGCAGGCCACTCGCATCCCGGGCGCGATGGCGAGCTTCTTCACGAGCGCGGTTCCGGAGTGGCCTGTGGGCCTGATCGTCCCCCCGCGGGGCGCGGCATGATGGCCGCTCCCCCCCCTGGGACCGCAGCTCTTGGACAGGCGCGCAGGGATGGCGCAAGATGGACCCCGAGGTGATGCCGATGAAACGCCGCACGTTCATGGGGGCGCTCGGCGCGCCCTTCGCCCTCGGGCCGATGGCGATAGCGCTGCGCTCGAACGCCGCTTCGTTCGCGAGTGAGCTCGGCCGCCACGCGGGCACGCCCGACGAGCTCGCGGGAGACGAGGACTACTGGTCCCAGGTCCAGGCCGCCTTCAGCGTCGATCGCTCGATGGTGATGTTCAACAACGGCGGCGTGTCCCCGGCGCCGATCGCCGTGCAACAGGCGCTCGCCCGCCACCTCGATTTCGCGAACGAGGGACCGTCCTACAAGATGTGGCGCGTCCTCGAGCCCCAGAAGGAGGTCGTCCGCCAGCGCCTCGCGCGCCACTTCGGCGTGGACACCGAGGAGATCGCGATCACGCGCAACGCCTCCGAGGGGCTCCAGATCTGCCAGCAGGGCTTCGACCTCCAGCGCGGGGACGAGGTGCTGTGCACGGATCAGGACTACCCGCGGATGGTGACCACCTTCAAGCAGAGGGAGCGCCGCGAAGGAATCGTCCTCGTGCAGTTCCCGATCCCCGTCCCCGCCGAGGATCCGGCGGAGATCGTGCGCCTGTACGAGGAGCGGGTGACGGCGCGCACGCGCCTGATCCTCGTCAGCCACATGATCAACATCACCGGCCAGATCCTTCCGGTGCGGGAGGTCGTGGCCATGGCGCGGCGCTACGGCATCCCCGTGATCGTCGACGGCGCCCACGCGTTCGCGCACTTCGCCTTCGACCACGCGGACCTCGACTGCGACTACTACGCGACGAGCCTGCACAAGTGGCTCTTCGCCCCCATCGGCACGGGCATGCTCTACGTGCGCCGCGACAAGATCGCCGGCCTGTGGCCGCTCATGGCCGCCACCGAGACGCAGGACACCGACATCCGCAAGTTCGAGCAGATCGGGACTCACCCCTGCCCCAACTTCCTGGCGATCGCCGACGCCCTCACGTTCAACGAAGCCATCGGCGCCGAGCGCAAGGCTGCCCGACTCGTCTACATCCGCGACCGTTGGGCGAAGCGCCTCGTCCAGCACGACCGGATCCGCCTCAACACCAGCCTGAAGCCGGGCTTCGCTTGCGGCATCGCCAACGTCCGGATCGAAGGCGTCGAGGCACCCGACCTGCAGCAGCACCTGTGGCAGAAGCACCGGATCTACACCGTCGCCATCGGGCACGAGGCGTGTACGGGCCTGCGCGTCTCCCCCAGCGTCTACTCGACCCTCGACGAAGTGGATCGCTTCTCCGAGGCGATGGAAGACGTCCTTCGGAACGGTCTCGCCACCTGAGCGCGTGGGCCGGATGAGCCCGCGCATCGGGCTGGACTACCTGCCCGCGGTGTGCCACGCACCGGGCATCGGGCGGTATGGGCGCGAGCTGGTCCGCGCGCTGGTGCAGCTCCCGGACGTGCCCGAGCTGCGTCTGTTCGAAGTGGGCGGAGGCGAGCGCGCGATGGAGGGCGCCCCGCTCGGCCTCGCGGGCGCGTCCGTCTTCCGGCGCTCGAGCCGCGCGCCGCGCCGAGCCGTCGAGTGGCTGCACCGCGTGACCGGCCTCGGCGCCGACCGCCTGCTCGGCGGCGTGGACCTGTTCCACCGCATGCACGCGGGCTACCCGCCGGTATCGGCGGCATTGCAGCTCCTCCCGCTCGCCGAGCTGCCGCCCGCCGGCTCGCGCGCCGACGCGGCGCTCGCAGGCGCCCTGGACGGCATCGACGACGTGCTCGTGTTCTGTGAGCACTACCGGGAGCAGGTCGCGCGGCGCTACGGCATGTCGGGCGAGCGCGTACACACCGTCGCGGTCGGGTGCGACCACTGGCGCCGGGACCTCGCCGACGCGACGGTGGCACCCGCGACGCCCGCGCGCCTGCTCGTGCTCGGCGCCGTGCGTTCCGAGCGGCACCCGCTCGCGGTCCTGCGCGCGCTCGAGGCGCTGCGCGCGGGGGGCGTCGAGGCCGAGCTCGTCTTCATCGGTCGACCGGGGGACGCGGCCGGGGACCTGCGCCGCGCGCTGCGCGCCTCCCCCGCCGGCGACGTGGTGCGGTGGATCGAATCGCCCGTCGAACGCGACATGCCCGCGCTCCTCGCGAGCGCCACCGTACTCGTGCACCTCGCCGACGACGAGGGCACGGCCGTCACTCCGCTCGAAGCCTTCTCACTCGGCGTGCCCGTCGTCGCCACCAGGTTGCCCGCCTTCGAGGAAGCGCTCGGAGGAGGAGCCGAGCTCCTTCCAGCCCCGGACACGCACGCGCCGGCGGCGCTCGCCGAGGCCATCGCCCGCGCGATCCGCGGGCGCTCGGACGGGCCGGCGGCTGCACACCGGCGAGCGCTCGCGGAGGCCTACCCATGGGACCGAAACGCGCGCGAGACACTCGGCCTCTGGCGTAGAATCTTGGCTCGGGGCCGTTAGACCCCCCCATCTGCGCGGGCCATCGCGCATAATCCCGGGCCGTGCTCGCAGCCGCGACGCTCCAAGCGTATTCCTAGCGTCGATGATCGCCGCCGAAAGAGCCCCAGCGCCATGCACTCCAGAAGCCGTTCCCGATCTTTCCTGAACCTCGCGCTCGCCCTCGGACTCGTCGCCACGGCGGCATCCCCGTTCATCGCCACCGCCGCGGCTCAAGACGATGAGGAAACGCCGCTCGGTGAGCAGATGGAGGAGCTGCAGTCCGGCTTGCGGCGGCTGCGCAAGTTGGTCACGAAGCCGGACGAGAAAGAGGCCACGCTCGAGATCCTGCGAGCGATGCAGGGCCACGGGATCCAGGCCTTCGCCCTCGGTCCGGAGCCGCCGGAGACGCTCCCGGCCGCTGAGCACGCCGAGTGGAGCGTGAACTTCCGGCGCCAGATCCTGAAAGTCGTCGACCAACTCCTCGTCGTGGAGCTCGCGGTCTCCGAGGGCCGCACCGAGGATGCGAAGAGCGCCTACAAGGAGCTCGGGCAGCTCAAGAATGCAGGGCACGACACGTACCAGCCCGACTGATCCGCTGCTCGCACGGGCGCGCGGTCGGGTAGCCGCTCGCGCGGGACGCACCTTCGCGCGCCTCGCCCTGGCGGGCCTCGCCGGGGCCTGGCTCGCGGGCGCCGCGCCCCCGCCGCGCCAGGACGACCTCGGCCGCGCCGTCCAGGACCTGCTCCGCGCGCGGTGCGCGGAGTGCCACGCGCCCGATTCGGACAACCCGAAGGCGCGGAAGCACCTCGACGACGTGCGCGACCTCGCCCACGTCATCGATGAGATCGTCCTACCCGGTGACCTCGATTTCTCCGAACTGTGGGAGGTCGTCGCCGACGGCACGATGCCTCCGGAGGACGACGGTGGTCCGCTCTCCGAGATCGAGCGCGGCGTGATCCGCGCCTGGATCCTCGCCGGCGCGCCGCTGCCCGAAGTGACCGGCGCCGCAGCCCCCGCTCCTGCCCCAGTACCCGATCCCTCTGTAGCGACCACGCCCGCCGAGCCCGCCACGGGCTTGCGCTTCCTCGGCTGGCTCGGGCGACTGCACCCCGCGCTCGTCCACTTCCCGATCGCCCTGCTCCTCGCCGCGGCGTTGGCCGAGCTGCTCCGCATGCTGGGCGGCGCCCCCTGGCTCGCGAGCGCCGCGCGCTTCTGCATCCAGATCGGCTGTGCAGGCGCACTGGTTGCGGGAGCGACAGGCTGGTTCAGCACCGAGTACGGAACCCAGGCCGGGCGCGACATCGGTTGGCACCGCTGGCTCGCCTGCGCGACGATCGCGCTCTCGATCGTCCTGCTCGCACTCTCGGAGCTCGCCCACCGGAGAGCGGGCGCGGGTCCCTCGAAGCGGTACCGTCTCGTCCTCTTCGCGACCGTCGTGCTCGTCGGAGTCACCGGTCACTTCGGCGGAATGCTCGTCCACGGCTCCGACTACCTCGCGTGGTGACCATGCCCGACCGCCCGCCCTTCCACCTGGCCTTCCCCGTCCGCGACCTCGCGGAGACGCGCCGGTTCTACGGCGAGTTGCTCGGTTGTCCCGTCGGGCGCGAGGCGGACACCTGGACCGACTTCGATCTCTTCGGGCACCAGATCACGGCCCACCTCTCCTCCGGCGAGACCGGCGACCGGCTGTCGAGCCCCGTCGATGGACGGGACGTCCCCGTGCCTCACTTCGGGGTCGTGCTCGACCCGGCGGCCTGGGATGCCCTGGCCGAACGCCTGCAGGCGTCGGACGTCGAGTTCGTGATCGAGCCCACCGTGCGGTTCCGGGGCGAGGTCGGGGAGCAGCGCACGATGTTTCTTCGCGACCCGAGCGGGAACGCCCTCGAGTTCAAGTCGTTCCCGACGCCCGATGCGCTCTTCCGGCGCTAGGAGCCCATTTCCGTTCCTTTCCGTTCCCTTCCTGCCCTGCCTGTCTTCCTGCTATGTCTGCTTCTGGTCAGGCATGGGCGGCCGCCCATGCCTGCCAGAAGCAGACATAGCAGGAAGACAGGCAGGGCAGGAAGGGAACGGAAAGGGGAGGAAATCGATTCCCCTTCAGACCGGGACGTACGCCCACCGAAACCGTTGGAGTTCCCGCGCCCCCCCGTGGCCCCACCCTCCGAACAGCAGCCATGACGGTCGCACCGCAGGCAGTCCTCTCCGAAATCCGCACGCTCGAACCCTTTCCGCACGTCGCGACGCGCATCCTCGCCGTGTCGTCGCGCGCGGACACGGTCCCGAGCGACATCACCGATCTGATCAAGTCGGACCCCGCGCTCACCGCGAAGGTGCTGCGGCTCTGCAACTCCGCGTACTACGGCTTCCAGCGCGAGATCGCCTCGCTCTTCGACGCCGGCAACCTGCTCGGCGTTAAGACACTCGTCAACCTCGTCTTGACCTCTTGCGGGAGCAGCTACTTCCGCAAGTACGGCGCGGCGTCGGAGGCGGACCACGTGGCGCGCTGGAAGACCTGCATCGTCACCGCCTTCGCGAGCAAGCTCCTGGCCGAGGTGCACGGCAGCATCGACGGACACCGCGCGTTCACCGCCGGGCTGCTCGCCAACATCGGGCAGATCGTCGTCGATCGGTTCCTCGCCGAGCACAAGCCGGCCCTCGCCGCGGCCCTGGATCGCGGTGGCTCGCTGCTCGACTCCGAGCGCGAGGTGTTCGGTATCCACCACGCCGAGATCGGCGCGCGCCTCGCCATCCGCTGGGGTTTCCCCGACGTCCTGATCGACACGATCCGGACCCACCACACGCCCGAGCGCGCGACCGTCGACCCGCTGCTCACCAGCGCGGTCAGCGTCGCCGGCGACATCGCCTGGGCCATCGGCCTGGGCGACGGCTTCGACGGCGCGACCTATTCCGCGTCACCGAAGGCCTACGAGATGCTCCGGATGGAGCCGGGTGCGCTGGCGGAGATGACCGAGCGCATCGAGGCTGAGCTCGCGCGCGCGCAGGACTTCCTGGAGGCCTAGCGCCGGGCCGGCCGGCGCGATCAGGGCACGAAACGCACGGCGAGCGCGTTCGTGAGGTTGAAGTTGCTCCCGCCGCAAGGGCCGCCTGGATTGCGGTACCAGCCCTGGAAGAAGTAGGTCGTCCCCGGGACGATGTGTCCAGCGCCCGGGAAGTTCGCGAGCGAGAACGCGACGAGCCCCGGACCCTCCGTGAATGCTCCACCGCCGTCCGCCTGCCGGACCGGGAACCGGTTCAAGCTCACGGCGCCCTGGCCCACGCACAGGAGCCCGTCGCCGAACGGCCCGGAGACCTGCGCCCCACCCATGAAGACGAGCCCGAACTGATTGGGCTGAATGCCGGCGACGCCGAGGATCAGATCGTCGCTGAAGAAGCCGTTCGTCCCCGCGACCGGCGCGAGCACCGCTCCGGCGCCGAGTGAGTTGGCGCAGCCCGCGCCCGCGTCGTCGTTGCCGCACGGGCATCCGACGCCGAAGCAATACGGCGTCGCGACCGCCGCTCCCAGCCCGCCGTCAGCCCGGACGTTCTGGGCCAGTACATCGCCGGGATCGTGCCGCTGGTCGGTCCACGCGAGGACGGCATCCCCCGTGGCCGCGCGCGCCACGGCCAGTCGCGATTTCACGCTCATCGTGGAGGCGATGTCGAAGGGTCCGAGGTCGTAGGCCCCGGCCCCGTCGATGCGCGCCCCGAAGAGCCGGTCGAGGCCGAAGCCCGCCGCGAGGTCCCAGAACACGAACGTGCCGCCTGCGCCCGCGAGCGTGCGGACCTGGGTGATCGAAGCGGCGCCGAGCGGCAGGAGCTCCGCGCCGTCGTCCGTCCACTGCCGCGCGCCCGTCGCGTCGAACTTCTGGCCGTAGAGTCCGCTCATGGACTGACTCAGGCTCAACTCCTGCCAGAACAGGAAGGTCGCGCCCGTGTCGGGGTCGAAAGCCGCCGCGGGGCTCACGCGGAGTCGTGTCGCGTTCGTGGACGCGACGGCGCCGTTGTGCACGAAGGCCTCGGTCCCGTTGGCGAGGACGTGCTGGGCATGGCA
>SMVQ01000034.1 GCA_004357655.1 Planctomycetota bacterium
AAGCACCAGAGGTCCTCGAGCGAGCCGCCGCCACGGATGACGACGATGACGGACACGCCGCTCGCGTCGAGCCGCCGGATCGACGCGGCGATCTCCTGCGCGGCCCCAGCCCCCTGTACGAGCGTGTGCACGAAGCGCACGGGGTAGAGCGGCCAGCGCAGGGAACGGGTCCGCAGGAAATCCTGGAAAGCGGCCGTGTCCCGGCTCGTCACGAGGCCGATGCAGGCCGGCAGCTCGGGCAGCGGACGCTTGCGGTCGAACCAGCCGCGCTGCGCGAGGTCCTGCTTCAGCTCCTCGAGCCGCGCGAGCAGCTCGCCGATCCCGCGCTGCTCGACGCGGTCGACGATCAGGCTGTAGGAGCCGCGCGGCTTGTACACGTCGAGCGCACCGCGGCAGACGACGCGCATCCCTTCCGCGAGCTCGAACCGGAGCGCGCTCGCGGCGCGGCTCCTCCAGATCTTGCAATCGAGGAACGCATCCTGGTCCTTGAGCCCGAAGTAGAGGTGACCTGAGCCGGCGCGCTTGAGGCTCGACACCTCGCCCTCGACCGCGATGCGACCGAACGCCGCGAGCTCGTCCGAGATCCGCCGCGTGACCTGGCCGACCGTGAGCACCTCCGGATCCTCGCCGCGCTTCACGGGCGCGGGCGCCGAAGCCGGGGCGGGGTCGAAGAGGCCCCGCTGGCTGTCCCCTCTCGATGACGCGGGCATGGGGGTCTTATGACCAGCGTACCCGCGGAGGTCAACCGCCCTCTCGCGCTTCTCCGGCGCTCGCGGAGCCGAACGTGCCGGCGGGCAGCAGCGGGGAAGCGAGTCCGGGCAGCGGCGTCGCGCGCCACGCGCGCACGCTCGCTCCGGGCAGGATGATCAGGTAGCGACCCTCGAGGAACGGCGCCGTCCGGCCGTTCCGCTCCTGGACCCCGTCCTCGAGCTCGAGCCGCACGCCCCCCTCCACCGTGCGGATGCGCATGTGGTCGGCGAAGACCCTGCGCACGACGCCACCGGCATCGTCGAGTTGGACGAGGTGCACCTCGCGCAATACGCCACGGACCACTCCGCCCAGGCTCCTGAGGCGCCAGTGTCCCCCGCGCGACTCGCCGCGCAGGAGCTCGTTCAGGCGATCGCGCACGTCGGTCAGACCCCATCGGCCGTCATCGGGCGTCACATCGCTCGCGTCCGCCCCGAAGAGCTCGGGGAGCGCCGCGACCCAGGGCGCGGGGTCGATCCACGGGAGGTGGATCCGCCGCACGCCGCCGCGCTTCGAGCCCGCCTCCGTGGGCGGGCCGAACGGCGTCGCGACGCCGCCGTAGCTCTCGTAGCCCTCCTCGAAGACGAGCGTCACGCTGCGGCCCGCGTGGCTGCACTCGAGTCGGAGCCGTTCGGAGACGAGCGTGCCCGAAGGGCGGCCGAAATTGTCGAGCAGACGCACGACGACCGGTCCCGTCGCACCCTCTTCCACGACGCCGAGCTCGAGGAAGTCGAGGCCGAGGACCTGCTCCACGGTGAGCAGCGCACGGAGATCGAGGAGCAGCTCCTGCCCGCGGTCGAGGGCGCGCTCGGCTTCGGCTGCGCGCCTCCGCTCCTCGCGCCGGAGCGCCTCGTCCACGGCCGGTCCGTCCTCGTCCGTCAGGAAGCCAGGCTGCGCGGGGAGGTCCTTGAGCTCGAACACCGCAAGCATCTCCGTGAATCCGAGCCACTCGCGCTCACGACTCTCGCGCAGCTCGCCCGCGGCGCCGAGCTCGCGCTCGAGCAGCTCGATCCGCCCGAGGTAGTCCTGCTCCCGCCCATGCCACCGGGCGCGCTCCTCCTCGATGAGCTGGCGCTCGCGCTCCGTCGTCGTGGGCTCGTCGGTCCGGATCCGGGCCATGAGCTCGCGCGAGGCGAGCCACGCCGTCGTGAGCACCGCGAGCCACGCGAGCGCGCGCGCGACGGCGGGTAGCCTCCACTTCGGCTTCATCGCTCCGTGCTCCCGACGGCTTCCGGCGCGGGGTTGCGCACGAGACCAACCTCCACGGGCAGCCCGAGGGCGTGCACCGTCGTCCCCGGCGGGCGACCCCAGAGGAAGAGGCTGACCTCCCTGCCCGACTCCAGGGGCTCGGTCGGCGGCGCCATCACCGCGGCGACGGGATCGACGACCCCGGAGGGCGAAGGGACGGGCGCAGCGAGCGAGCGGAGCGCCGGGCCTTCGTCGTCCGCGATCCGCACGTCGGCGAGAGACACGCCGGTCACGGTCCGGCCGCCCGTGCCGGCGGGATCGGGGTGCAGGGCGAGGACGAGTCGCCACGGCGCGCCCTCACCGAGCCCCAGCTCACGCGCGAGCGCGGCGGCGTCGAACGCCTGGCGCGCCGGGTCGGCGTGCAGCGGCGCGAGGCGCGCGACGAGCCTGCCGCCGCCCGGGAGGGTGGCCGTCCCCGCCCAGCCGCCAACGCCGGACGACGCCACGGCGGCAGGGGGCGGCGTTGGTCTCCGGCCGGCTGGATACGACTTGCCGTGTCGCGCCCAGAGGGCGCCGAGCATCACCGTGAGGAGCGGGATGACGAGCAGGAGCGCACCGTGCGCCGGCGGGCGCGCGCCCCCGGCTGCAGACGGGTCGTAGCGGGATCCAGGATCGTCCATGGCTGGCCGCCCCTACCGACGACCGAGCCTCACGCGTCCTTGTCCCAGTCCTTCTTTTTGTTCTTGTTCCACCATCTCTGCCAGTCATCCGGGTTGCGCTCGTCGTGGCCCGACAAGATCTGGAGCGCCGTGATCATGGGCGCCTTGATGACGTCGTAGCGCTCCCTGGCGATGGTGTCGTTGACGTCGCCGTCCACCCGGCCCTTGAGGGCTGTGATCACCTTGAGGAGGGAGTTGAAGACGTCCTTCCGCTTCTTCTGCTCGAGTCCCTGAAGGCCGCCGAGGGCCTCGGCCGCGGCAGCCTGGATCCCCGCTTTCTGGTGGCTGAGCAGGTCGATGAGGGGCTCGACCGCTGCCTTGGTCTGGGTCTGGCCGAGGGACAGGATCAACCACCGTTGGAGCGGGACGTCCTTGCGGTGCGTCTTGTGGCCGATCCACGAGATCAGGGGCTTGGCGCTCTCGGGCCCCATGTTACCGAGCGCCACCGCCGCCGCGATGAAGAGCTTGTTGTCGAAGACGCCCTCCTTGCTCGCCTGCCGCTTCTGCTTGAGGCAGAGCGAGAGGCCCTTCACGATATCCTTGCGATCCTTCGCGCCGCAGTTCTCGAACTCGATGTTCAACGTGTCGATCACCTCGATCGCTTCCTGATCCTCCTTCCCCCGTTTCCCGGCGTGCCCCTTGAGCACGCTGAGCAGCTCCTTGATCTCTTCGCGCTTGTCGGGCTTCTCCCCGTCCTGGATCGGGCGCTCCGCGCACGTGGTGGCGGCAAGCCGCGCGGGAGTGGGCGCCGCGGGCGTGCTGGCGGGCGCGACGTTCGTGAGCAAGATGAGCAGTGTGGATGTGATCATGGGAATTCCTCGTTCTCGTCTGCGCCGCCGCATGTGCAAGCGGCACTTGCAAGCGGCGGACCGAGCGCCGTATCCGACTCGACATTAATTAGCACAACGCTCCGGACCGTCCTCGATAAACCGCGCTTCCCGGCGGCACGGCCGCGGGGCGTGGAGCCCGGTCCACCGCTTACAACCCTTTTTCGACGGCTGGCGCAGGCTGGAGCCTGGGCAGCGCGATGCCGAGGGTGTCGGGCGCCCCGTCCACGTCCGAGAGGGCGGCCGCGAGGGCGGCGCCCTTGACGAGGGTTTCACGCTCTTCCGCGGCGGCGTCCGAGCTCCAGGTGATCCCCCCGCCGACGTGGAAAGTGACCTCTCCGGAGGTCACGTCCGGATCGGTTCCGGGGCGATTCCGCCAGACGAGGGTGCGGATCAGGATGTTGAACGCCGCGCGGCCGCGCGTGTCGAGGAACCCGAGCGAGCCCGTGAAGAAGCCGCGCCCCTCGCGCTCGAGCTCCGCGATCGCCTCCATGGCGCGCAGCTTCGGTGCGCCGGTGACCGAGCCGCCGGGGAACAGGTTGCCGAGGACGTCGACCGCATCGAGGCCGTCGCGCAGCTCGCACGAGACTTCGGCCACGAGGTGGTGCAGGGCGGCGTAGGTCTCGAGCGCGGGGAACTCGGCCACGCGCACGGAGCCGGGCCGCGCGACGCGCCCCAGGTCGTTGCGCTCGAGGTCGACGATCATCGCGAGCTCGGCGCGGTCCTTGACGCTGGCGAGGAGCGCGGCGCGCTGGGCCGCGTCCGCGGCGGGCGTGAGCCCGCGCTCGATCGTGCCCTTGATCGGTCGCGTGCGCGCGCGGCGGCCGTCGAGCTCGAACAGGAGCTCCGGGGAGGCGGACAGCAGCGCGCCGGACGGCACACCGCGCTCGTCGCCGAACGCGAGGTAGGCCATGTACGGCGCCGGGTTGATGGAGCGCAAGCGCCGGTAGATCGCGGTCGGGTGGCCGTCCATCCGGCGGGAGAAGCGGTGGGCGACATTCACCTGGTACAGCTCGCCCTGGGCGATCCATTCGCGCGCGCGTTCGATGCGCGCCCGGTGCTCCGCGCCGGCGACATGGCGCACGAGCGGCCCGCGCGGGCGCGGCGCCGGCGCTGCACGCGGCGGCGCGGCGAGCCGATCGAGCAGCGCCCCCCGCCGCTCGTCGACGGGCGGCCGCCCGTCCCCGGGATCCTCGCCGAGCACGAGCCAAGCGCGGTCACGCTCGTGGTCGAGCACGAAGAAGTCGGTGTACAGCCCGCCCACGACGCGCGGCGAGTGCCACGCATCCGACGGCAGCCGCAGCCCCTCCCCCGCGGGCCCGAGGTCGTACGAGAAAGCTCCGAGGAAGCCGCCGTGGAACGGCCCGGGCACGTCGTCCCCGGGCACACGCGCGAGGAGCCCCACGAATGCGCGCAGCCCCCGGACGTCATCCGGCAGCTCCGCACCCGCGCGAATCGGGTCGAACGCGACGAGGCTGAACCGCCTCGGCGCCCCGCCCGCACTGTCGAGCACCGCGAGCCCCGGCCTCACCGCGAGCGCATCGATGAGGCCATCGACCCCGGGCTTCGACGGCAGCTCGAATACCCGGGGCCGGAACACAGCCTGCGCAGAACGAGACACCGCAGAAGTCTAGCCCCTGCCCTCCCCCCCCGGAGCACAGGCAACTCCCCTCCATCGCGTCCGAGCCCGTGCCCGTGCCCGATCCGGTTCCGGCTCCAACCCTTTCCCTCCCCCACCGCTGCCTATACAAGGGGCCCCATGCCCGCCAAACGCCGGTCCGTGCTCGGCCTCGTCTTCCTGACCGTGTTCCTCGACATGGTCGGGTTCTCGGTCATCTTTCCGCTCTTCCCGAAGATGCTCGAGCACTACCTGGCGCTCGAGGGCGAGGGCAGCGCGATCGGGCGCCTGGTCGCGTTCCTGGCGGGCCTCGTCGGCACCGACGAGAGCGGCTTCCGCGTCACGGTGCTGTTCGGGAGCCTGCTGGGTTCCCTGTACTCGCTCCTCCAGTTCCTGTTCGCGCCGTTCTGGGGCGCGCTCTCGGACCGGATCGGACGGCGGCCGACCCTGCTCGTCACGCTCGCGGGGACGGCGGCGTCGTACCTGCTCTGGTTCGTCTCGGGCACCTTCCTCGTCCTGATCCTCGCGCGCCTCCTCGGGGGCATCATGGCCGGCAACATCTCGACCGCCTCGGCCGTGATCGCGGACACGAGCGCGCCCGAGGACCGCGCGAAGGGCATGGGCATGCTGGGCGCCGGGATCGGGCTCGGCTTCGTGCTCGGCCCGGCGCTCGGGGCGTTCGCGTCGCAGTGGGACCTGCTCGCACGCTTCCCGGAGTGGGCGTCCTTCGGCGTCAACCCGTTCAGCGGCGCGGCGCTCGTCGCGTTCGCCATGGCCCTCGTCAACTTCGTCTGGGCCGTCACGCACTTCCCCGAGACGCTGCCGCCCGAGAAGCGCGGGCGCGCCGCCGGCGTACGCACGCGCAATCCATTCCGGGCCCTCCGCACGCTCGATCTCCCCGGCGTCTCGCGCACGAACCTCATCTACTTCCTGTACTTCACGGCGTTCAGCGCGATCGAGTTCACGCTCGCGTTCCTGACCGTGGAGCGCCTCGGCTACACGCCGCGCAAGATCGGGATGATGTTCGTCTTCGTCGGACTCACCATCGCGTTCGTCCAGGGCGGCCTCGTGCGCCGGCTCGTGCCGCGGCTGGGCGAGATCCGCCTCGCGCTCTTCGGCCTCGCCGGCACGATCCCCGGGTTCCTGCTGATCGGTCTCGCCTACACGGAGCTCCAACTGTACGTGGGCCTGGCGTTCATGGCGGGCGCGAGCGCGCTCGCGCTCCCCTGCCTCACCTCGCTCGTGTCGCGCTACTCGCCCGCCGACCGGCAGGGGCTAGCCCTGGGCACCTTCCGCTCGATGGGCGCGCTCTCGCGGGCGATCGGCCCCGTGCTCGGCGGCCTCCTGTACTTCGGGCTCGGCAGCGGGGCGCCGTACTTCGCGGGGGCGGCATTCCTGCTCCTGCCCCTCGCGCTCGTCCTCGCGCTCCCCGCCCCGGCGACCCGGGATTGAGACGCCCCGGGCCCCCTGGAGAGGTAGGCTTCCAGGAGCGGGCGTCCCGGCTCTCCCCGTTCAAGGAAGTCCCCCCGGGGACCCGATAGGTGCAGCACCATGATTGCAAAACGGCTATGGATCCCCCTCTCGTTCGTCCTCGGCACGGGCCTCGGCGCCCAGGAGCTCAAGCCGCAGGACGATGGCAAGCAGGGCGAGATGGAGCAGATCGTCGCCACCCAGGGGCTGCGCATCGAGCTCCTGGAGCAGGACCTCCAGACGGTGATGGACTACCTCGCCGCCCAGGCGAAGAGCGCGCAGGCGCTCGGCGCGACCATCGATCAGGCCGACAAGGCCGGATTCGCCTGGGGCATCAACCCGGAAGCCCACACGCTCGTGCTCGACGGCATCCGCGCGCTCTCGCGGTCCATCCAGAAGGACGTACCGGGCCCGAAGGAAGCGCCCGAGCCGGAGCCCACGGGACGCCGGCGCCGGCGGCGCTAGTCCGGGCAGCCTGATAGCATCCAGGCAGGCGCGACGAGAGCCTGGTATCGGGCCCCGGCGCGCCCGACCATGGCGCTGCCATGCGCGCGCACCTCGACCGCTACCTCCGCGAGCTCGGCTCGGCGCGGCATGCCTCGGCGCACACCCTCCGCGCCTACGGCCTCGACCTCGGCGAGCTACTCGAATTCCTGGACGACCGCGGGCTCCACGAGCCGAGCGCGATCACGCCCCGCACCGTGCGCTCGTACCTCGTTCGGCTCGACGGGCGCGGGCTCGCGCGCACGACGGTCCAGCGCAAGCTCTCCGCCGTGCGGAGCTTCCTGCGCTACCTCTTGCGCAACGGCGTGATCGAGTCGAACCCCGCCGTGGGCCTGCGTCAGCGACGCGGCGCGCGCCACCTGCCGACGGTACTCAGCGAGGGCGAGATCGAGTCGTTGCTCGGCGCCCCGGACGTGACGACGGCGAGCGGCCGGCGCGATCATGCGCTGCTCGAGCTCATGTACTCGGCCGGGACCCGCGCCGCGGAGACCGTCGGGCTCGACGTCGGCGACCTCGACCTCGCGCGCGGCGTCGCGCGCGTCCAGGGCAAGGGCAAGAAGGAGCGCCTCGCCGCCGTCGGCTCGTACGCCGCCCGCGCCCTCCGCGCCTACCTCGACGATCCGCACCGCCCGAGCCCGCGACCGAAGCCCCTGCGCGCGGTCTTTCTGAACGCGCGCGGGGGGCGGCTCACGACGCGCTCGCTCGAGCGCATCGTGGCCAAGCACGTCCTCGCGGCGGGCATCCGCCGCCACGCGACGCCGCACACGCTGCGCCACAGCTTCGCGACGCACCTCCTCGACCACGGCGCGGACCTGCGCTCCGTGCAGGAGCTCCTCGGGCACGCGCACCTCGTGACGACCCAGATCTACACGCACGTCTCGATCGAGCACCTGCGCAAGATCTACGAGCTGGCGCACCCGCGCGCGTCCTGAGCGGAGCGGCGCTCCACTACTGGAACGCGCGGCACTCCGCGCAGGCGCACTCGGGGTCGATCCACTCGTCACCGACGGTCGTGCCCGAGTCGCCGAGGTAGCCGAGCGCCCTGAGGTGCGCGCGGCGCTCGGGCGTGAGCTCGCCCTCCGTACCGAGGCTGCCCGCGCGCGCCTCCCCCAGCCACCGCACGAGCGCCGCGCGCATGCTCTGCGCCCGCGCGGGCTCGCGTCCGGCGACGTCTTCGAGGCAGTCGGGGTCCGTGGTCCTGTCGTACAGCTCGATGCGGTGCCGCGTGCGGGGCTCGAGCACCGATACGGGCTGGTGGTCGGCGAGGTGCAGGACGAGGTGCCAGCCGCCCGCCTCCATCGAAGCGGAGAACCCGTAGCCCGCGATCGCGAAGCGGGGCGCGGGGGCGGCACCCGCCGCGAGCGCCCAGCGCAGGTCGCGGCCCCCGAAGGGCACGGCGTCGAGCCCGGCGAGGTCGAGCAGGGTGCGTCCCACGTCCATGTGGGTCACCGGAACGCGCGAGCGGACGCCGCGCGGCGCGCCCGGCCAGGCGAGGACGAGCGGAACGTGGAGGGAGTCGGGGTACAGCTCGGCGTGATCCCAATAGACGCCGTGCGCGCCGAAGGACTCGCCGTGGTCCGCGGTGAAGAGCGTCACTCCGGCGCGCACGCGCTCGGTCCCGAGCAGGCGCGCCAGCTGGCTGTCCACGTAGTCGATCTCGGCCCGGTACTGGGCGTGCGGGAACGTCACGTCGCGCAGACCCGCGAGGTACTTCGGGAGGAACTTGCCCTTGAAGTCGAACGACTGCGAGGGATCGAACGGGTCGCCCGGGTAGTAGCGCCGGTCGAAGTCCGCGTGCGGCTCGTAGGGACTGTGCGCGTCGAAGACGTGCAGCCAGAGGAACACGGGCTCGCTGTGCGCGTCGGCCAGGAACGCGAGCGCGCGCGACACGCTCTCGGCCGCGTCGCGCTCGCCCTCCGTCGGTGCGCTCACGCGGTCGAAGCCTTGCCCCAGACCGCTCGCCTCGGGCCCGAGGTGGGGAATGCTCACCACGGCGAACGTGCGGTAGCCGGCGTCGCGGAAGGCTTCCGCGAGGGTCGCGACGTCGGCGACGAGCGGGGAGTGGTTGTCGACGATGCGCGTGTCGCGCACGTGCAGCCCGGTGAACAGCGCCACGTGCGACGGATTCGTCGTGTTGGAGACGCTGCACGCGTTCTCGAACAGGACGCCGCGCGCCGCGAGCGCGTCGAGCGCCGGCGTCGCGACGAGCCCGTTCCCCAGCGCGCCCACGTGGTCGCCCCGGTGGGTGTCCGACGTGATGACGAGCACGGTCGCGGGCCGCTCTACGCGCCGCCGGAGTCGCGGCTCGGCGATCACGCAGAACCCGGCCGGGTCGCCCTCGAGCTCGAACCGCACCGTCGCGCGCTCGCCACCGAGGGCAGCGAGCTCCACGGTGGCCTCCTCCCACTCGGCAGCGCCGATGGGCAGGCTGACCTCGACGCGACCGCCACTCGCCGTGGCGGCCGTCACGCGCAGGGTCGGCGACCCGCTGTCCGAGCGGAACGCGCGCGGCACCCCGTAGGCGAAGGCGAGCTCGACGTCGGCCCCCGCGCTCAGCTCGCCGACGAGCGGCGCGCCGGTGGCGAGCGGGTATCCGCGGCGGGTCTCGCCGTTCGCGCCCTGCGCGAGGGCCGGCACTTCGCCATCCGCGAAGACGAAAGACTCGAGCGGTTCCAGCGACAGCTCGATCGCGACGATCACGATGCCCTGCGAGGCGCCCCCGGTCTCGATCGCGAGCTCGTCGAACGGGGCGCGTTGCCGGCGCATCTCCGGCAGGTCGAAGACGAGCGTGCGCAGGCCCTGCGCACCCGCGACGGCCCGCGCGTCCGACGCGAAGACGCGACCGGCCTGCCGCCGGAAGGCGACGCGTACCGTTTCGCGCTCGGGGCAGGCCACCCGCAACGAGATCCGGTTGAACGTCGCGGGATCGAAGGGGCCGGGCACGACCACGCGGTTGGGGGCGTCGCCCTGGTCCACGACGATGAGCGCCGGCACCGACGCCGCGCCGTCGACGAGCCTGTAGCCGGGAATGCCCTCGTCCGCCGCCTCCGCCTGGTAGGGCTGCACGAACGATCGTTCGGCCGCGACCGTCCAGGGCGCGATCTCCGGACTGGGGTAGAGCACGCGCGGCGGAACTCTGACGAACGCTCGCTCCGGCTCGGGGTCAAGCGCCACGCGCTCGAGCGAATCGGGGGGGGCGAGCGGCACGGATCGCACACCGTCCTCGCCCGTGGAATCGTCGGCACAACCGTGGACGGCGAGCACGGCCACGAGCAGGAGTGCGCGCTTCGGTCGCATCCCGATACGTTAGCAACCCGCGCTCACCGCGCGAGCGCCCGGGCCGGGGCGCAGGACCTCGTCGATGAGCAGGTCGACGTCGGATTCCCGTGTCCGGCAGTTCACGGTGCACACGCGCAGCGCTTGGCGCCCCTCCAGCGTGGTCGGGGCGAGGAGGCGCGGACGTGGTCTGGGAAGCGCGGGGGCCGTCTTTCCTGTGCGCCGGGACGAGCTGCGCGCGCAACTCCGCGAGCACCGCCGCGACCGGCGCCCCATCGAGGGGCGGCGGCCCGATCGCCGTGATCGTCGATGCCACGGTCCGGAGCGCCGGCGAGACCAGCAGCGGCATCTTCGGGGAGGACGGGCGCGCCCACATGATCGGCGAGAGCGACACGGGGGGATGGCGTCCTCGAAGACGTCGATCGAGCTGCCGTCGGGACTCTTCGCACTGCGAGTCTCGAGCG
>SMVQ01000035.1 GCA_004357655.1 Planctomycetota bacterium
CCTTGCGCAGGCTGGTGTAGATCTCCCAATCCACCCAGGACCTGCCACCAGTTTCCTCGCCGATCAAAACGGCGATCACCGAGCTGTCCGCAATGAGTGGGCGAATCCGGTCCTTGATGCTCTCTGCCTCCAAATCGCCGAGGTCGTTGCGAACGCTCTTGTCGATGAACGCATCCCTTGCGTCAGCGAAGATGGCGGCGAAGTCGTCCGCGGCTCCTTGATCGAGTCTGTGCGAGTAGCTGATGAACACTTTCCTGGTCATTGGCGAGTCCTCCGGGTCTGCCCAACTCCTGATGTACGGGTCCGCGTAAGCGCCTGGAGAGGCCGCTAGTTGGTCTGCATAAGCATTGCTTTTCCGCGAGGAACCGCCGTCCTCGCGGTTCTCAGGCCCTAGTGAGCGTCGCCTGAACCTCCTCCTCTAAATTTGGCCGGTCAGGCTAACGCCGGCCTGCATGAGTGTCGAGACCCCCGTCAGAGGCCGGAGGCTTCGAGTCGGTCCGCCGGGCTGCGCGCTCCCATGGAGACCTGGTTCAAGACGTGGGTGTAGATCATGGTGGTCTTCACGTCGCGCTGGCCGAGGAGTTCCTGGCCGAGGACGTCACGGAAGATAGAGAGGAGAGCTGCAGGCACTGAAACAAGGCCGAGCGCTCGTTCCGGAGCTAGGCGCGAAGCGCGAAGAGCCCCGCTGCGATGCGCTCCGCCGCGTCGCCCGGGAGCACGGCCTCGAGCGCCGCGCTCATGCGCGCCCGCTCGTCGGCGCCCTCCTCGCCGAGCAGCCGGGCGAGCTCATGGGCGAGCTCCGCATCGAGCGTTTCCTCGGGGACGATGCGCACGCCCCCGCCGAGCTCGCGGGCGTTGCGCTCCTGGTGTCGGTCGGCGTGGTGCGGGTACGGCACAACCCACGCGGGCGTGCGGGTCGCCGCGAGCTCCGCGAGCGTCGAGGCTCCGCCGCGGCACAGGACGAGATCGGCGGCCGTGAGCCAGAGGGGCACGTCGTCCGCGTACTCGACGGCGCGGTAGTGCGCCTCGGTTCGGCGCGCTTCCGCGAGCCGGCCCGGTCCCACCTGGTGTAGGACCTGCACGCCGCGGGCGAGCATCGCGTCCGCGTGATCGCGCACGAACGTGTTGAGCCCCTGCGCTCCCTGGCTGCCGCCGAACACCGCGAGCACCGGGCGTCCGGGCGTACAGCCCAGCGCGGCCCTCGCCGCCGCGCGCGCGTCGGCGTCGCGTCCCGTGGCCGCGCACGCGGCCGCGACCGGCGGGCCCGAGAGCACGTGCCGCGCGCCGCCGCGCGCAGGGAGGGTCGCCGGCCACGCGTGAAACACGACGCGCGCGAGCGGCGCGAGCACGCGCGTCGCCTGCCCCGCGCTCGCGTTGATCTCGAGCAGCGCGACGGGGATGCCCAGCGAGCGCGCCGCGAGCACGGCCGGGACCATCGTGTAGCCGCCGAGCCCCAGCAGCACTTCCGTCCGGTGGCGCGCGAGCGCACGCCGGGCGCGAATCGTAGCCCCCGGCGTGCGCGCGGCGAGACGCATGCGGCCCGGCACTCCGCGCCCTGCTTCGACGGCGAGCTCGACCTTTTCGAGTGGCGTCCCACCCAGCCTCTCGGCGAGACCGTGCATCACCCGCTCCTCGACGGCGCGCCCGCTGTGGAACCAGAGCAGGTCCGCGAGCGAGCTCCCGCGCCCGAGCACGTGATCGAGCAGGTGCATGCCCGGGACGATGTGTCCGCCCGTGCCTCCGCCGGCGAAGGCGAGGCGCAGGCTGTCCCCGCCGCCCTCGCCGCGCGCCGCCGTGGAGCCTGTCATTCCCCGGCCAACTCCTCCTGGGGCGGGGCGGGGCGGGATGCGATGCGAACCTCATCGGCCCGCCGCCAGCCGGCGAGGGCCACGGCGGGCCGACGCCGGACGGCGGGACGGATCTCCGCCGCCACTGCCAGGACGGCCGGCGGCCGCGCCGAAGGTCCGGGCCGGTGCGCCCATGATCCGGTCGGCTCTGCCGATGCATCGGTCGGCCTTGCCGATGCATCTGTCGGCTTTGCCGATGCACTGGCAGGCTGCGCCGGGAACCCGGTCGGATGCGCGGCCGGGTGAAGGAGCGCCAGGTTCTCCGGCGCGTAGAGCGCCGCGACCAACAGGCAGCCCACGACGAGGAGGCTCTGCAGGCGCGCCGTCATCGGATGCGAGGGCGCGAGCCGCTCGGAATGTTTGCCTTGGCCACGAGCCGTCGCTCGGGTGCTACGGGTCGCTCGACTCGGGGCAGCCTCAGCACGGCGCCGACGTGCAGGCGGTTCGGGTCGACGCCCGGGTTGAGCTCGACGATCTTCGGCCAGAGCTTCGCGCTGCCGAGCTCCCGCTGGGCGATCCTGCCGAGCACATCGCCGCGCTTCACCGTGTAGGCGGTCGTGGCGACCTTCGAAGGGGCCGGAGCCGGCCTCTTCGGTTCGGAGGACACCGGGCGCGAGCCGGCTTGCGGGCGTGCCTCGCCCGCGATCAGGAGCCGCGCGCCGATCTTGAGCCGACGCGGGTCGATCCCAGCGTTCAGCGCCTGGATCTCTCTCCAGCGCCGGCCGTCGCCGAGCTCGCGCCGAGCGATCCGCTCGAGCGTGTCACCGTCCTTCACGACGTAGGCTCGCGTCTCCCGCGGTCCGGTGCCCGCCTCGGGCTCCGGCTGCGCATGCTTCACGAGCTCGAGCGTCTCGCGCAAGCGCCGATCCTCGGCCGCGACCTCCGCACGCCCCGAGGCGGTCGGAACGTCGCTGTTCCAGCGCGGTCGCTCCATCCGAATGCGGCCTGGATCAGCCGTGTACCGCTCGCTGCGAGGTCGGCTTTCTTGGAGCGCGACGCTCGTCTCGTACGAGGTGTGGCCCACATCGGCGAGCCGCGACGGCTCGAGCTCCGGCACCATCGATCGTTGCTCCGCGAGGGGCACGTGCTTGCGCGCCAGCGGCCTGGATTCGACGGGGACCTGCGTGCGGATCGGGTCGAACCTGTTCGAGCCCGGCTGCTGGCGGTGGACGACGGACGCCGGCCGTCGCGCGGTCGCGGTCCGGGCGTCGACCGTCTCTTCTTCGCCGCCGTCCCACAGGGAGACGGTCACGAAAGTGACGATCATGAAGAGCAGCGCGATCACTCCGTAGCGTTCGATCTGTTGCATGGGCTTTTCCAGATGAGGATGGGGGTCAGGAGCCGGAGGTTTTCCCGGCTCCACGAACGGCGCCGAGGGCGAGCCCCACGGCGAGGCAGGACGCGACGAGCGAAGAGCCGCCGTCGGAGATGAATGGGAGGTTCATGCCCTTGGGGGGGGCGAGCCCGGTGACGACCTGGACGTGGAGCATCGCCTGAAAGGCGACGGACACGAGCAGGCCGAACGCGACGAGCGCGCGGTACCTGTCCCGGATGGAGAGGACGAATCGCAAGGAGAACCAGATGTACGTGAAGAGCAGTCCGAGTACGACGGTGATGCCCAGAAAGCCGAGCTCTTCTCCGACCAGGGAGAGCGCGAAATCGGTCTGCATGTACTGGACGCCGCTGTTGCGCGCGCCGCCGTGCGTGAGGCCGACGCCGAACATGTCGCCGCTGGCCATCGCCCGTACGGTGAGCAGCACCTGCTCGTTCGTGCTCTCCCCCATCCACACCGCGATGCGCTCGCGCACGTAGGCCAGCATGGTGGCGCCGAGCACGAGGGCCCCCCCACCGAGCATCCCGAGGGAGCCTGCGACGTGGGCGGGGCGGGCGCCGCCGACCCACATCGTGCAGACGAAACAGAGGAAGAACAGGAGCGCGCCGCCGAGGTCGGGCTCGCCCAGGATCAAGCCGAACAGGAAGGTCCCGAAGCACAGCATGGGCATGTAGCCCCGACGCATGTCCTGAAGCCGCGGTCCGAGCTGGACGCAGCGACTCGCGACCCAGAGCACGATGACGACGCGCGCGATCTCGGACGGCTGAACCGTCAGATCGAGGAAAGGCAGCTCGAGCCAGCGCCGCGAACCGTTCTTCACGGCGGAGAGCCCCGGCACGTAGACCGCCACGAGCATCAGCAGCACGATCCAGGTGAGGGCCGGGATCAGGGGCCGCACGCCTTGCGGCCCCAGCCGGAAGCCGACGAGGAGGACGAAGAGCCCGAGGAGCCGGAACCCGAGCAGGGAGAGGACTTCGGCGCGGAAGGCCTCGGGCCGAACCGTCGTCGAGGCGTGGCTGACCTGGATGAGGAAGCCCAGCGCGAGCAGCGCGAGCACCGTGCAGAAGACGGCGATCGCCGGCCCCGCTGGATCGAGGCGCCCGGCCCGGCGCGCCATGTCGTCGAGGCGCTCGAAGATCGTCACCTGATGCTCGCCGGCGAGCGCGTGGCTCCCCGCGGTCGCCGGAGTTCTACGGAAGCGCGCCATGCTCAGCGGACCTTCAAGAGGGCCAGGCTGGCCATCGCGCAGGCGGCGGCGACGATCCAGGCACGGACGACGACGGTGACCTCGTGCCAGGGCGCAGGACCGGCGGTGAAGATGCCGCCGTACAGGTTGAGGCCGTGGTGGATGGGCGCCATGGTGAACAGGCGCCGACGCGTGCGCTTGTACCAGAAGCGCTGGAGGGCGCTCGAGCCCATCTCGGCGAAGAACACGAAACCCAGGAGCGGCAGCACGAGCTCCTGCTTGGCGACGAGGGCCATCCACGCGAGCAGCCCGCCGATGGGCAGCGAGCCCGAATCCCCCATGAAGACCTGCGCCGGGTAGGCATTGAACCAGAGGAAGCCCATGCACGCGCCGGAGAGCGCGCCACCGACGACGGCCATCTCGGATGCCTCGGCGACGTGCGGCAGATTGAGGTACTGGGTCCAGTCCGCCCGGCCCGTCACGTAGCAGAAGATCGAGAGCGCGATCCCGGAGATCAGCATGCACCCGGCCGCGAGCCCGTCCATCCCGTCCGTGATGTTCGCGGCGTTCGACGTCCCGACCACGACGAACCAGCCGAGGACCATGAAGGCGAGGATTCCGAAACCACTGCCGGCTAAGGGGATCGCGAGGTTCTTGAAGAAGGGCGGATAGATGGCGAGGAGCGAATCCCGACCCGCGGCCTGGGCGTAGAACACGAGCGCCCCCAAGACGAGGAGGGTCGCGATCGACTGGCCGATGATCTTCGCGCGCGGCGAGATGCCGTTCGATTTCGGGTCCGTGAGCTTCCGGAAATCGTCGACGAACCCCACCGCCGCGAGTCCCGCCGTGAGGAGGATCGCCAGGACGACGAGCAGGTTGTCCAGCCGGCACCAGAGCACCACGGAGAGGAGCATCGAAGCGACGAGGAAGCTGCCCCCCATCGTCGTCGTGCCCTCCTTGCCCGCTTTGCGCGTGACCCGGTCGAGCTCGTACGAGCCCGTGTCCGTGAGCGCTTCCCCGACTTCATGGCGCTTGAGCCACGCGATCGTAGGCCCCCCGAGCGCGAGCGCGAACGCAAACGCGAACAAGCCCGCCATGGCGGTTCGAAACGAGATGTAGCCGAAGAGCTGCATCTCCATCACGTCTCGGAAGAGACCGGGGAACATGATCTCGCTCGGGCCGCGCCTTGCCGAACGAGCTGGCGCGGCAGTCAGGAAACGCTGGGTTCCAGCTCCATGATGCGGTTGACGAGGCGGTCGAGACCCGTGCTACGACTCCCTTTGATGAGGACAACGTCGCCGTCCCTCAGGAGACCGGGGATGACTTCGAGGCCGTCCTCGACCTCGGGAAAGTGCAGTATCCGCTCCAGCGGGAGACCGCCCTCGACCGCGCCAGCGGCGGTGGCCTGAGTGAGCTCCCCCAGGAGGAGGAGGCTGTCCACGCCCGCTTCCGCGGCGAGGACCCCGATCTCGTGATGCAGCTCGGCCGCGAACTCGCCGAGCTCGAGCATCTCACCGAGTACCAGGACGCGCCTGGCGTGACCGTGCAGTCCCGCGAGCACGCGCACGCTCGCGCGCGCGGACTGGGGGTTCGCGTTGTAGCTGTCGTCGAAGAGCGTGAGGCCCCCCACTTCGATGCGCTCCATCCGGCGCCGCCCGGCGCGCAGGCGGGACACGGCGGGGAGCACTTCTTCCGGCTCGATCCCGAGCCCGACGCACGCGGCGAGTGCCGCGAGCAGGTTCTGGACCGTGTGCAGGCCGAGGAGCGGCGAGGTGACCTCGTGCTCCCCGTTGAGGCAGAACGTCGTCCCGCCCGGATGGAACCAGACGTTCGTCGCGTTGAGGTCGCCCGTCCCGTCCACGCTGAAGGTCAGGATGCGCGCCGCCGTCAGCTCCCGGAGCTCGGGCGTCCACCGGCAGTCGGCGTTCAGCACGCAATAGCCGCTCTCGGGCAGGCTGGCGGCCAGGTCGCCCTTCTCGCGGGCGACACCCGCGATCGAGCCGAGCCCCTCGAGGTGCGACGCGCCCACGTTGGTGATGATCCCGGCGGTCGGCCGCGCCATCCGGCAGAGGCTCGCGATCTCGCCCGGGTGGCTCGTGCCCATCTCGACGACGAGCACCTCGGTGCGCTCGTCCGCCAGAAGGAGGGTATGGGGCACGCCGATGGCGTTGTTGAACGAGGCCGGACTGCCCACGGTACGCGCTCGGTCCTGCAGAAGCTCGAGCAGGATGTTCTTCGTCGTCGTCTTGCCGCACGAGCCCGTGATCCCGATCACGGGCAGGTCGAGCCGCCGGCGGTGCCAGGCGGCGAGGTCCGCGAGCGCGCGCGCCGGTGAGTCGTGCAGGGCGACCGCCGTCCCGTCCGGGACCCGTGCGAGCTCGAGGGCGACGCTGGTCTCGCGTCGCAGGAGGAGCCCGGCCGCCCCGCGCTCGGCCGCGGCCGCGGCGAAACGATTGCCGTCGAAGTTCGGCCCTGACAGCGACAGGAAGAGCTCTCCCGCCCGGAGTGTGCGCGTGTCGGTGGACACCCCGCGCATCCGCACGTGGGATCCGCCCCGCACGAGCACCGCGCCGGTCGCATCGAGAACGTCCTGGAGGCTGAATTCGCTCACGAGAGGGCCTCTTGTGCCACGCACCGATCGTCGAAGGCAACGACTTCTGCCCCAATGATCTGGCCGGTCTCGTGGCCCTTGCCAGCGACGAGCACGATGTCGCCCGCCGTTGCGAGCTCGATCGCGCGCCGGATCGCCCGCTCCCGGTCACTCTGGACGATGCACTCGCAGGAGCTCCCGCCCGCGCCCTCCCGGACGCCGACGAGCACGTCCGCGATGATGGCCTCGGGGTCCTCCGAGCGGGGGTTGTCGCTGGTCACGATGGCGACGTCGGCGAGGCCCGCCGCGATGCGCCCCATCTCCGGCCGCTTGCCCGCGTCCCGGTCGCCGCCGCAGCCGAAGACGACGATCAGCCGTCCCCGCAGGCCGTCACGGAGCACGTTCATCACGCGCTCGAGGGCGTCCGGACTGTGGGCGTAGTCGATGAAGAGCTCGAAGCCGCGATCGCCGGTCGGGATCCGCTCGAGCCGGCCGGGGGCGGAGGAGGTGGTGGCGAGCCCATCCGCTATCGCGGAAGGACTCGCCCCCATCACGAGCGCCGCAGCGCTTGCCGCGAGTGCATTCTCGACGTTGTACCGGCCCCGCAAGGGAAAAACCGTTTCAGTCCACTCGATCCCCATCCCACTGAGAACAAAGTGCGACCCTGCGGGTCCGGTACGCAGTCCAGAAACACTCAGATCGGCTCGCGACCGGGTGCTGTACGTGACGATTCGGGCGCCGCCGCGACGGGCCGCAGTCGCCATCACGCCCCACGCGGGGTCGTCGATGTTGATCACGGCGGTCGAGTCGCTCCCGAGCTGTTCGAACAGGCGCGTCTTGGCCCGGACATAACGGTCCATATCGCCGTGGTAGTCCAGGTGCTCGCGCGTGAGGTTCGTGAACACGGCGACCTCGAACTCTACGCAGGCGGTCCGCTCCTGTGACAAGGCGTGCGAGCTGACCTCCATGACGACGGTCTTGCCGCCCGCATCGCGGTGCATGCGGAATAGCCGTTGCAGCTCGGGCGCATCGGGCGTCGTGTGGCTCGCCTTCAGGACTCTCCCGCCCGCGAGCCGATGCCCGGCCGTCCCGAGCACCGCCGTGTCCATCCCCGCCCGGTCCAGGATGTGGCCGAGGATATGGGCGGTCGTCGTCTTGCCGTTCGTGCCGGTGATACCCGCCACCGAGAGTTCCCGGCACGGCTCGTCGTGCACGAGCGCCGCCGCACGCCCGGCGATGCGTCGCGCGTCGGGATGGACCCACTGGTCCATGTGCAGGCCGGGCATGTCGTAGGTTACGGTGCGGAGGTCGAGCTCGTGGGGCGTGAGCACGGCCACCGCACCGCGGGACGCTGCATCCGCGACGAATCGCGCGCCATCGTCCCTGTTACCTGGGAGGGCACAGAAGAGGTTCCCGACGCCCACCCGACGTGAGTCGAGATGGACGTCGGAAATCCGGGGCCCGCCCCCCTCGGGCGGGCACCCACCCCCCAGTTGCTCCATCAAGTCGCCGAGACGCTTCATCGGATGTCCTCCGCCCATGGGAAGTCTCGGGTATTGAACGCCGCCACGGGGACGGCGTCCGTAGTCTGCTCCGGCTGCGCGCCGGACTTCGGAGGGAGCCCGAAGGCCCGACGCAGGATCGCGACGGCGGCGGGTCCCGCCACGTCCGATCCGAACTTCGCGCTACTCCGCGGATCCTCGACGACGAGGAACACCAGCAGCTCGCTCGACGAGCCGGGGAGCCGGCCGACGACGCACATCGAAGACGTGTAGCACGTCCTGCGCCGGCGCGCATGGTCCCGCGCGCCGACCATCGACTTGCGACAAGCCCGCGTGCAACGGCTGCCTTCCAGTTCGTGCCGGACGTTGTGTGGCAGCTCGAC
Organism: Planctomycetota bacterium; assembly: GCA_004357655.1. Taxonomy (GTDB): domain Bacteria; phylum Planctomycetota; class UBA1135; order UBA1135; genus N075bin59. The sequence goes on from SMVQ01000035.1 coordinate 8,842, forward strand.
GTGGAGGCAGAGCTCCGTCGAGACCTTCTGGGTCGTGCCCGTCTTCGTCCCGATGTAGTCGAACTCGGGGTGCTCGGAAGGGTGGGCGACGCGGCGCCCGGTGCCCTCTGATGCTCCGAGCGCCATCATCGCGCGCACCTCCCCGCAGGCTCGCTCGCCCAGGACCCGCACGCCTTCGGCCGGCGGAAGCTGCCACCTGAGCCCGTCCTGCTCGACGGCTTCGACCAGCCGGAGCGGGCGCCGTTCGCCACCCCGCACGATCGTCGAGAGCGCGGATGCGTGCTGCCAGAGGGTCGTCGAGAGTTCGTGACCGAAGCTGACCGACGCGTGCGTGTGGCAGACCTTCCAGGTCCCGCGTTCGAGCTCCGGTACGTACCCGCCATCCTCGGGACCGAGCCCCACGCGCGGACGGGCGGTGTAGCCGAGCTGCACGAGCCGCTCACGGAACCGCGCTGCGTCGATCCTGAGTCCGATCTGCACCAACACCGCGTTCACCGACCGGGCGAGCCCCTGCGCCGCGGTCACGTGGGACTCCTCGGGCGCCCCCAGCGCCTCGGAGATGTGCCGCGTGTGGCCCTTGTCGTCGCGCACGACGAGCCCGTCCGGCGCGAAAGTCGCGATGCTCTCACCCGGCGTGACCAGCCCTTCGTCCAGGGCGATCGCCATCACGATCGCTTTCATGGTGGAGCCCGGCGTGAAACGGTGCAGGAGCGGCGCGAAGCCGCTCGTCCCGTAGGCATGGATGCCGTCGACGGCGAGAACGTCGCCCGATTCGACCTCGAGCACGATCGCCATCGCGAGCGCCGGGTCGTGCGTCGCCATGACGCCTTCGAGCTCTCGGTGGACGGCGCGCTGCAACTCCGCATCGATCGTCGTGATGACACGCGGCACTTCGGCCGCATCGGTCGCGGACTGGAAGTAGTCGGGCACGTGCCCCTTCCACGGCCGGCGACGATCGCGCGGCAGGTTGCGCACTCGCCGATCGTAGGTGCGCACGTCGTCCTTGAGACGCTCTTTCCACTCGGGGTGCTCGAGCACCTCGCCGCACAACATCTCGAGCCCGCTGCGCGGTCGGCGCTCCGTCTCGTACTGATGTGCGCGTCGTTCCACGTACGCGCGGTGCTCTTCGTTCCGGTAGCCCTCGGTGTCCCGCAGGCCGAGCTCGCGACGCGCGCGGGCAAGGGCGTCCTCCGGTCCGAGCACGCCCCAGTGGCCGAGGATTCCGAACGGGTCGTCCGCCGCCGGATCGCCGCGGTCGTCGCCGCGGGGACGCACGGGATGCCGGCGCTCGAGGTTCGCGACGAGCTCCATCTGCCACGGCGTCGTCACGGCTTCTTCAGCCAGCAGAGATTGGAGCGCGCGCGCCGTCTCCGGACCGATGCCGTGCCGTACGACCCGGAACTCGCACGGCAGGAGCTCCGCCCAGATGCGCTCGCGCAGCAGGGCCGCCCGCTCGGAGCGTCCGAGCCCCATGAAGCCCACTTCGAGCTCCGCGAGGACGGCCGAGCGCCGGACGAAGGTGGCGAGGTTCCGGAGGAGGCGCGCAGTCCAGATCTCGGGCCGGCGGACGCTCCCAGGCGCGAGATGGCGCGCGCGCTCCCGGATCGAGAGCGTGTCCTCCGGGCGCCAGGCGATCGTCCAGGTGCCCTCTCGCTCACCCGGCACGAGCCACATCCCGTCGATCGGCCCGGTATCGTCCCCGTGTTGCTCGGTGGCGCCGGTCTCGAGCCAACGCTCGACGGCCAGGGCCGTCTCCACGTCGAAGACGAGCAGCGCGGGCCGCTCGACACGCACGATCCCCTCGTCCGCGGTGCGCGGCAGCATGAGGTCGAGCACCTCGCGCGGCGTCGCATCACCGAGCACGGTCGCGATCCGCTCGGCCATATAAGCCGGCGTATGGAAGCGCCACATGGATCGCGGCGAGACGGTCAGGTCGAAGCACTCGACGGAGAGGGCGAGCGGACGCCCCTTCCGATCGGCGATCTCGAACTCGGGCCACGGAGCGGAGGCCGACAGTCTGGACTCGATCTGGTCCCCGTCCTCGAGGAAGGCGATGTGCGCGGCCTTGCCGGTCACGGCGAAGAGCACGGCGGCGACGATCACGAACGCGCTCGCGGGTCGCAGCCCCGACGCCGACTCGAGCCCGGGACTACGCATCAGAGTTCCCCTTTCGCGGCACGTCCATCGCTGGGGCAGTCTCCTCCGCCGGAGGGTCGAATTCAAACCTCTCGATCCGTGCGCGAAGCTCGCTGGTGCACCGCTGGTACCAGACGCTCTCGCGCTGCAGGAAGTCGAGCTCTGCCGCGCACGCGTAGTTCCGAGACTGCACCCAGGCGGCGAAGAGACCGACGCAGAGCGCCAGGCCCGAGACCGCGAAAGCGAGCACGGCACGCGTCACGATCGGCGCTCCTCCGCGGGCCGATCCTGGTCCGCTTCGCCATTCCCGTGGCGCCGGCGCGCGGCGCGCAGGCGCGAGGACCGCGCGCGCGAGTTGGCGCGCACCTCGCCCGGCCCGGGGCGGACGGGCTTCTTCGTGAGCACCTCCCAGCGACCCGCGCGTCCGCCCTCCGCCAGGAAGCGCTTGACGACGCCGTCCTCGCCGGAATGGAACGAGATCACGGCCAGGAGACCGCCTTCCGCGAGGGCGAGTTCCGCGGTCTCGAGCCCCGCCGACAGCTCCTCGCCCTCCTCGTTGACGGCCCGGCGAAGGGCTTGAAAAACCCTCGTCGCGGGGTGGATACGGCCGCCGGCGGCATTTCCGACCGTCCTCGCGACGAGCTCGGCGAACGCTCCGGTCCGCAGGAAGGGCGCCTGGCGCCGGGCGAGCACGATGGCGCTCGCGATCCGCCGCGACGCGCGCTCGCCACCTTCGTGGAAGAAGAGGTCCGCGAGGTCGACCTCGTCCCAGGTGTTCACGATGTCCGCGGCGGTGCGCTCCCGGCCGGGATCCATCCGCATGTCGAGCGGGCCGTCGTACAGGAAGGAGAAGCCGCGCACCGGACGGTCGAGTTGGAGCGAGCTCGCGCCGAGATCCATGAGCAGGCCGACGGGCGGCGGGACGCGCAGCTTGCGCAGTAGCCGCGACAGCTCCGTGAGCCGACACTGGTGCAGCTCGACGCGCCGTCCGAAGCCCGTGAGACGCTCCGCGGCGATCGCGAGGATCTCCGGATCCTGGTCGCACGCGAGGACCCGGATGTCGGGGAAGTGCTCGAGCAACAGCGCCGTGTGTCCGCCGGCGCCCATCGTCGCGTCGACGACGAGCCCGCCCTCGAGCCCTGCGAGCACGCGCCCGAAGAGCGCGACGATCTCATCGGCGAGCACCGGAACGTGAACGGATTCGCTCTCTTCGGTCATCGCCGTGCTCCTGATCGCCGCCCTCCGAAAGGCCGCCCTCCGAACGGCGAGCGACGACTTGTGCGCGAACCGCATCATGCCCCCGCCTCCCTGCCGTCGCCAGGTTGCCTGAGAACGCCGGTGACTTCCTCGTACTTGTCCTCGTTCGTCTGCTCGAACACGTCCCACTGCTCGGCGGACCAGATCTCGATGCGGTCCATCACTCCGACGAAGACGACCTCGCGCTCGATGCCGGCGAGCTTGCGCAGCTTCTCGGGCAGCAGCAGCCGGCCCGAGGCGTCCAACGTCACGCGGCTCGTGTTGCTGAAGTAGATGCGCTGCAGGCGGCGCTGCTCCGGATCGGTGAACGCATCGGTGTTCATGCGACTCGTCGCGCGCTCGAAACCGGGGACGGTGAAGAGATCGAGACACTCGTGCTCGCCGAATCCGCGCGCGAGGACGGCGACGCGATCACCGTCTTCGTCGACCGGGAGGAGCTGGTGAAACTTCTTGGGTAGGAACACCCTGTGCTTGGCGTCGACCGGATGCCGCGACTCACCGAGGAACACGGCAGCCCCCCCTCAGCCCCCGATCGAGGCGCTCACTTATGCTCCACTTTCCCCCACCAAGCTTCACGTGAGCTATAAGACTCCACCACCTCGATGCGCACAAGCTTCATGTGAGAATTGGATGAAAGTCGATTCTGGCGCGGTTTTAGGCCTTGAACCGGGCGCCGGATACCAGATATCGGTGGGCGGACGTGACCGACCACAACATCTTGTGGGATGCGGGGATTGCTCCTCCTCACCGAACCCGGCTCCCATCCGATCCCGGGTCCGACCCAGTCCCGGGTCTGACACTTAGGAACGGGGTGCGGGTGGGACCGCGGAAGCGGGGGGCACGGGGAACGGCTCGGGCGCGGGCTCAGGCCCGTTGGGCAGAACCGCCTCTGACCCCTTCATTGGCGTCATTGGCGTCAGTCATGGGCGTCAGTCCGCAGCCGTGGCTTCGGGCTGGCCCGCTGTGGAACCGTCCTCCGTGGGGAGCTGCACCCCGTCCTCGCCCTCCACGCCGTCGAAGATCGCCTGGAGCTGGCTCTGGAGCTCCGACATGCGGTCCGCATCGAAATCGAAGGCGAATACCCGGTAGCGCTCCTCGTGTCGCGGGCGCTTGACGAGGAAGGACTCGCCCTCGGCGCCGCGCTCGATCGTCTCGAGCTTCAGTCGGCGCTTGCGCATGAGGAGCAGGCAGAGCACGTAGCGGAGCTCGCGGGCGTGCTGTTCCGCGCGGCCTTCCAGGTCGAGGAAGAGCCGCTCCAGGGTCGGGAGGTCGAGCTGAAGCGTGCGCTTCTTGGCCACCGAGTGCCGGGTGAACCACCACAGGAGATCCTCGGCGCCGGCGTCCGCCTGCCCGGGGCCCCCCGTGCCGGCTCGACGTTCCTCGAAGCATGGCTCGCAGAGGTCGTCCCGTGCCAGCACGTCCGCTCGAAACGCGAGCGTCGAGACGTGGCGCTCACCCTCGTCGAAGGGGCGCTCGCAAGCGCTGCACGCGCCCTGGCGGCGCTCGATCTTCCATTCGGCCATGATGCTGCGGCCGCGGCCGCCGGCGAGGGGTCCCGTCGGGATCGGCGGCCCGACGGGGGAGATGGTAGGGCGTGCGGCGTCCCCCTGCTCCTGAAAACCGGGCGGCCCGGGCCCCGGGTCCGGTCACCCGGTCACCGGAGAGTCCGGCTGTGCACGGGCGCCGGCCGGTGATCGCGCCACCACGCGCGCCAGCCCCGCGGGCGCATGTCGCGAGGCTCCCCCGAGAGCGAGCGGAGAGTGCGCTGAACCGCCCGGAGGCTGATGACATCCCCCTCGAGCACCGTGCGCTCGAGGTACACGATGAGGGCGGGGATCGCCTGCGGGTCCCGCAGGGTCCGGAGCGCCAGGGCGGAGGAGCGCGTGACGGCGTGGTCTTCGTCATCGAGGCCCCGAATGAGGGCCTCGCGCGTGTCGGCGGTCCGGCGGTCCCGGGCCCCGCGCTCGCCGAGCGCCGAGGCGGCTTTGCTGCGGACCAGCCACTCGGAATCCTCGGCGAGCCTGCGAATGAGCGCAGCGCGCACGGCATCCTCGTCGGCGAGCGCGTACGGCAGATCGCCGAGCAAGCGCGCGGCGCGCATGCGGGCTTCGTTCGGCTCCTTCCGTTCGAGCAGGCTGACGAGGGGCATGATCGCTGGCCGGCCGATGGCCAGCAGAAGGTCCGTGACGAGCGCGTCCACCTGACTGTTCCCGATCGCCAGAAGCTCGACCAGGACGGGGACCGAGTAGTCATGCATGACGAGCAGGTCCGCGCGCGCCCGCTCGAATCGACCGATCCGCGCGTCACCGAGCGGCGCCAGCCGCGAGTCGGCATAGTTGCCCATCATCTGGCGCGTGAGGTTGTCGACGAGGAACCGGGCGAGGGCGGGTTCGGAGAGCGCCTCCGCGCGGATCTCCGGCCAGGCCGGGTCCTGTTCGAGCCACGCGCGCCACGACTCGGCGAAGCGCGGGGGGAGCTCGTCGAGGCGGCGCATGCCCGCGCGCGGCGCGGGCGCGCTGCAGGCGCCGGCGAGGCAGAGCACCCCGAGGAGGCTCGCCCCGAGCAACGCTCGCCTCATCGCGCGATGCCCCGCACCGATTCCTCGACACAGCGCGAGTAGAGCTCCTCGACGCTCTGGGCGACCGACTCGACGGTCTGGAGCACGGGGCGCCCGTTCGCGAGGCGCGCCACGAGCCCGCGATCGTGAACGAGCGTGTGGAGCGTGTCGGCCAGCGCGGAAGCGTCGCCGGAGGGGAAGAGGAGTCCGTTGACCCCGTGCGTCACGCACTCCGCCATCCCGCCCAGATCGGAGGCGACCACCGGCAGGCCGTTGCGCCATGCCTCGTGGATCGTGAGCGGCATGCTCTCGTACCAGAGGCTCGGCACGACCAACACGTCGAGCTCAGCCATCACCCGGTCCACCTCATCGGATTCGAACCGCCCCCGAAACGAGATCGGATAGCCGCCCGCCGCGGAGCGCAGCTCGGCCACGTACTGCGGGGACATGGCGAGCGGACCGTGGATCGCGAGCTCGAGCGGCTCGCCCCGCAAGAGGTGCATGGCCTCGATCAGGACGTGCACGCCCTTGGGATGGTCGAGCACGCCCACGAAGCCGACGCGGAGCGGCGCCTCGGCATCGGGCGCGCGCGTCTCGCGCAGGGGTCCCGGGTAGCCCGCTTTGAGGTGCACGAGCTGATCGGAGGACAAGAG
>SMVQ01000036.1 GCA_004357655.1 Planctomycetota bacterium
GACGCCCGGGGCCAGAAGGGCGCCGAGGGTCGGCAGAACGCCGAGCGCCGCAAGAACGCGGAGAAGCAGAACGCCCGCAAGCAAGACGGCCAGCGCGTGAAGAAGCAGAAGGTGCGCGGCGAGCAGAAGGGCACGGGCGGCCAGGGCCGCCGGACGGGCGGCGACGGGGGCGGCGGCAACTGAGCCGCGCCCGGTCGCCTCATTCCTCCAGCGCGTACAGGCGGTAGAAGTCGCTCGGCCGCCCGTTCGTCTGCACGAGCTCGGGCGGGCTGCGCCAGAGCAATCGGAAGCCGGGGACACCGGCGAGCACGCCTGGGTCCTGGCTGAGGAAGCGTTCGGCCGCCGTGCCCGGCCGCAGGGGTTCCCCTGCGCGCAGGCCGGCAACGTAGCGCGACATCAGCATCGCGCCGCGGTCGACGAGCAGGTAGCGGCAGTCGTACTCCTCCAAGAGCATCCGGCGGAGAACGGCGGGCGACTCGTGGAAGAACGTGGTGAGGAACTGCTCGACGCGCCGCCGGCTCGCGCGCGTCTCCCACTTGGGCTGGAGCACGATCGGTCGGCCCGTCTGGGCGAGGATTGCCGTCGAGGTCATGAAGTCGCCTGCGACCGCCGCGCCCTCGGGCACGAACCGCGGCAGCTCGCGGACGAGAGTCGCGAGCTCGGCCTGACGGACCGCGGGCTCGTACCACGAGATGCGCAGGTCACGCAGCCAGGTGCCGAAGCCGATGACCTGCCAGAGCACGAGCGCCGCGAGCGCGGAGCCGAGCACCAGCGTGCGTCCTTGCGCCCGGCGCTCGGTCGCCGCACCTGAGCGCCGGCCGATGAATACCGCGGCGACGACCGGTAGGACGAGACCCGGTAGGACGAAGACGCGCTGGACCAACCACGCGGCGCCGAGTCCGAACGCCGCGAGCGCAGCGATCCACGCCTCGCCCCGCGGCCCCTTGCCGAGCCCCCAGGTGCGCGCGGCGCGGGCGAAGGCCGGGAGTGCGAGGAGCAGCCCGAGCCGCATGGACGCCACGGCGTGATCCAGCGCCAACGTCGCGAACGGGCCCTGCCAGAGGAGGCGCGACTCGAACGGGATCGCGGTCGGGTCGGCCGGCAGCACGCCGAGGTGACGCACCTTCGCGAGCAGCAGGCGGAACACGTGGCTGAAGTCGCCGGCACCGGCGTCGAGTGCCCGGCTGAGCGCGTACGAGACGCCGAAGAGCGCAGCCCAGGCTGCGAACGCGATCGCGGTGCGCGCTCCGCGCGGGCGCGTCCGGCCGAGGATCGCCGCCGCGAGCAGCGCGAACGCGAGCTGCATGGGCAGGGAGAGCAGCGCCTGCTTCGCGAAGAGCGCCGGCACGGCGAGCGTGAAGAGTGCCGTCACCGCGAGCAGGGCGCGTGGCGCGCGCTCCGTGAACGGATTCTCGCCCGTGCGCAGGAACCAGAAGAAGAACACGGCGGCCTCGATCGCGACGAAGAACGTCATCGCGTGCCACGTCGCGAGCGCCGCTCCCAGCGCGGCACCCGCCAGAGCGAAAGCGGGGACCGTGCCGACCCGGACCGCGCGGGCGAGCAACCAGAGATGGATCGCGAAGAGCGGCAGCGACAGGTCCTCGCGCACGAGGATGAAGCCGATCGTGCGGTAGTTCGCCGGGAGGATGAGGTAGAGGAGCGCCGCGAACGACGCCCACGCGGATGAGCGCGTGAGCTCGAACGACAACCCGTACACGCCCACGACCGCCAGCGCGGCGCACGCGGCCATCAGCCAGAGCGCGACCATGTGCAATGGAACGCCGGCCCCGAAGAACGGCGCCGCCCACGCGACGAGAAATTCCTGGCCGACCGTGTAGGTCGCGGGGATGTCGGTGAGCGCGGGATGTTCGATGCGCGGGTCGGCCCTGAAGTCCGCCGGCACCCCCCCACCGGCGTCGACGACGCGCTCGGTGAGATAGAAGAGCAGCCCCGGATCGCTCTTCAGGAGCCCCGCGGAGTGTTCCGTGTCGAAGTTCGCGTCGCCCGTGGCGGTCCGGATGCGGATGCAGGTGCCGAGCACGATCGCGAGCACGAGCGCCAGGACGCCCGCGGCGCGCCAGGCGCGCGGTTCTCCAACCGGAGTCACGCCCTGAGTTCGCCCGCGACGGCGCCGCCGCTCCCGCTCCACACTCGCTGGCGCCACGCCGCGCTGACGTCGTAGCCGATGCTGAGCAGGACGGGCACGAGAAAGAGCGTGAAGAGCGTACTCACGAGCAGCCCGCCCACGATCACGGCGCCCAGGCCCTGGTAGAGCTCGGCGCCCGCGCCCCCGCCCAGCGCGAGCGGCAGCATGCCGGTCACCGTGGTGATCACGCTCATCAGGATCGGCCGCAGGCGCGAGCGCGCCGACTCGGCGAGCGCGAGGCGCGGTTCGAGCCCCTCGGCCCGGAAGTTGTTCGCCTGGTGGACGATGAGGATCGCGTTGTTCACGACGAGCCCGGCCAGGATCACGAACCCGAGCATCGAGATCACGTCGAACGTCGCTTCACCGCCCGAGAGCTCGCCCGCCAGCCGGATGCCGAGGATGCCGCCCGAGAGCGCGAGCGGCACGGTGACGAGAATGACGAGCGGGGTGAGCCAACTGCGGAACAACGACACGAGCAGCAGGTACACGATGAGGACGGACAGCTCGAGCCCCTGAGTCAGCGCGGCGAGCGTCGTCTTCAGCTTGTCCGCGGAGCCACCGACGGCGAGCGTGTAGGCCGGCCCGAACTCGGTCGCCAGCTCGGGGAAGACTTCGTCCTCGACCGCAGCGACGACCGACTCGAGCGGCGCGTCGAGCGCGATGTCGACCGTGAGCAGCACGTTGCGCTCGCGCTCGAGGCGCCGGATGTCGACCGGCCCCGTCGTGCGCGTGACGCGCGCCACGCTGCCGAGCGCGATCGCCTGGCCGTCGCGGGCGATGAACCGTACCGCCGCAAGGTCCTCGGGCGACTCGACGCATTCCTGCGGCGCGACGACGTTGACATCGACCTCCCGCCCGTTGTCGATCATGGTCGATAGCCGTTGTCCGGCGACGACGACCTCGACGATCCGCCCAATCTCCGCCACGTCGAGGCCGAGGTCCTTCGCCCGGTCCTCGTCGAGCTCCACGTGCAATTCGGGCCGGCCGGTGACGAGCGAGCTGCGCACGAACGTGACGCCGGGGACCTGCATCAAGCGCGCCTTGACCCGCTCGGACGCGCCCTCGAGCGATTCGAAGTCGGGGCCGGACAGCTCGACCTCGAACTGCTTGCCCGGATCCTGGAACAGGCTCGAGCGCGAAGGCACGAAGAACTGGAATCCGGGCAGGTTGGACGCCGGCCCGAAGAGTCGCTGATAGAAGTCCTTGAGACCCGCGGCGGTCGCATACTCCTCCTTCAGCACGATGCCGCCACCGTTGAAGGCGCCGCTGACCGTGAACATGCGGTCGAACTCGGGCTGAGCCAGCACGAACTCCTCGAACGGCCGGAAGGCTTCGCGCACCGCCTCGGGCCGCGTGCCGGCGATCGGGCTCGCGAAGAACATGACGAGGTTGCGATTCCCCGTCGGCAGGTACTCGGCGGGCGGCGTGAGCCGGAGGGAGGCGATCGCGCCCGCAGCGACGAGGAACACGAAACCGAGCTTGGCGCCGAGCGACCCGGGGATGGACCGTTCCAGTCGGCGACAGAACGCATCGTAGGCGCGCGCGAGCGGCCCTCTTCCCGCTCCGTCACCGGCGGCGTGACCGCTCCGGTACAAGAGCGAGATGAGCACGGGCACGACGGTGAGCGCGACGACGAGCGAGATGGCCACCGCCGCGGAGATGGTGATCGCGATGTCCGCGAAGAGCTGGCTCGCCTCGTCCGACTGCAGGAGAATGGGAACGAAGACGGCGACGGTCGTGAGCGTCGACGCGAGGACCCCGCCCCACACTTCGCGCCCCCCGTCGACGACGGCCTCGATGGGGTTCTTGCCCATCTCCAGGTGCCGGAACACGTTCTCGAGCACGACGACCGCATTGTCGACGACCATGCCGCTCGCGAATGCCAGCCCCGCGAGACTGATGACGTTGATCGTGCGCCCGAGGGCGTTCATCACGAGGAACACCGCGAAGAGCGAGACGGGAATCGTGACCGCAATGATCAGGATGCTGCGCACGCTGCGGAGAAAGACGAGCAATACGAGGATCGCCAGCGACGCGCCGAGCAGCAGATTGTCCTGCACGAAACCGATCGCGGCCTCGATGTAGGTCGTCTCGCGGTAGACCGGCTGGAGCTGAATATCGAGCCCGCGGGCCTGGAAGGACTCGTTGAGTGCGAGGATGACCTCGTCCGCCTCCTCGACGATCGTTACGACGTTTGCGCCCACTTGACGGCGCAGGCCGATGGCGACCGACGGCTTCCCGTTCATGTTGACGAAGCCAGCCATCTCCCTGTAGCCGTCGACGATCTCGGCGACGTCGCCGACGCGCACGCTGCCGCCCTCCGTCTCCGCGACGATCAAGTCGGCGAGTGCTGCCGGCTCGACAGCCTTGCCCACGGTCCGCACGACGAGCTGCCGCGACGCCGTCTCGACCGTCCCGCCGCGCACGTTCCGGTTGCCGCGCGCGAGCGTGGCGAGGACTTGATCGAAGGAGACGTTGTGCGCGACCATGAGCTCCGGCTCGATCCGGACCTGGATCTCGCGCTCCGAACCGCCGACGACGAACAGACTGGAGATGCCCTCGACGCGCTCGAGCTTCGCCCGCACTTCGTCCTCGACGACCCGACGCACGAAGTCGGCCTCGTAGCGCGTACGCACGGCGATCCACATGACGACGTCCGACCCGCCCGCGGCGGCGATGCGGACGACCGGCTCGTCGGCCTCCTCCGGCAGGCGCGGGACCTGACTCAGCTTGTTGACGACGTCGACGATCGCCGCCTGCTTATCGACGTCGTAGCCGTACTCGAGCGTGATCGAGCTCGAGCCCTCGGCCGAAATGCTCGTCATCTCGACGAGGCCCTCGACGCTCTGGAGGACGTCCTCGAGCTCGCGTGTCACCTGCTCCTCGACCTCGACCGCACTCGCGCCGCGGTAGAGCGTAGTCACGCTGATTCGCGGCGTGTCGACCGTCGGCTTGAGCTGGACGGGGATGCGCTGCAGGGCGAGCCAACTGAACAGCACCGTCAGGATGACCGCGACGGCGACCGTGTGCGGACGCGAGACGGCGAGGCGGATCGGGTTCATCGCGCTTCGCGGTCGCGCACGACGAGCGGTGCGCCTTCGAAGGCGAGGTCGACGCCCGTGACGATCACACGCTCGCCGGCGCGGAGCGTGCCCCCGAGGGGCTCGACGGCGCTCGTACCGCCCTCCGACGCGAGCACGCGCACGGGCACCCACTCCGCGGTTAGCACGGGCATGCCGTCCGGTGCCTCGGTTTCCTTCGCGCGCACGACGATGGGCCCCGCCTCGGTGATGCGGATCGAGTCCGCGGGCACGAGCAGGGCGTGCTTCTCGATCGCGAGCGCGAGGTCGACGCGCACGAACATACCGGGCTTCAGGGCGGCGCTGCGGCTCTCGGACGCAGGTAGCCGCACGAGCCCGCGGAAGTTGCGGCTGCGCAGGTCGGCGACGGGGATCTGCACGTCGAGTATCGCTGCGAGCTCGAAGCCCTCGAACTCGTCCATGCGCAGGCGCACGTGCGCTCCGTCCGTGATCCGCGCGGCGAAGCGCGGCGGAATCTCGAGCTCGACCTCGATCTCGGTGAGATCGACGACCTCGAGCGCGGGCTGGCCCACGGGGAGGTAGTCCCCGACGGCGACGAAGCGCCGGAGCACGACCCCGTTCACGGGTGACCAGAGCACCGTCCGGGCCACGGCCTCCTGCGCGAGCGCGACCGCTGAACGCGCGACCTCGACCTTGGCTTCGGCGATCGCCAGGTCCTCCGTGCGCGCCCCAGCGAGCGCCTCGGAGAGCCGGTGGTCGACGGACTCGGTGCGAGCGACGGCAGCGGAGTGCACGGCCATGAGACGATCGAGTCCGGCCTGCGAGATCACGCGGTCGGTGACGAGCTTCGCGCCCCGCGCGACTTCGACGGCGGCGATCTCCTCCTCGGCGCGCACGACGTCGCGCTCGGCCTCGAGGCGATCGATGACTTCCACCCGCTCCCCGGCCCGCAGCTTATCGAGCTCGCGCTCCGCGAGCCCCAACCCGGCGACGGCGGCGGCGAGCAGCAGCTCCTCTTCCCGCGAATCGAGCCGGGCGAGCTCGCTGCCGACCTCGATCCGATCCCCCGCGCGCACGCCCAGCGCCGCGACCACCCCGCGGGTCTGGAACGCGAGCTTCGCCTGGGCCGGCGAGCGTACCGTGCCCGTGATTCGCGCCACGGGCGCGAGGTCCCCGCGCGTCACCTCCGCCAGGGTCACGGGCAGGACGTAGGGCGGGCGCACCTCCTCTTCACGCCGGGCGGGCTCGGAGGTCCGCACCCACCACACGACCGCGGCGAGGACCGCGGCCCCGACCACGAAGCTCAAGATTCCGAACGATCGGCCCATCGGTACGTCGCCTGTGACTCCGCGCGGGTCCCGCCGGTCGGAGGCGCGCTCAGTCTAGCCATTCTGCATTCTCGCGTCTTAGGGGAGTGCGCCGATCCGCCTGGTACGGGAGACTGGGGCTGGCCCCTC
>SMVQ01000037.1 GCA_004357655.1 Planctomycetota bacterium
CTGCACCTCGAGCAGATCCACGACATCCTCGACACGCGGTCACCGGATGGCTCACCCGCTGGAAATCGGGCTGAGTGGATCGACAAGATCCGCGCGGCTCTGAGCGAACAACGGCGACTGCTCGATGAGCGGACCGAAACCTTGAACGCCCAGCTCGAGCTCAACGAGGCGGCGGCGAGGAAGCTCGAGGATTGTGTGCCCTGCCCTCATACCCCGGACGCGAAGAACAATTTCTGCGAGACGTGCCAGACCACGGGACTCACGCTGCCCGTGTATCTGAGCTCGCTCTTCTGAGAGACTCGACCGCGCAAGGAATTCGCGGTCTCCTGAAGACCGTTCCCCGCACGGGTCGACAAGTGGTGGCGCGCCGGTCCCCTGCGCATTCCTCACCTCCCCGGCGGCCCCCTCCCCGATAGGGATGTACGCTGTCAGGGGCGCCCTCCCGCGGCCCGCACGAGAGACCATGACGAACGCAAGGCAGACCTTCCGGACCGAGGTGTCCGGTCTCTGGAGCCCCCGTCACCGCATTCTGGACGACGAGGGACGCGAGCTCGGCGTGCTCTCCGTGCACCGCAACCGCTTCGGAATGGTCGTCAGCGGCGAGTACCGGCCGGAGCGGGGCGAGGTGCTGTCGTTCCGGCGCGACCCCGGCATTCTGCGCGGACAGTTCTCGCTCTGGACGGACGGTAAGGAGTGGCTCGGGTCCTCCTTGCGCTGGAACGTCGTCCGGCGCCAGATCGACGTCCAGACGGGCAGCAAGCCTCTCAGGATCGTCCCGGCGTTGGGCTGGCGGCGCGGCTGGCGCCTCGTGGCCCCCAAGACGGGTCAGATGGCTCTGATCGAGACGCCGCTCTGCTCCCGCAACTCGACCTTGCGGGTGTACCGCAAGATGGACTTCGAGCTCCTGCTCTTCGCCTACTTCCTCGGCTCCCTCATCCTGACCGAGTCCCTCCTCCCGACGGCCCTCGATGCCCTCGGGAGTGCCACCCAGGAGGCCGCCGCTGCGTCGTAGGGCAGAAACGATTTCCGCATCCCGGGAAGAGCCCGCGGATTCGGACGTCCACCCCCTCGGGTCTTCTCGGTCCCCTCGGTCAGCCGAGCAGCCTGGGCGCTCCCCTCGGACACTCAGTCCCACCTCCTAGTCCAATGACGGGCCCTCCGGGCCGCCCGGCCGCCGACGGCGGCTCACTCCACCAAGCAACCGACCTCGCAACCGAAACCCTCATCGACATGCGACCGCTCATCGTCCTCGTTCTCGTCGTCGCGGCCCTCGCCGCTTTCTACTTCGCTTTCCAGGCCGGATCCGGCTCGGAGCAGCCGGAACCCGATATCTCCGAGCCGACGGTGACCGCGCCGGACACGTCGACGCAGGCACCGGATCCGGTGGCCCTCCTCGGCCCCTCTTCGCCAGGCGCGCGGGACATAGTCGACGTCGACAGCCTCGTCGAAGCGCGTGCACCGGTCAACGCAACCGACGACTTCGACAACCGCCTGACCGGAACCGTCGAGAACGAAGCAGGCGAGCCCGTCGCGGATGCGCAGGTGGTGCTCACGCGCATCGGCCAGACGACGTTCCACTTCGCGGACCAACTCACGGACCGGAGCGGCGACATCTCGACGAAGACCAACAAGCGGGGCGAGTTCTCCTTCAAGAACGTCACGCCGTTCAACGGCTACGCGCTCAAGGTGCGACACTCCGAGTACGGCCCCGTCGAAGTGGGTCAGGTGCGCGTCGCGGCTTCGGGCGAGTCCCGCGAGCCTCCGATCGTGCTCTCGCCCGGGACGCGTGTCTCGGGCATGATCCGCGATGCCGGCGGCGCTCCCGTGAGCGGGGCGGACATCCACCTGGGCATGACCGTGCTCGGCGCGGCTGTCGATGGCCCGGACACGATCAAGACCTCGAGCACCGAGGACGGCGCATACGTCTTCGAGAACGTCGGCCCGGGCAACTACCAGATGACCGTCATCGCCGACGGCTACGGGCGCGTGTCCATCCAGCAGATCCACATCTCCGGCGAGGACATCGAGCAGGAGGTCATCCTGCAGGTCGCCATGATGATCGCGGGCCGCGTGATGGAGGTGGGCAACCAGGCGATCGAGGGCGCCATCGTCCAAGCGTTCTCGATGACCAACCGCAAAGAGCAGACGCGGACGCAAACGAAGACGAACGAGATGGGCGAGTTCACGATCATGGACGTCCCGGCCGGCAGCTACACGCTCATGACCATCGCGGAAGGGTACAAGTCCGACCGGAAGCAGCGCGTCGAAACGGGCACGATGGACGTCCTCATCGATCTCTCCCCCCAGGCGAAGATCACGGGCACGGTGGTCGACGCAGCCACGGGCGCGCCCCTCACGAAGTACAAGGTGCGCCTGCGCGAGCAGGTCCAGAACATGCAGACGACAATCCCGATCGGCAAGTCAACGCAGGCCGGGAACGAGAACGGCACCTACGTCATCTTCGCCCCGAAACCCGGGACGTACATCGTGGAGGCCAACTCCGCCGAGTACGCGGGCTGCTTCTCCGACCCGTTCACGATCGCCGACGCCAGCGGGGGAGCCCAGGGCATCGTCGTCCAGATGACCACGGGCGGCTCCATCCGCGGCACGATCGTCGACGCGGACGGCAAACCGATCGCCCGCGCCCAGATCACGAGCCACGCCAACGACTGGACGGACGACGAGTTCATGCGCGCCATCGCCGACATGTATCCGACCAATGCAACGACGCGCAAGGTGCGCTCCGGGAAGGATGGGACGTTCGTCCTCACGGGGCTCACGCCGGACACCTACCTCATCGATGTGGCCCACGGGAACTTCTCGAAGTCGTCGCAGCGCAACATCAGCGTGACCGAGGGCAGTGAGACGGACATCGGTAAGATCTCGCTGTCGAGCGGCGCGACCATCCGTGGGACGGTGTACGACCCCGCGGGGCAGCCCCTCGCCGGCGCCATCGTGACCATGAACTCCCAATCGACGGCGGCTGCGTTGCAGTTGCCCGAGAACTACACCACCAAGACGGATGCGGGTGGCAAGTACGAGATCCAGCACGTCCGCAGCGGCGGGTACTCCATCAAGGCACGCCGCACCTCCAAGGCCGGCGCCAGCCCGTTCCTCCACTGGGAGGACATGAAAGCCACGGAGCGGCCGATCGTCGTGGCCGAGAATCAGGAGTACAACGGCCAGGACTTCCTGCTCGGGGCGATCGGAGACCGCTGAGCCCCTCGCCGTTCGCCCTGGCGCGGCGGTCTTCCCAACGAGCCCGCGCCCGATCCTCCCGCATCGGTCCGTTCTGATCCGCCTCCGACCCTTCGGGACGGCGGTGAGAGTTGGACTGCCGAAACGGCTCGGGCCCGGTCCCCTCGGGCAGACGACCCCCGCTGACTCGAGCGGCAATAGGGCTGGCCCGAAGCCCCCCCCCAGGCGGAGTCACAGGTCCCCGAGGCGGCGGCTGGCAGGAGCGACCGGTAGACGGTCCAGGAGATCCGAGATATAGTGGACCCAGAGGCGGCCAGGGGGCTCTGGGCGCCCGATCCCCACTTGGATTTGCGTCTCGAGCCACGGCGCGCGCGCCCCCGAGCCCTCTCGCCGGCACCGTTGTTTGCACGGCGAGTCGATTCCTCCAACAAGTCCCGCACCGATGCTACTCCCCCTCCTCGCGGCGCTGCCGCTCGCCGCACCGGTCCAACAGGTGTGCGGGCATACCCCGGCGCTGCCCACCCCCCAGCACTACGCCCACTCTTTCCAGATCATCGACAACCCGACCCTCACCAACAATCCGGGGAATCCCGCTTTTGCGGAGTACAGTTTCTTCGGCGCCTCGACCGCGATCGGCGATTTCGACGGGGACGGGAACATGGATCTGGCCGTCGGTGCACCCGGCAACTCGGCTTCGCCGAGCAACATCGGCGGGCGCGTATTCGTGTTCTGGGCCGACGCCAACGGCGTGGACGCCAGCAACTACACGGAGATCCGCTCCCCCGGACAGTTGCCCGGCGACCTCTTCGGGTCGCACCTGCTGCGCGGCCCGCGGGCGCCCCTCAGCCTGAACCGCGACACACTGATCGTATCCGCGCCGAACAAGGACGAAGGCGGCATCAACACCGGCGCGGTCTACGTCGTCGACATGGCGGCGCCGCAGTTGATGACCAAGATCTCGCCCCCTGACTTCCAGGCGAACATGGCCTTCGGTTCCGCGCTCGAGCTTGGAGACGTGGACCACGACTCGATCCCCGACATCGTGATCGGAGCGCGAGGCGCGCGCCTGACGGCGAACTCCCTGGCCTACGGCTTCGTGTTCGTCTATTCGATGATGGATCTGGTGACCCCGAGCGTATGCCTCATCAACCCCGACTTCCGGAACCCTGGAAACTCCGGGAACGAGAACTTCGGGAAGGAGCTGGTACTCCAACGCGTGGGCGGCCAGGTCTTCGGATTGCTCGTGACCGCCGTCGGGAACAGTGACCTCCTCCAATCGAATGGGGGCGCAGCGTTCAGGTTCCTCGCCCCCATTACGCCGAGCTCGGTCCCCATCTCGCGGCTGTACAGCCCCATCGCAAGCGATGATATCGACGGCATCCGCCGCTACGGCATGTCGATGTCGGCCTCGAGCTGCGGGCGCGACTTCGTGATCTCCGCGCCGCGGCACGACATGTTCGACAGCGGGGGAGCCAGCCAGCACACATCTGGCATGGCCGTCTGGTACTCCCCACCGCGGCCGCCGCCCGGCTCGAACGGCGCGATGCAGGTTTCCGTGCTGTACCGGGTTCTGGACCGCGAGGACGTTCCCGGCGACGCGATCGAGCAATCACAGTACTACGGCTTCATGAGCGCGTTCGGCGATATCGCCGGGGCGGTCGGATCACAGGATGACCTGTTCCTGGTATCGCTTGGCGCCAGCACCGTCTCGAACGACCGGATCTTCATCTACGACGGAGACCATCCGGGCGCCGTCCCTCACTCCTTCGAACCCGCGCCGGGCTCCAGCTCGCACTTCGCGCAGTACCCGGTCACGGGGCAGCTCGGCCTTCCCGATACCCTGAGACTGGATCAGGTGATCCTGTCCGACTCGTACTGGGGACCGCCCTCCGGCAACTTGGATGCGCGCACCGGGCGCGTCGTGATCCTGACGTTCGACGAGAGCCAGGCACTGTAGAACATCCTGTAGCGGCGTTGGCTGCGACCCAATACGCAGCGGATCGTGCGCGGGTCGGTCTGGGACTGTCGCCTGTGCCTGACCGGAAGAGGAGATAACGGTGAGGACGGCAAGGACCGCGGCATGGGAAGCCGGGGCATGCTCCGCCGCACGGGTGCCGGCGGATCAGATCCTGGCTCGGTAGAGTCGAGCTCCTGGCTCGGTAGAGTCGAGCTCCTGGCTCGGTATAGTCTTGCCATGCAACTCGACACCGAGACCGCGTGGCGGTCGCTGCTCGAGCGCCACCTGGACTGCGCCGTCGATGTCGTGTTCGGACGCTCGCGGACGCATCCGGTCCAGACGCGGGTGCTCGATCGTGACCGAAACGGGCTCCTCGTCCGCCTGCACGTCATGTTCGCCACGGCGCCGGTCGAAATCGGTGAGTCCGTGGCGAAGTGGATCCGGTCCGGGCGGCGGGCGCGCCGGGCCTGCGCGCTGCTCGACGCGTGGATCGAGGCGCGGCTGGAAGAGGTCGCACCGACCGCGCCCCGCCGGGCGACCGTCATGACCAAGGGCGAGGTCCACGACCTCACCCTCCTCGCCGCGCCCCTCCTCGCGCAGGAGTTCGCGGGCGAGTTCCAGTCCACTCCGGGAAGTCCGGTCCTCACCTGGGGCCGGCGCGGTCGCAGCCGCACGCGACACTCGATCCGGCTCGGGAGCTACGTGTCCGAGTCGAACCTCGTGCGCATCCACCCCGCGCTCGACCAGGCGGCCGTGCCCGGCTGGTTCGTGCGGACAGTGATCTTCCACGAGCTGCTCCACGCGGCCCGCCCGCCCCACCGCGGATCCGGCTCGCGCTGGATCCACCACGACGCGGAATTCCGCGCACGCGAAGCCACCTACAGAGACCACGACCGCGCCCTGCGGTGGGAGGAGCAGAACCTCCCGCGCCTCCTCGCCTCCGCCCGCCGCGGAACACCGATGCGGGTCCGGAGGTCGGACGTGGAAGACGGCGAGCCGCGCCGTCGCCACGGACTGCTGGGCTTCATCCAACGCGAGCTGTTCTGAGCCTTCCCGCTCCTTCCTGCTCTCGTTTCTTGCCCGCCTTCCCAGCTCTTCCGCGGGCTTGGGGCGCAGCCCATGCCCGCGGAAGAGCTGGGAAGGCGGGCAAGAAACGAGAGCAGGCAGGGGCGGGAAGGAGCAGCGTCAGCGACGCGCGTACCCCTCGGACGAGTTCACGATCTTCGCGCCGGTGAGGCAGGTTCCAAGCACGTTGCCGCCGAGCGCCTCGAGGTTGTTGTGCGTCTGCTCGACGTAGTGGCGCGGAGTCTCACCGAGGCGCACGACGAGCAGGATCCCGTCGGCGACGGCGCCGAGCAGGCTCGCGTCCGAGATCGTCATCGCCTCCGGCGTATCGATCAGGACGTAGGAGTAGCTTTGCTTCAGACGGTTCATCACCGAGCGCATGCGGTCGGACCCGAGCAGCTCGGAGGGGTTGGGCGGCGGCTCGCCCGCCCCGATCACCGACACGCCGCTCACGGACGTGCGGCGGATCGCCTGGTCGATCGGCAGCTTCCCCCGCAGCACTTCCACGAGTCCCTGGCGCGCCGGCACGCCGAGATACTCCTCGACCGCGGGGTGGTGCAGATCGGCGTCGACGATGAGCACTTGCTTGCCGGGTAGCTCCGCCATGGCGATTGCCAGGTTGATGCAAGCCACGGTCTTGCCCTCCCCGCGCAGCGCGCTCGTGAGCACGAGCGTGTGCGAGGCCCCGTCGGGGTTCAGGGCGTGGATCGAATTGCGCAGGCCGCGGAACTGCTCGGCGATCTGGCTGCGAGGATCCATGATCGCCGCGAGCTCCTCGCGGCGGATCGGGATCGCCTCCGTCTCGCCCGCCTTCGCGGGGATCAACGGCTCGTGCGACGAGGTGCGCCACGAGAATCGGCGCTTCTCCTTCGCCGGCTCGGGCGGCGCGGTTTCGTCCTTGGGATCCGTCATGTTCTGGGCGGCGGTCCCGCCATCATGCTCATCGGCGGGGAGGGAGGAAGTCCATAGGCCAAAGCGAGACGAATCGGCGCCTCGCCCGTAGCTCGCGGGATTCGATTCCGGCCTGACTACGGCAGAAAACGCCGATCCAGCACGTCGAGGTCCTCGGCATCGATCTCGAGCGCGACGTACCAGTCATGCCGTGCGAGGGACTGCGCCAGGGAATGGCCCGAGAGCACCGCCGCCTTGCGCACGCGCGCGTCGAGGCTCGCCCACTCCTCGTCGAGACGCGCGGCGAGGAGGCCCGCGGCCGCCCGCTCGATCGCCGGCCGCAGCAGCGCCTCCGCCGCCCCGGCGGACACGGCCGCGACGAGCCCCTCGCGGGCCCTCCAACCGATCGTTGGCGACGCGGCGAGGACGCCCAGATCCAGGAGCTCGTCGGCCGACGGACTCTCGATCGCGAGCAAGCGATCGAGCACTTCGCGCTCCTCCTCCGGGGCGAGGAGGCCGGCCCATGCGCCCAGACGCAGGAGCCGGGCCGCGCGCACCGCGCCCTCGGCCCCCGCCCGAGCGACCCGATGGAGCTCGAGCAGCTCCGCCCGCCGCCCCATGCCCGCCCAGCGCCGCAGCCGCCGCGCGATATCCGGGAGAGCGTCCTGTTGCGCGAGCAGTCGGTCGAGGGCGCCGAGGGCGACCGGCCGGGCGCCGGCGGCGAGCGCCCACTCGAAGAGCGCCAGTTGCACGGCCGGAATGCTGGGTAACGCCCCGGGCCACGACCCGTCCGGGACCGCGGCGCGGCTGTCGACGAGCGCGCGCGCAAACTCCTCGACGAGGTCGAGTCGGTTCGCGCGCTCGAAGAGCGCGAGTGGCGCGCCCACCTCGACGGGTGCACCGCCGGCGCTCCCGATGCTCGCGAGCGTCCGCAGCGCTTGCGCGCGCACGACCGGTTCGGCGGTGGAGGCGAGCGCCTCGCGCGCAACGCGCTCCGCGTCCGCGCGCGAGGCCGACATCCCCTCCAGGACGACGAGGCGCAGCCACCGGCCGGCGCTCGGAGCCGCGCTCCAACCGGCGAGGATGGGGCCCGCGAGCTCCTCGCCCGAAGCGTTCGTCGGCGCCAGCCGCGCGAGCGCCCACGCTCGACGCTCCGCCGCCGGGATCGAGCCCGGCTCCCCGCGCGCGAGACGCTCGTCGAGCGTGGCGAGGAGCGCGCGAATCGCCTCGAGCCGATACAGCGCGGGAGCCACCCGGTCCCGCGCAGCCGCGACGAGCAGGCCCTCGAGCGCGGACTCGTCGCCGGACGCGAGCCAGAGGCGCTCGAGCCACGCGATCCCCGCGGGCCAACCCGTCGCGGCGAGCGCGCGCGCGCAGGCCGCGTTCCAGTCCGGGCTCTGCTCGCGCACGACGCCCTCGCACCAGAGGATGATGTGACGCTCCGCGGTGCCCTCGCCCTCGTCGCCGGCCTTGCAAACGCGCAGGAAAGGGCGCGCGCCCATGGACCGCGGGTCGCTCTCTTCGAGGAAGCCGAGCACTTCGAACGAGACGCGGTGCACGAAGGCGAGCCGGGTGAGGACCTCCGCGAACGTACCGACGAGCTTGCCCTCGTGCGCGGCGCGAGCGGGCAGGCGCAGCCGTACGGCGGGATCGAGGCTCGGGTCGAGCACGAGCGGCGCCGGTCCTCCGCCGAGGCGCCCGAGTCGATCGACCACGTCGGCGAGCGCCCCACCATCCCGGTCGACGGCGATCCGGCGGGTCGCGCGCTCGCGCCAATCCTCCGGGAACCGCCGCGGACGGCCCGGGGCCGCGCGGGTCGACGTGCTCCAGCGCGCGAGCATCTCCCCCACCGCTTCCCGGCCGACGGCCTCGACCGCGGGGGTACGGTCCGTGAGCAGGAGCACCGCGAGCGCGAGGTGCCGGTCGTCCGCGGCCAGCGCCTGCGCGATGCGCCGACGCACTTCGGGAGCACCCGCCCGCGCGAACTGAGCGACGTCGGCGAAGTCGTCGCGCACGAGGTGCACGGCCAGCCAACGCTGAGCCACGAGCCGCTCCACGGACCCCCCGGCCGAGAGCCGCCCGAGCCAGCGCGCGACATCCTCCGCCGCGTTCTCAGCGGGAGGTGCGCCCACGGATCCGCCGAGGGCGACGGCCACGAGCAGAACGAGACGCAAGGAGAGCGCGCGAGCCATCGGGACTAGCAGCCCGGGGTGGAACGCACGGCGCGCCCGGGGGTGGCGGCGTTTGGACTGGCGAGGGGCGCCGGCGACGAGCCGTCCGTGAAGACTCGGAGCCCGTGCCACGCTTTCGGCGCGGATCCAGTCGATTCTGAGCGTGGCGTGAGGTTCACCATGGACTGCTAGAGTAGCCCACGTCGCGGGCGCCGCGAAACGGCGCCGTCCCGGCACTGCCTGATGGCGGGTTCGAACGTGGGTTAGGGCCCGTCCGAGAATAAGTGCAAGGTTTCGCCGGCCCTCGCCGCCCCTGGCTGCGTTGCGGGGTCCCCTTCGAGTATCCAGCGCATACGAATCAAAGCGCCTTGCCAGGAGCGACGAGGGCTCGCCGAAACCTAGCACTTATTCTCGGACGGGCCCTTAGGGCCCGCGCAACAATAACTCCCGATTCTGGACGGCCCTCGCCGCCCCCGGCTGCGTTGCTCCTTCTCGGCGTATCACAGCGGATACGC
>SMVQ01000038.1 GCA_004357655.1 Planctomycetota bacterium
AACCCGGTCGAGGTTGACGAAGAGGAAGCGGCCGTCGCCGTCGGTCGATAGGCTCTGCGCCTTGCCCGTCCTGTCGTTGCGCGCCGAGACGGACACGCTTTCCATCGGCGCGCCGTCGCCGAAGGTCACGACGCCCGCGATCGTCGGTCCCGCCTCCAGGATCGGGTCCCAGGTCGCGCTGTCACCGTCCGAGCCGGTGACGACCGTCTCGGCGTGAATCTCGGGCCGATGGTAGGCATGAGTCCTGCGACGGGGCGCGGAGCTCGCGTAGAGGTACGCCGCGCCCGAAGGCAGCGCCGCGAGACGGTAGTGGCCCGTCTCTTCGGACCTGGCCGTCGGGTAACCGAAAGTGCTCACGTAGTCGAACTGGCCGGACTGCAGGAAGGACTCGTCGAGCTCGCGCGCGAACCCGCGCAGGACCGCGCCCGCGACCGGCATGCCCGCGCGATCGCGGACGATGCCTTCGACCGTGAACCCATGCCGCAGGTGGATCTCGAGCTCCCGCGCCGGCGCACCCGCGACGACGGTAGCGGTCCCATTCCATATGGAATAGGGCTCTGCGTGCGCGGCGAGCGGGACCGCCCCCAGTCCGAGCCCGTCGATGCGAAAGCGTCCCTCATCGTCGCAGCGCACGGAGCGCGGCGTCCAGGTCTCGACCTCGCCAGCGCCACGGTCGCGGTTGGGAAAATAGGCGACGGGCTTCCCGGCGCTCACCCAGGCGCCGGGGACCGGCGCGCCAGCTGGGTCGAAGACGCGACCACGCAATCCGCCGCCCGCCTCTGCGAGCTGCAGCTGCACTTTCACCGGCGTCAGGGCGGTGTCGAGCGTGTCGAGGTCGACGAGCGCCGACGGCGCATGGCCGGCCGCGAGTGCGCCGAGGGATTGGCTCGCCGGAACGTGGAACAGGTGGAACACGCCGGCCGCATCCGCGGTGGCAACGACGCTCCCACCTTGCCAGTCGGTGTGTCCGGTGGTGAGCCAGACGTCGGCGTGCGCGACGGGGGCGCCGGACTCGTCGACGACGAGGCCCTCGACCTCGACGCCGGCCGGCAGCTCGAAGTGCACGTCGCGCACCTCGCCCGCGACGACGTCGACGTCGATCCCCGGCTCGCCCGCGCCCCGGTCGGAGCTCACGTGCACGCTCGTCACCGGCAGGTTCTCTGCGCGCGCGAGACCGGCGTCATCACTGACGACGCGCGCGAGCCCCGCGTTCGGCAGGCCGCGGGCCATCGTACGCACGTCGATCGCGATGCCCGAGGCCTGCTCGCCGCCGGGCCAGGTCACGTACACGTCGAGCGAGCCGGTGCGCGCCGCTCCGGCTACGGGTCGTGGCGCGGGGTCCGGCGCCGCGGCAGTGCGCTCGACCTCGACTTCGGGCGTCGCCAGAGCGGGTTCGAGCGCACGTTCAGGCGCCTCGGGCGCTCGAAGCTCGGCTGCGACCGAAGCCTCGGGATCGAGCCTCGTGGACTCGAACGGGAGCCACTCGATGACGCCCCACGCGACGAGCGCGAGGGCCGCGGCGGACACGATCTTCTTCGCCATGATTGCCAGGCCTCCCTGTGAAACCGAGTGCGCGCTTGAGAGCGCACCCGCCGCAGAGGGCGCTCCGGACATCGCGAGCGCGCAGGCTCGCCAGTCACCCGAGCCACCGCCGAGCCGCCGCTCCAGGCGCTCGCGCAGCGATGCGAGCGCGCGGTGGAGCCGGGTCTTGACCGTCTTCGTGGGCAGGCCCAGCTCGCGCGCGATCGCACTGGGTCCCAGGCCCTCGAAGTACCGCAGGTACACGGCGCGCCGGTAGGGTTCCTCCAGCTGTGCGACCGCCTCCGACAGCACCTGGTGAAGCTCGAGCCGCTCGGCGATCTCATCCCCTCTGGGCGAGTCGCTCTCGAGTCGTTCCGGCTCGTCTCGGTCGCGCCGCCGGCGCAGAACGTCGAAGGCGCGATTGCGCAGGACGCGCGCGAGCCACGCCCGGGACAACCGCTCGGGCGGTCGCTCGAGGGCGGCCAGGTAGGCGGACTGGACGAGGTCCTCGGAGAGGTGCTCGTCCTCGACGATCGCGCGCGCCATGCGCTTGAGCGCGTCGGCGCTCTGGAGCCAGTCCTCCGGCTTGAATGCGGCAGCCATGCGCCTACCTGACGAATCACGTCCGCGGAGGACCTCGGAAAAAGTGCGAAATCGCCCGGGGATCCGGCGCAGGGTTTCGAATCGAGCCCGTGTGACCGGGGGGGCCCGCGGTGACTAGGGGGACCAGTCTCCATTCTCAGTCCCCCCGGAGGAATCCGATGCTCACCCCGCTCCAGCACACGCTCGCACTCCTCTTCGTCCCCGCCCTCGCCGCGATCGCCGAGGCGCAGTGTGAAGTGGAGGCGCTCGTGGGTCCCGGTGCGGGACCCGACGGGGCGGGGCGGGGGGTCGCCCTCAGCCTGGACGAGGCATTCCTCGGCGCGCTCACGTCCGACATCGCGGGCACGGGCGTCGGCGCGGTGTTCCACTACGATCGCCACGGCCTCGACTGGCAGCTCGCGGGCTCGCTCGTGCCGTCCGCGCCCGATCACGTTCGGGCCTTCGGAGTCGTGCTCGACGTCGACGGCGACACTCTCGCCGTTGGCGCGTACCAGAGCACGGTCGGGGGGGTCGCCGCCGGCTCCGTCCTCATCTTCCGGCGCGGTGCAACGGGCTGGGTCGAGACGCAGGAGCTCTTCGCGTCCGATGCTCACGACGCACAGGAGTTTGGCTTCGCCTTGGACCTCGACGGCGGGCGCCTCGTCGTCGGCGCGCATCGCGACCACGTGGCGGGCCCCTTCACGGGCGCGGTCTACGTGTTCGAGGACTCCGGCGGGACGTTTGTGCAGACCGCAAAGCTCCTCGCGAGCGACGCGAGTAACTTCGCCTCATTCGGCAATGCAGTCGCCGTCCAGGGTGAGCGAATCGTCGTCACCGCGCACGGCGCGAACGGGCTCATCTTCATGGACGGCGCCGCCTACGTGTTCGAGCACCTCGGCGTCGGATGGACGGAGACCGCCAAGCTCGTCCCTGACCTCGCCACGATCCACAACGCGTTCGGGCACGACGTGGCCCTCGATGGCCACGAGATCCTCATCGGGGCGTCGCGTCTCTCGGTGGCCGGAATCGACGACGGGGCGGTGTTCGCGTTCGAGCGGTTCGCGAACGGCTGGGCCCAGACCCAGCGGATCACCGCGCCCGACGCGGACGACTTCGACTTCTTCGGTGGCACGCTCGTCCTTGGCGACGGACGGCTCTTCGTGAGCGCCACCGGCAACGACGACGTCGGCCCGAGCAGCGGGAACGTCTACGTATTCGAACGCACTGCGATGGGGTGGGAGACCATGGGGGATCTCATTCCCACGACGGGGCAGCCCTTCGACGGCTTCGGCTTCGCGCTCGCGACGAGTGGGCCGCTCGTCCTGGCCGGGACTCCGATCGGGCTCACGGGCAACGGCGGCGGAGTGATCTTCGGCGCCGGCGAGGACTGCAACGGCAACGGGGAGATCGACGTCTGCGACATCCAGGCCGGCGCGGCGACCGACGCGAACGACAATCTGATCCCCGATGCCTGCGAGGCCTGCCTCGCCGTCGCGTATTGCTCGAGCGCCCTGAACGGCGCGGGCACCGAGGCGCGGATCGACTACGCGGGCTCCCTCAGCGTCGCCACGGGAGATTTCACGCTCGTCACCACGGGCGCCACGGCGCTGCAACCGGGGCTCTTCCTCTACGGCGAGGGTCAGACGCAGCTCCCGTTCGGCGGCGGGTTCCTGTGCGTCGACGGCGGCGTTCCCAATGGTCGGGTGTTCCGACTGGACGTTATTACGACCGATGCCGCCGGGATCGCCACGTACACCGTCGAATTCGCGTCGCCACCGAGCCTCGCGGGGACCATCCTCGGCGGCTCGGAGTGGAACTTCCAGTTCTGGTACCGCGACCCCGCGGGCCCGACGGGCAGCTCGTTCAATCTGTCCGATGGACTCGCTGTCCGCTTCTGCAACTGAATACGGTGCCGCACACTCCCCCGCCCCTCAGCGAGCGGTTCGTACCGCACGACAACCAGTGCAGCGCCGGTTCTAGTGCGGTACGAGGCGCTCGCTGAGGGGCGCGACAGTGTCCGGCACCGTATGGCTGCTAGGGTGGGCCGGATGGCGGAAACCGTACTGCCGGACGAAGCGCGGTCCGGGCGCGTCCTTGCCTCGCATGGCATGGCGATGCTGTGCGCGGCGGCATTCCTCTCGGGTGCCGCCGCTCTCGTCTACGAGGTCACGTGGGTACGCAAGCTCGGGACGCTGCTCGGCAACACGACCTACGCGGTCAACGTCGTGCTGGCGGTGTTCTTCGCCGGGCTCGGTGTCGGCGCCTGGACCTTCGGGCGCATCGTCGATCGCGCGCGCCCCACGCTGCTGCTATTCGGTCTCCTCGAAGCGTCCATCGCCGTATCCGGACTCCTCTTCTGGCCCCTGAGCGGGGTGCTCGACGCGCTCTACGTCGCCCTCGCCCCGGCCGAATGGCCGCTCGGGCGATCGGTCGCGTGTCACGCGCTGGTCACCGCCCTCCTGCTGTTCGTTCCGGCTTTCTTCATGGGCGGGACCTTGCCCGCCCTCGTCCGGTACGCGACTGCGGCGCGCTCGCGGTTCACGCTCGACCTCGGCCTGCTCTACGGCGTCAACACGATCGGTGGGGCGCTCGGAGCGTTCCTGACCGTGTTCGTTCTCATCCCGCGGTTGGGGCTCGTGGGTACCGGCATCGCGGCCGCATGCTTGAACGTGGCAGCGATCCTCGCGGCGCTCGCAAGTCGACCTCGAGGGGTGCCGGCGACCGCTGCTGCCACGGCGCGAGTCGAAGCCGCTGCCAGCGATTGGAGCGCGACAGGCGTGCACGCCCGGCTCGTGCTCGCGGCAGCCGCATGGTCGGGCTTCCTGGCGGTGGGCCTCGAGGTCCTGTGGACGCGCGCGCTCGCGATGCGCTTCATGAGCACGGTCTACAGCTTCGCGACGATCCTTGTCGTCTTCCTCGTGTGCCTCGGGCTCGGTTCGCTCATCGTCAAGTGGCTCGTACGGCGCGAGCTCCTCGGCGGCGTCGCCGTCGCCGTCGTGATGACGTCCGCCGGCATCGCGGGACTGGCGTCGGTGATCCTCCTGACGCGGCTGTCGGCGCAATCGGTCGGAGCCTCCGGCGCAGCCGGCGCGGTGGGGATCGCAGCGCTCCAGGTCCGTGAGTTCGTGCAGACACTCATCGTCGTGGCGCTGCCGACACTGCTGTTCGGGCTGAACTTTCCGGTTCTGTGCCACCTCGTACACCGGCGGGGATTCGGAACAGGGCGCAGCATCGGGACCGTCTTCCTGGCCAACACGGTCGGCTCCGTCGCGGCGCCCCTCGTCTTCGGTTTCGCGTTGGTGCCCGCGTGGGGCCTGCGCACCTCGCTCCTCGCTGTCGGTTGGGGCGGCGTCGCGTTCGGCCTCCTCTTCCTGTGGGTGGCCCCGATCGGCCTGCGAGTCGGAACGCGCGCGGCAGCTTCCGCGGCCTCCGTGCTCGTCGCCGCGGTGTTCACCTACGCGGCGGGCGGGGAGGTCGGGCTGTGGCAGGAGCGTCCGGGAGACACGCTGCTCTACTACCGCGACGGGGTGTCGGCGAGCGTGGCCGTCGTCGAGAGCGCGGAGGGCGGCCGAGTGCTCAAAGTCGACAACACCTACCACCTCGGAGGGACGCAGCAGGGCTTTGCCCAGGCGCGGCAGGGCCTCATCCCTCTCCTCCTACACGATCGTCCCACGCGGGCGCTGTTCATCGGGCTCGCGACCGGCACTTCGGCCGGACAGGCCGCTGCCTACGGCGGCGTCGCCACGGACATCCTCGAGATCGTTCCCGGCCTCCAGGCGATCCTCCCCTGGTTCGCCGACGTCAACGCGAACCTGGCGGACCGCATCCTCGGCGACGAACACGTGCGGCTGCTCGAGGTCGACGGGCGCCAATTCGTCCGCACGACCCGCGCGACCTACGACGTGGTCGTCGGGGATCTGTTCGTGCCGTGGCGGGCCGGCGAGGGTTCGATGTACGCGCGGGAGCACCTGGCTGCCGTGCGCGACGTCCTCTCCGATGGCGGCCTCTTCTGCCAATGGCTCCCTCTGTACCAGCTGCGCGCCGATGAGCTGCGAACGATCGTGGCCACGTTCTGCGACGTGTTTCCCTCCGTCGCTGCGGTCTGGCTCTATCTCAACGTCGAGCAGCCCGTCATTGGGCTCGTGTGCTCCGTCGAGCCGACCTCGATCGATCCGGAGCGTCTGCGTGAAAGGCTCGCCGCGCCGTCGCGTGCAGCACTCCTCGAACGCGCGGGGCTCACCGACGTTCGCACCTTGCTCGGATCATGGATCGCCGGCAAGGAGGCGCTCACCGACTGGGCGGCAGGCGCGCCGCTCGAGACACACGACCGACCGCGCGTCGAGTTCGCGGCGCCCTACAGTCGGTTCCGCGGCTCCGCCCTGCCCGCCGCCGAGAACGTCCCGCTCCTCGTCGACCTGACCGAGCCCGTCTCGGGCGCGGCCTTCTGGGGAAATGCCCCAGCCCACGAACGGGTCGAGGCGGAACGCTACCAGCGCTCGATCGGACTCTTCTTCCGCGCGCGTCACGCACTCGTCCATGCGGGGGACGCACCGGAAGCCATTCGGCGACTGCAGGCCGCCATGCGGGAGACGCCCGAGTGGGACTGGATCGCGTGGAACCTCGAGCGCATCGCCCAACGAGCGCTCCAGACCGGCGCGCACGACATCGCGTTGGCCGCCGCGCAGGCCTTGGGGGAGAACCCCCAGTTCCGGTTCTTTGGTCTCTACTACGCAGCCCTCGTCAACCTGCAACGGAACGAGCTGGCGGCCGCGCGGCTCCTCGCGGAGAGGGCTCGCGCGCTCGATCCCGAGCATGCGGGATGCCGGGCGCTCCTCGACGAGCTCGCGCGTCGGGAGTGAATACGGTGCCGTGAATACGGTGCCGGACACTTTCGCGCCCCTCAGCGAGCGGTTCGTACCGCACGACGACCAGTGCAGCGCCGGTTCTCGTGCGGTACGAGGCGCACGCTGAGGGACGCGAGAGTGTCCGGCACCGTATGACCGCACTGAGAGCCTTCGCACTTCGTCCCCTGCGAGTTTCTTGTGAGGCGATGCAAGATCGTCCACTGCCGATCGGAGTACCAGGTACTC
>SMVQ01000039.1 GCA_004357655.1 Planctomycetota bacterium
AGTCGGCGAACGCGGAGGACACGCGCTACCGCCAGGCCGTGTCCCAGATGCTCCAGTACCTCGAGGGCCTGGGGGCAGAGACGCGCTTCAACGTCGTGCTCTTCAACGAGGGCACCGACGTCTGGCACCCGAAGCTCGCACGGGCGACAGCCGCGAACCTGAGATCCGTCGAGACGTGGCTCCTGCGCCGTCACCCCGGGGGCGGCACGTTCCTGCGCGCGGGCGTCGAACGCGCCATGCGCCTCCGGGCCGACGGCTCGGTCGACCTCGAGCAGCTCCAGGCCGACACGATCATCGTGTTGTGCGACGGCTTCGAGACGGGCGGGAGCGCGTGGATCCTCCCGGTCTTGCGGAGCGTCAACTCCAGGTCGCGACTCGTGATCCACAGCGTGCTGATCGGCGGCCAGAGCGACGGCTCGCTCGAGCTCCTCGCGGAGGAGACGGGCGGCGACTTCGTCAGGATCGACAATTGACCGCTTAAACACTTATAACGCAACAACTTATGCCGCAGACACGGTGCGCGGACGGGCGCGGCGCACGGTCGCGACAATCGGCGCCGCTGGGGTCCCGTTCGCGCGGGCTCGCGGACACCCGCCCGCGGGTCGCGGAGCGACCGCCAGGTTCGGGGCGATCGCGCGTCCCGCGGCCCACGTAAGCGGAGCACGGCCATTGCAGGGCGCATGAGCGCGGGTAGACTCGCCGCCGAATTCCGGCCCCCCGAGCCGCTCGCGCTCGACTCCGAGGCCGAGCCCGCCCCGACTCTCTCCGCTCCGCCCCATCAGGGAATCCCCATTCCCTGATCCACGTCCGGGCTCGAGCCCCCTCATCGACACGTCCGGGCCACGCCCTCCCTCGCACGATGCTCCTCCACTACGCACCGATCCTCGTCCTGCTGGCGCTGGTCGTCGGGTTCGGCGTGGCGAGCATCGGGCTCAGCGAGCTGCTCGGCGCGAAGCGGCGCGTCGTCGGCAAGGCTGACGCCTACGAGTGCGGCATGGAGCCGGTCGGGAACGCGCGGGTACGGCTCTCGATCCACTTCTACCTCGTCGCCGTGCTCTTCATCCTCTTCGACGTCGAGGTCGTCTTCCTCGTCCTGTGGGCGGTCGGCGCCAAGTCGTTCACGGCCGCGGGCGTCGGACCGCTCGTCTTCGCGGAAGTCTTCGTGTTCGTGGGCCTGCTCGCCCTCGCTCTGGCCTATGTGTGGCGCAAGGGAGGTCTCGATTGGGATCGCTGAAGCCCGCCACCACGGCCGCGCACGACGCGGGGTTCCTCGCGACGCGCGCCGACGCGCTCATCAACTGGGGTCGCAAGAACAGCCTGTGGCCCATGCCGCTCGGGCTCTCCTGCTGCGGCATCGAGCTCATGGCGATGATCGGGCCCAAGTTCGACATCGCGCGCTTCGGGGCCGAGGCGGCGCGGTTCAGCCCGCGGCAGTGCGATCTCCTGATCGTCGCCGGCACACTCACCTGGAAGATGGCGCACGCCTGCCGGACGATCTTCGACCAGATGCCCGACCCGAAGTGGGTGATCGCCATGGGCGTGTGCTCTTCAACGGGCGGCATGTACGACTCGTACGCGGTCGTGCAGGGCGTCGACATGATCCTGCCGGTCGACGTGTACGTCCCCGGCTGCCCCCCGCGGCCGGACGCCGTCATCGACGCCATCCTCAAGCTGCAGAAGAAGATCGAGCGCGAGTCGCCGCTCAAAGTCCTCTTCCAGGGCCGCGGCGAGCTCGACGAAGGCGGGACGCGGGAGTTCGACATGCCCCCGAACCAGGCCGTCGCCACGCACCGGATCGGGACCTTCGAGCCGGTCGCGGGCGAGGGTGGCGAGGAGCGGACGTAGCCGTGACGGCGATCGATCGGATCACGGCCGCCATGGCCGAGGGTACCTTCGAGGTCATCGAACCCCGGGACGGAATGCCGTGCGTCGCGGTCGCCGCGGACGGCCTGCGCGCCCTGATGGAGTGCCTGCGCAACGACTGCGGCTTCGAGACGAACACGTTCGTGACCGCGATCGATCGCTCCGCCGGGGCGCTCGCCATCGAGCCGTGCTACGAGGTGACCTACCAGTTCCTCTCGCACGCGCACGGGGACCGCATCCGCGTGCGCGTGCGCGTCCCGCTCACGGATCCGAAGGTCCCGACGATCACCGACCTGTGGCCCGGCACCAGCTTCTGCGAGCGCGAGTGCTACGACATGTTCGGCATCGTCTTCGAGGGGCACCCCGACCTGCGCCGGCTGCTCATGCCCGAGGGCTACGATCACCATCCGCTCCGCAAGGACTTCCCGCACCGCGGCATCGAGCCCGACCGCCTCTATCGCGAATGGGAGCGTGGACGCGCGGCGACGCGCTGACCCAGGCAGCCCGTTGAAGAACGCCCTACTCCAAAGCAGCCCGCTCCGCCGCTGCAGCGCCCTCCTCGTCGATCCGTGCTCGACGGCCCTACAGCGCCGCCTCCGCCGTCTCGACTTCATCCTCCTTGCTTCGCCGAAGGACTCGTCTCGCTACGGGCCTTTGTCCACGGGCTGCCCGTCCGCATGACCGAGACGCAGATCTTCGAGTACACGAGCGGTACGCCGCCAGAGGACCTGGACGCGGACGATCCGCTCCACGGAGAGCTCATGAAGCTGCACGTGGGTCCGCAGCACCCCGCCACGCACGGTGTGCTGCGCCTCGCGATCACCCTCGACGGGGAGACGATTCGCGACTGCGATCCGGACGTCGGGTACCTCCACCGCGGGAAGGAGAAGACCTGCGAGAGCCTCGGTTGGCGCAGGTTCATCGTTCACACCGACCGGCTCGACTACGTTCAGCCGCTGATGAACAACGTGGCCTACGCGCTCGCGCTCGAGCAGCTCGCGGGGCTCGAGGTACCACAGCGCGGCCAGGTGATCCGGGTCCTGATCATGGAGCTCAGCCGGATCATGGCGCACCTGATCTACCTCGGGACCTCGGCCATCGACCTCGGCGCCGTGACGATGTTCTTCTTCACGTTCACCGAGCGCGAGAAGATCTACGACCTGCTCGACTCGTACACGGGCCACCGGATGAACAACACGTACATCCGGATGGGCGGCGTCTACGCCGACATCGACGACGAGGTCGGGCGCGAGATGCGGGCCTGGCTCGAGGCCTTCCCGGCGAAGATCGACGAGTTCGAGAAGATGCTCACGGGCAATCGGATCTTCTACGACCGCAACCGCGGCGTGGGCACGCTCACCCGTGAAGAGTGCCTGGCCTGGTCCCTCACCGGACCCATCTTGCGCGCCTGCGGCGTCGAGTGGGATCTGCGCAAGCAAGCGCCGTACTCGGGCTACGAGACCTACGATTTCGAGATCCCCATCGGGACGACCGGGGACAGCTTCGACCGGTACCTCGTGCGCGTCGAGGAGATGCGCCAGTCCGTCGTGATCTGCCTCCAGACGCTCGACCGACTCGAGCGGACGAAGGGCGGCGAGTTCCTGGCGGAAGACCGGCGCTACGTGCTGCCGCCGAGGGCCAAGGTCCACAGCTCGATGGAGGAGCTCATCTTCCAGTTCAAGGTCGTGACGGACATGCGCCTGCCCGCGGGCGAGGCGTACTTCGCGATCGAGTCGAGCAAGGGCGAGCTCGGCTTCTTCCTCGCGTCGGACGGCACGAGCGACCCGCTGCGCTGCCACATTCGCGGCCCGGGTCTCATGAACGTCCAGGTCATCCCGCTCCTCGCCAAGGGGCGCCTCCTGTCGGACCTGGTGGCGATCATCGGGAGTCTCGACTTCGTGATGGGCGAGGTCGATCGTTGATGGCACTCACCGAGCAATTGAGACAGGAGCTCGACGAGCTCGTCCGGAACTATCCCGACAAGCGCGCCGCCCTCATCCCGTTCCTGCACCGCTGCCAGGAGGAGCTCGGCGGCTGGATCTCGCCCGAGGTCATGGAAGACTGCGCCGAGTACTTCGGGCTCGAGCCCGTCGAGATCTACGGCGTCGCCTCGTTCTACCCGATGTTCCGCCTGCGACCGATCGGACGACACGTGGTCAGCGTCTGCCGCAACATCTCGTGCGACCTCCGGGGCGCCGACGAGATCGTCCAGCGCGCCTGCGCGGTCACGAGCGCCCGGGTCGGTGAGAGTTCGGACGACGGCCGGTTCTACCTCGAGACGGTCGAGTGCCAGGGCGCGTGCGCCGACGCGCCCATGATGGTCGTCGACGGGACGTATCACGAGAACCTCGAGTCCGACGACGTCGAACGGATCCTCGGAGGCCTCGAGTGAGCGGCACCGAGACCTACCTCCTGGACGGCTGCGCGCGCGCGGGTTCGCACACGCTCGACGTGTACCGGAAACATGGCGGCTACGACACGCTCGCGAGGGTCCTGAAGGAGCTGACCCCGGCGGAGGTCACCGAGATCGTGAAGGACTCGGGCCTGCGCGGCCGCGGGGGCGCCGGCTTTCCCACCGGGCTCAAGTGGAGCTTCATGCCGGACCCGGCGCAGGACGACCGCACCCGCTACATGGCCCTGAACGCCGACGAGTCGGAGCCGGGCACGTGCAAGGACCGCGTGCTCCTGCGCGAGGATCCGCACCGCTTGATCGAGGGCTGCCTCATCGCCGCGTGGGCCATGCAGCTTTCGGCGGTCTACATCTACGTGCGCGGCGAGTACCGCCTCCCATACGACCGCGTCCAGGCCGCGGTGAACGAGGCGCGCGCGGCCGGGCTCGTCGGCGCGAAGATTCTCGGCACGGACTTTTCGTGCGAGATCTTCATGCACAAGGGCGCCGGCGCCTACATCTGCGGCGAGGAGACGGGGCTGATGGAGAGCCTCGAGGGCAAGCGCGGCCACCCGCGCCCCAAGCCGCCGTTCCCGGCCGGCTTCGGCCTCTGGGGTCAGCCGACGACCGTCAACAACGTCGAGACGATCTTCAACGTGCCGTTCATCCTCGAGCGCGGCGCCGACTGGTTCAAGAACCTTGGCACCGAGAAGAGCCCGGGGAACTTCCTGTGCGGGGTCTCCGGCCACGTCGAGCGCCCGGGCGTGTACGAGGTGCCGCTCGGCATGCCGGCGCAGCGGATCCTCGACGAGCACGCGGGCGGCGTGTGGAAGGGCCGCGCCCTGAAGGCGTGGTTCCCCGGCGGCTCGTCGACCGGGCTCATGCCGGCGTCGACGATCGACACGCCGATGGACCACGATTCGATCCGCGGCATCGGCTCGATGTTCGGGACGGGGGCGATGATCCTCCTCGACGAGACGGCGTGCGTCGTGCGCGCCTCATTCGTGATCGCGCGCTTCTACGACCACGAGAGCTGCGGGCAGTGCAGCCAGTGCCGCGAGGGCACGCAGTGGCTGTCCCAGATCTTCGAGCGCATCGAGGACGGTCGCGGGCGGCCCGAGGACATCGACCTCCTGACAGACCTCGCGCACGGCATGGCGCCCGGGAAGACGATCTGCGCGCTCTCCGACGCCGCCGCCATCCCGACGCACTCCGTCGTGAAGCACTTCCGCGCCGAGCTCCTCGAGCACATCGAGCTGGGCCGCTGCCCGCTGCAGGCGAAGCGCGTCGCCGAAGGGGCCCCGGCGTGACCAAGATCATCTTGAACGGGCGCGAGGTCGACGCCGACCCGGAGCAGCCGCTCATCCACGCGTGCCACACAGCCGGCACGGACGTCCCGCACTACTGCTACCACCCCGGGCTCTCGCCCGTCGGCTCGTGCCGCATCTGCCAGGTCGAAGTGCGGATGAACGCGGAAGCCCCGCCGCGCGTCATGGTCGCCTGCCGGACGCCGATCAGCGAGGGCATGATCGTGGACACGGACGCCGCGCCCGCGCACGCGGCGCGCAAGGAGTGCCTCGAGTTCCTCCTGAAGAACCACCCGCTCGACTGCCCCATCTGCGACAAGGCGGGCGAGTGCACGCTGCAGGACTACAGCTTCGACGAGGGTCAGGGCGCGGGGCGCACAGTGGAACCGCGCCGCAAGCTCGAGAAGCGCAAGGACCTCGGCGACGTCATCGTGCTCGATCAGGAGCGCTGCATCCTCTGCAGCCGGTGCGTGCGCTTCATGGACGAGATCCCGAAGACGCCGCAGCTCGTCGTGAGCCAGCGTGGCGCGGACTCGGTCATCGAGACGTTCATGGACCGGCCGCTCACGGGCAACTACCAGGGCAACCTCGCCGACGTCTGCCCGGTCGGGGCCCTGACCCTGAAGCCGTTCCGCTTCAAGGCGCGCGTGTGGAACCTGCAGAAGAGCGCGTCGACGTGCGCCGAGTGCAGCCGCGGTTGCTCGATCACGACGGAGGTCCTGCGCAACGGCGAGCTCAAGCGGTTCCGGCCGCGCGCGAACCCCGACGTGAACGGGTACTGGATGTGCGACACGGGGCGCTTCGCCTTCGAGCACGCGAACGCGCCGGAGCGCCTGGCCGGGGCGGCCCTGCGCAACGGACAGGGCTGGACGGCCGTCCATCCGATCGATGCGCTCGAGGTCGCGCGCGACATGCTGGTGACGCACGGGACGGCGCTGCTCGTCGCCTCGCCGTTCCTGACCGTCGAGGAAGGCGCGGCCCTCGTCGCCCTCGGCAGAGAGCTCGGCGCGCGGCCCATGTTCGTCTCGCCGCCGAAGAACGAGCTCGCGGACGACCTCCTGCACACCGGCGACCCGTGCCCCAACCGGCGCGGTCTCACGGAGCTCGGCATCGATGGGCTCTCCGCGCACGACATCCTCGCGAAGATCGCCGAGCACGAATCCGTGGTCCTCGTCGGCGAGCGCGTCGCGGAGCTCATGGGACCCGAAGCGCTCGCTGCGCTCCCCGCCGCCCTGCGGATGATCGTGTTCGACAGCCACCTCCTGGACGTGCCGGCCGCCGACGTGTGCATCGGCGTGCCGATCCACGTCGAACGCGCGGGGACCTGGATCAACATCGACGGCCACGCCGGGCGGATCGCGCACGCGCGACCCGCGCCCGCCGGCGTCCAGCTGCTCACGCGCAGCCTCGAAGGCCTGGCGGACCTCTTGACCTCCGAGACTCGGGCGCGATGAACGAGATCCTCGTCTGGGTCATCAAGACGGGCTTCATCTTCGGAGGCCTGGTCGGGACGGCGGCGGCGATGTCGCTCGCGGAGCGCAAGTTCTCGGCCTGGATGCAGTACCGGATCGGGCCGAATCGCGTCGGGCCCTGGGGCCTGCTGCAGCCGATCGCCGACGGCGTGAAGTTCATGTTCAAGGAAGAGCTCATACCCGACGGGGCGAACAAGTGGGTCTTCCAGCTGGCGCCGCTCCTCGCGGCCATGCCGGCGATGATGACGATCGCGGTCATCCCCTTCGCGGGACGCGTCGAGCTGTTCGGCCAGGACTTCGGCAACCTCTCGATCACCGACCTCGACATCGGTGCGCTGTACGTGCTCGCCATCGGCGGGCTCGCGATCTACGGCGTGATCCTCGGTGGCTGGGCGAGCAACTCGAAGTACTCGCTGCTGGGCGGCCTGCGCGCCTCGGCGCAGATGATCAGCTACGAGCTCTCGCTGATCCTCACCATCCTCGCCGTCATCGCCATGACCGGGGACCTCGACCTGCGCGCGATCGTCGAGGCCCAGAACACGGGCGGCGTGTGGAACGTCCTCGAGTGGAACATCTGGTACCAGCCCCTGGGTTTCATGCTGTTCGTCGTCGCGACCTTCGCCGAGACGAACCGGCACCCGTTCGACTTCGCCGAGTGCGAGCCCGAGCTAGTCGGCGGATTCCACACGGAGTACTCCGCGATGAGGTTCGCGCTGTTCTTCATCGGCGAGTATTGCGCCATGACGGTGATGGCCTGCCTGACGGTCACCCTGTTCCTCGGGGGCCCCTCGGTGCCGTTCTGGGCGGCGGCGCCCTGGTTCGTCGGGTTCGCAGCCTTCCTCGTGAAAGCCGGGTTCTTCCTGTTCCTCTTCATCTGGGTGCGCTGGACGCTGCCGCGGTTCCGGTTCGATCAACTCATGCACCTCGGCTGGAAAGTGTTCCTGCCGCTCTCCTTGCTGAACCTGCTCGCGACGGGGGTCGCGATCCTCTTCCGAGGGGGGGCCTGATGGTCATCGTCAAGCGCAAGACACTGTCGTTCTCCGAGCGCCTGTACCTGCCGGAGATCGTCCGCGGCCTCTCGATCACGTTCCGCAAGATGTTCGCGAAGCGCGTGACGCGCCAGTACCCGGAGGAGCGCCTCGAGACGACCGAGGTGACGCGCGGGCAGCCGCGGCTCGTCGTGAACGAGGACGACTCGATCGCGTGCGTCTCATGCGGTCTCTGCGAGGCCGCCTGCCCGGCCTACGCGATCACGATCGATGGACAGGAGACCGACCGGTTCATCGAGCGCGAGCCCGAGCGATTCGACATCGACATGCTGCGCTGCATCCTGTGCGGCTTCTGCGAGGAAGCCTGCCCCAAGGACGCCATCTACATGAGCGACGAGCTCGAGCTGGCGGACTACTCGCGCGCAGCGCTGATCTACGACATCGAGAAGCTCAAACGTCCCAAGTCCGCGCTCGAGCAGCGCATCGGCTACGTGAACAAGATCAACCAGCGGTGGCAAACGCCCTCTTCTACATCCTGAGCGTCGGAGCGATCCTCGCCGCCGCGGGGGTGATCGCGTCGCGCAACCCCGTGATGAGCGTGCTCTCGCTCCTCGGGAGCTTCTTCTGCATCGCCGTGATCTACCTCCTGGCCGGATTCCAGTTCCTGGCCGCCATCCAGATCCTCGTCTACGCCGGCGCGATCATGGTGCTGTTCCTGTTCGTGGTGATGCTGCTCAACCTGGGCGACCCCGAAGGGGAGGCGGCGCGCGAGCCCATGTTCCACCACGGCCGGCGCGCGTTCCTCGCCATGGGCACCTCCGTGGCCATCCTCGTCGCCGGCCTCGTCGCCGTCCTGAACACCAGCTTTCCGGCCATCGACCCGGCCGTCGCCGAGACGGGCAACGACCCGGTCGGCCAGCTCGCCATCGCCATGTTCGGGCGCTACTCGCTCCCGTTCGAAGCGGCCTCGGTGCTCCTGCTCGCCACCACGGTCGGCATCATGGTGCTCGCCAAGCGCCAGCGCACGCCGCGCACCCAGGGGGAGCGCGCATGACGGTCCCCACCGAACACCTCCTCATCCTCGCGGGCATCCTGTTCACGATCGGCGTGGCCGGGTTCTTCCTGCGCCGCAACCTGATCGTCGTGCTCATGAGCATCGAGCTCATGCTCAACGCAGCGAACGTCACGTTCATCGCGGGGAGCCGCCAGCACTCGACCGCCGGCGACCTCAACCTGGACGGTCCGATCTTCGCCATCTTCGTGATCGCGGTGGCCGCGGTCGAAGCGGCCGTGGGCCTCGCGCTCGTGATCGCGCTGTTCCGCCGCCGGCAGCTGGTCATGCTCGACCAGGTCAACGAGCTGAGCGGCTGATCCGGACTATTCATGCAGAGCGCGAATTTTCTCTGGTGGATCCCCGGTCTGCCGCTCCTCGGCAGCATCGTCGCGGGCATCCTCCACTTCGTCGAGCTGCGCGCGCGCAAGCGCTCGCCCGGGGACCGGACCTACGGGGCGACCGCCGCCTGGTGCGCCGTCGCCGCCGTCGGGGCCGCGTTCGTCCTCGGCCTGATCGGCTTCGGTGCCCTGCTCGAGGTCGGCGAGACCGGCACGCTCACGAGCGCGTCGTGGCGCTGGATCGACACCGGCGGCTTCGATGTGAACGTGGGCATGGTGCTCGACCGCCTCTCGAGCGTGATGGTGCTCGTCGTCACCGGCGTCGGATTCCTGATCCACGTCTACGCCGTCGGCTACATGAAGGGCGACCCGG
The DNA here is from genome assembly GCA_004357655.1 of Planctomycetota bacterium. Taxonomy (GTDB): domain Bacteria; phylum Planctomycetota; class UBA1135; order UBA1135; genus N075bin59. Next base: position 9,786 of record SMVQ01000039.1, read on the forward strand.
GCTACGCGAAGTTCTTCGCGTACCTGAACCTGTTCGTGGCGATGATGCTGCTGCTCGTGCTCTCCGACAGCCTGCCCGGGCTGTTCGTGGGCTGGGAGGGCGTCGGCCTGTGCTCGTACCTGCTGATCGGGTTCTGGTACGAAAAGGGCTTTCCCGCCGAGGCCGCCCAGAAGGCCTTCGTCGTGAACCGGATCGGGGACGCGTGCTTCCTGCTCGGCATGTTCGTGCTCGCGGGCCTGTTCGGGTCGCTCGACATCGCGACGATCGACGCCGGGGTGCGCGGGGTGCTCGCGGATCCGGAGCGGCAGGGCCAGCTCGCGCTCGCCGCCCTGCTCCTCTTCGGCGGCGCGTGCGGCAAGTCGGCCCAGATCCCGCTGTTCGTCTGGCTGCCGGACGCGATGGCGGGCCCGACGCCGGTCTCCGCGCTCATCCACGCGGCGACGATGGTCACGGCCGGCGTCTACATGGTCGTCCGGATGAACCCGCTCTTCGCGGCGTGCCCGAACGTGCTCTACTTCATCGGCACCATCGGCGCGCTCACGGCGCTCGTCGCCGGCTCGACCGCGCTCGTGCAGCGCGACCTCAAGAAGGTCCTCGCGTACTCCACGATCAGCCAGCTCGGCTTCATGTTCCTCGCGCTCGGCTGCGGGGCCTGGGCCACGGCCATCTTCCACCTCGTCACGCACGCGTTCTTCAAGGCGCTGCTGTTCCTCGGCGCCGGCTCGGTCATCCACGGCATGCACGAGGAGCAGGACATGCACAGGATGGGCGGGCTACGCAAGCACATGCCGCGGACGTTCATCACGTTCGTCGCCGGCGCCGCGGCGCTCTCCGGGCTCCCGCTGCTCTCGGGCTTCTTCTCCAAGGACGAGATCCTGGCCCACGCGTTCGCCGACGGCGGCCCCTACTTGCTCCTGTGGGGCGTCGGAATCGCGACGGCGGCGATGACCGCGTACTACTCGTGGCGCATGGTCGCGCTCACGTTCTTCGGCCAGGAACGCTTCGACGTCGCCACGGTCGAGCCGCACGAGTCGCCGGCCGTCATGACCGTCCCGCTCATGGTCCTCGCCGTGCTCGCGGTCGTCGGCGGCGCGCTCGGCCTGCCCGCGGTGTTCCACGTACAGAATCTCCTCGGCGACTGGCTCGCGCCGGTCCTCGCGGAGGGCAACGAGCTCCTGTTCGGGGCCGCGCCGCCGCACATGTCGCCCGCGACCGAGTGGGTCCTGCTCGGGCTCGGGGCCGCGCTCGCGCTCGCGTTCGCCCACAAGGGCTTCCACGACTATCGGGACGGGACGGCGGCCGACGCGCGCTTCGCCTCCGAGCGGCCCGCCGCGGCGCGCTTCCTCGGAGGGGCCTGGGGCGTCGACAAGGCCTACGCCACCTGGATCGTGCAGCCCGTCAAGCTGCTCGCGTTCCTCATCGCCGTCGTCATCGATCAGTTCGCCATCGACGGGCTCGTGAACGGCGCCGGAGCGGGCGCGCGGCGCCTGGGAATGCGCGTGCGCCGTCTCGCCGACGGCAGCATCGCGACCTACGGATTGTGGATGGGCAGCGTGACCGCGTTGCTCGCGTTCCTCTGGATGTGGATGGGCGTCCGATGAGCTGGCTGGCCCTGATCACGTTCCTGCCGCTCGCGGGCGCGCTGCTCCTCACGATCGTTCCCGGCGATCGCACCACGCTCCTGCGCGGGATCACGTTCGGGGTCACGCTCGTCGTCGCCGCCATGGGCCTCGCAGTGTGGTCGAGCTTCGACTCGGCCCTGGCCACGGCCCAGTTCGTCACGGAGCGCGAGTGGTTCACGCTCCCGGGCGGGACGGTGGTGCACTTCAAGCTGGGCGTCGACGGGATCTCGATCCTCCTGGTGACGCTCACGACCGTGCTCCTGCCGATCGTGGTGCTCTCGACCCCCGGCCACATCCGGATTCGCGTCAAGGAGTTCATGATTTGGCTGCTCGTCATGGAGACGGGCATGCTCGGCGTGTTCCTCGCGCTCGACCTCGTCTTCTTCTACTTCTTCTGGGAGATCAGCCTCGTCCCCCTCTACTTCATGTTGGGGATCTGGGGCGGCGAGCGCCGGCTCTACGCGACGATCAAGTTCTTCCTCTACACGGTCGCCGGCAGCCTCGTGATGCTCATCGCGGCGATCGCGCTGATCTACCGCGCGGAGAGCTCGGACATCCTCGAGTTGACCGAGTGGGCCGCCGCGAGCGATCTCCACGTGCAGGGCTGGCTCTTCGCCGGCTTCGCGCTCGCATTCGCCATCAAGGTTCCATTGCTGCCGTTCCACACGTGGTTGGCGGACGCGCACACCGAGGCCCCCACCTCGGGTTCGGTCCTGCTCGCGGGCGTGTTGCTGAAGATGGGGACCTACGGGCTCTTGCGCTTCGGCGTGGCGATGTTCCCCGCGGCCGCGATCGAGGCCGCGCCGCTCTTCATGGTGCTCGGCACGCTCGGGATCGTGTACGGCGCATTCCTCGCCATGGCGCAGACGGACATCAAACGGCTGATCGCCTGCTCGTCGATCAGCCACCTCGGGTTCGTCGTGCTCGGACTCTTCGCCCTCAACCAGGCCGGCATTCGCGGCAGCGTCCTGCAGATGGTCAACCACGGCCTGTCGACCGGCCTGCTCTTCCTCCTCGTGGGCATGATCTACGAGCGCCGCCACACGCGCGCGCTCCACGATTTCGGCGGCCTCGCGGCGGTGATGCCCGTGTTCGCATTCTTCTTCGTCATCGCCATGCTCTCCAGCATCGGCCTGCCGGGGCTCAACGGGTTCGTCGGCGAGTGGCTGATCCTGCTGGGCTCGTTCCAGGCCAGTCCCTGGCTCGCCGCCTTCGCGGTGCTCGGTGTGATCTTCGGCGCGGTCTACCTGTTGATGGCGACGCGCAAGCTCCTCTTCGGGCCCATCGTGCACGCGGAGAACCGCACCCTCACCGACCTCAACGGGCGCGAGATCGGGCTGATGGTGCCGGTCGTGCTCCTCTGCCTCTGGATCGGCGTGCAACCGAACGCGTTCCTCGACAAGACGAGCGCCTCGATCGACGTCGTACTCGAGCGCCTCGACGAGGCTCGCGCCGACCAAAGAGTCGGGCGCGCCGTCGAACAGGACCGTGCGCCGGAGGGAGCTGAGTCGCGATGAACTTCGAGACCCTCCGCACGATGTTCGACGGCGAGGCGGCGCGCGCCACCTCGCCGCTGCTCACGCTCACGGTCGGCGTGCTGCTGCTCCTGCTGATCGAAGTGCTGCCCGCCCTGGCGCGGGTGCGCCAGCTCGTCTTCGCCGGCACGATCCTCAGCGCAGCCTGGTGTGAGCTGCTGATCCTGCGCAATCCGATCCCCGCGGCGGTCCTCGACGGGACGTACCTCGCGGACAAGACGAGCGCGGGGTGGGGGCTCATATTCCTCGCCAGCGCGCTCATCGCCTGGGCCTTCGCCCAGCGTTACTACCGCGCGAGCCGGGCCTTCATCGGCGAGCACGACGTGCTCGTGCTGTGCACGCCGATCGGGATGATGATGATGGCGGGAGCGGAGAACCTCATCGTGTTCTTCATCGGGCTCGAGCTGCTCTCGGTCCCGCTCTACTGCCTCGCCGCGTTCCGGCGCGAGCGCAACGACTCCGTCGAGGCGGGGATCAAGTACTTCGTCCTGGGCGCCTTCGCCGCGGCGCTGTTCCTGTACGGGGCGGCGCTCTTGTACACGGCGACGGGCACGGTCTCGCTGGCCGAGCTGCGGGGGGTGGGCGCGCACTCGGGCGTGGCGCTGTGCGGTGTGGCGCTCATCACCGCGAGCCTCTTCTTCAAGGCGAGC
>SMVQ01000040.1 GCA_004357655.1 Planctomycetota bacterium
CGGCACCGGGGCTTACCGGCGCGACGGCACGACGCACGTGGTGTGCGAGCTCCTCGTATTCCTCGAGCGTCTCGCGGCCCTCGTGCCCCCGCCGCGGATGCAGTTGCAAACCTACCACGGCGTGCTCGCGCCGCGTGCTGCGTGGCGTGACGAGCTGGTGCCCAAGGTCGCTCGGTCCAGTTCCGGCTACGAAGATGCTGCGCCCCCTGAACAAGAACCCGGAGTCTCCCCGCGACCGCCGCACAGGTACCTGTGGCCCGAGTTGATGCGGCGCGTTCTTGGCCTGGATATGTGTGTGCGCTGCAGGCAGTGTCGCACCCATCGCCGACTGGTGGCGCTGATCACCGAGCGAGCCGTCATCGTCGCGATCCTGGCGCACCTCGGGCTCGAAACAGATCCGCCACCTATCCAGCCGGCGCGCGCACCGCCCCGGAGAAAACGCGCGCCTTCTGAAACAGCGTCGCACGAACAGGTCAGCGGCTTCGAGGCCACTCCGGACGGCCCGAGGTATGTCCGAGCTACGTTGCCCGGCCTCAGAACGGGGACCAAGGTGAGCTTCCGGGGCCTCGAACTCTCGAGCGGGAGAGCTCTGAGCCCGATCCGGCGCTTCGCCATGCCCACGTCAGGGGCATGGATCAGGTTCCGCCCTGGCGGGGTCCTCGGCGAGGCCGCTCGAATTACTTATCCGCGGGACGAGGGCGACTTCCACGACGAGGGTGGGCGCCTCGTGGCTGCCGTGCCCTTGGGTCCACCCGGCTGGGGCGCGACACTCGTCCTGCGCGATCATCGGGAACTCCTCGACGGGGATGGAGCCGAGCCGATCTCCGCGATTCCTGCGACAATCCGGGCCTCGGGTCCATTGAACCGGTGGCATGGCGCACGAACCGCAGGACAGCGGGACCGACCTGGTCCTCGAGCACGGGCGCTGGGTACGTGGGCTGGCGCGGGCGCTGGTGCACGACGAGCACGACCGTGAGGACGTGGTCCAGGACACCTGGGTCGCCGCGCTGGAGGGGCGGATGCGTCATCAGGACGCGCCGCGCCCGTGGCTGGCGCGCGTGCTCGGCAACTTCGCGCGTCTCCATCGGCGCCGGGAGCGCGTCGTCCGGGCGCGCGAGGAACGCGCCGCGCGGCCCGACATCGACGAGACGGATCCCGCGCGGCTCCTGGCGCGGGCCGAGCTCCTGCAGCGCGTCGGGTCCGCCGTCCTCGAGCTGGAGGAGCCCTATCGCTCGACGCTGCTCCTGCGCTTCCTCGAAGAGCTCTCGACCGACGAGGTCGCGCGCCGGCTGGGCGTCCCGGGCTCGACGGTGCGCAACCGCATCCGGCGCGGGCTGGCCAAGCTGCGCGACCGTTTCGACGCCGAGCACGGCGGTGACCACCGCGCGTGGTCCGCCCTCCTCGTTCCCGGCATGCGTGTCCCGCTCTGGAAATCAGTCGCAATCTCCGCGGGGGTATGGACCATGACGAAGTCGATGACGATCGCGGTCTCGGCAGGGATCGCGCTGTTCCTGGGTATCCTCGCGTGGCAGGGACTCGGGTGGCCGGCCGAGTCGGCGTCGCGGGCGAACGCGGCGACCGATGATGCCGAGCTCGCGTCGATCGAATCGGAGAGCGTAGAGGGCGAGTCCGTGACGCTCTCGGCGCCGGCCATCGCAGCCGACGCGCGCACGGCGGCGGTCGTACCGGCTTCGCCGCCGGCGCTCGACGGCCTGGTCGTGATCCGGGGGCTCGAGACCCCGGTCGCTGGCATCGCTGTCTGGATCGAGAGCGATCCCAACGCGAAAGGCGCTGCGGAGGTCGAGCCGCGCGAGGTCGTGCGCACCGACGAGCAAGGACGCTTCGAGCTCGCCGAGCTGCCGGCGCTGGACCAGCTCCTGATCTTCCGCGGCGCGGGGTTCCTTGAACGCAAGGTCTGGGCGGAGGAGATCCCGCGCACGCCGGAGGGCGTCCTCGTCGTCGAGACCCTGCCGCTCGGTGTGCTCGAGCTGGAGATCGTCGACGCCGAGGGGGCGCCGGTCGCGAACACCGTCGTCTGGGTGCGGGCCATGGTCTCGATCAGCAGTCACCCGCGCGCATGGACGATGAACGAGAACGTCGAGGGCCTGACGGACGCATTCGGGCGCTGCACCCTGAACGGCATCCCGTGCTCGAGCGCGTTGATGATTCGCATCGGCGGCGCGGGGCTCGGCGAGCCGAATTTTCCGTCGATCGACGCGCGGACGCGCATCCTTCGCCGGCGCTTCGTGCACAGTTTCCCGGGGTCGATCTCCGGAATCGTGACGCATGCGGACGGCACGCCAGTCGGTGGCCTAGTCGACCTCGATTCGAGCCGCGGGCTCTACTCTCCCAGGCAGGCGTTCATCGATGGCGAGGGAGGCTTCGCTTTCGAGGACGTCCCGGCCGGCAAGGCCCTGATCTCCATTCCGGCGGTCGGGATCGACACGCTGGAGATCGACGTACCCTCGGGCCGGCAGCTCGAGCTCGATCCGATCGTGGTCCCGAATGCGGTGCGGGTGGCGGGCACGGTCCGCTCATCCTTCGGCCTGACGCCCGCCGACTTCATGGTCGAGCTGTACCGCGCCGGAGAGCGGCTCGCCGGACCGCTCTGGCTGGACGCGGACGGGCACTTCACGGCGTCGGTGTCGTGGGGGCCGGCGTTGTTGCGGGTGGTCCAGGTCGACACCGTGAACAACCGCCTCGAGAACGGAACGTACCGGCGGACCGTGGCGCGCGAGCTGGGAGACGTCGCCCGCGTGTTGATCGAGGCTCCCGCAGCGGATCTCGAAGTGTGGATCGACGCGCGCGCCGGTGCGCTCGAAGGACGCATCGCCGGGCTCGCGCAAGACGAGGAGCGGACCGTCGTGCTCGAGCTGTTGCTGCCTCGGCGCCGCACGAACGATCCGGTGAACCTGCCGGATCCGTACGCCTACGGGCACGTGCTCGAGCTCACGGACGGCCGTTTCCGCTCGCGGGCGATCCATCCGGGGACCTTCGACGCGCTGGTCGTCGTCGCGGGCCTCGGCCACGCATTGCTCCCGAGCGTCGAGGTCACGGCGGGACGCGTCACGGATCTCGGGACGATCGAGCTCGCTGACGCCGACCTCACGGGCACCGTGCGCGACGCCGAGGGGCAACCCATCTCGGGCGCGGTGGTCACCGTCCGTCCGCGAAGGGGCGGCGAGGAGAAGGCGATCACCGACACCGAAGGGGCGTACCGCTTCGAGGCTCTCCGCCAGGGGGTCTTGCGCCTCCAGGCCGTGCATGGCGAATTCGGCAACAGCGCGCAGGCGACGATCATGCTCGGCCGCGAGGGCGCGACGCAGGACCTCCGGCTCGTGCCGCGCGCGGAGATCCGGGGGCGGCTGATTCTGAAAGGAGAGTCGACCAGCGGTGCCGACGTGCTCCTCATGCGCAGGCGAGCGGCCAATTTCTACGCGATCCAGTCGACTACCAAGGCGGACGGGAGCGGTGCGTTCGTGTTCGATGACCTGGAGGCGGGTGAATACGGCGTCTCCCACGGCGCGCTCCTCCGGTTCGTGGACCTGACCGATGGGAGCTCGCTCGAGGTCGTGCTCGAGGAGCTCGAGCCCACGATCGAGCTGATGGTCCGCCACCGCGGGCGTCCGCTCGAGGGGATCCGAAGCCTGTCGCTGACCCCTCTCGATCCCGGCTCCGAGTTCGGATTTCAGGTCGAGGCGCTCGTGACCGAGGGCAACCGCGTGCTCGTCCCGCCACTGGCTGGACGCTACTACTTCCGCGTGACGACCGATTTGCACACCGACCCGGGACTCTCGGGCTGGGTCGAGGCGAGCGCCGAAGCACCGCTCCTGCTGGAAACCGCATGCGGCGACCTCCTCGTCCGCTGCCGCGATCCCCACGGACCCGCGCCGGCCGTATTCGTGATCGAGCTCGGCGGGATGCGAGATTTCCCGTTCCCGCCCCAGGCACCACCCGCCCGGCGCTCGCCCGACGGCTGGCGCTTCCCCGCCATCGCGCACGGCACCCTGCTTCGACTCGAGGGCTTCGACGAGGACGGCGACTGGATCACGAAGGAGTGGCGCTTCCCCGACGCGTCGGAGGCGACGCTCTCCTGGCCCTAGCAGCAATCCTTCAAGTTGGGCGAAGGAAGCCGGGGGTGGCTGTGCGTTTCACGCGATCGATCACCGCAGCCTCCAGCGCGGTTCGATTGGGCGACTTCCGGGCACGGCGCCGACGACGCCGAGTCGACCCTCTGCCTGCTCGGTTGCCCTCTCGGCGAGTACTCCGGCTCGTCGCGGTTCCCAGCATTGTCTTGGACGTCAGCGCCCGGCCCCGCCGAGCGCGCAGGAACAAGGGGCTCCGCGGGGGCTTCGTCAGCGCCCGCGACGAGGTCTCCAGCACCAGGTCCTCGGCCGAGGATGCGTCGGACGAGAGTTCGGCGGCGAGCCCGCTTGCAGCACCTATTTCGCCAAGCACGCCGTCTGGTGCGACTTCCTGCACGTCAACATCTTCCGGCGCGGGCCCTTCCGCTACCGTTTTCGAAGACGGATGTGCGAGGTCTTCGACGAGTTCGCGGGCGTCGCCGCCCACGCTGAGCGCTACCGGGATCTGCGGCGGGTCGTCGAGGAGGAGCTCGCCGATCCCGACCGCCTCGCCGGGCAGCGCCGGCGCGCCACCCGCGAGCTGATCGGCCCCGTCGGCGGCCGGGTCTCGCAGCGCATCGCCGACATCCTGCTCGCGCGCGCGCCCGTACCCGTATTCTTGGCACAATAAGCCCGGAGGAGCGGATGGACGAGCGAACCGAGAGCGACGTCACCCGGGTGATGGTCGAGGTCCTGACCCTGCTAGAGGAGGGCCGGGAGATCGACCTCGACATGCTCTGCGCGCACATCCCCGAGAGCTCGCGCGCCGCCGTACTGAAGCGGCTCGAGAGCGTGATCGAGCTGCAGCGCACGCTGAACCGGCGCCGCGCGGAGCTGCCCGACGAGACGCTGATCGGCCGGCGTCTCGGCGACTTCCTCGTTGTCGACGAGCTCGACAAGGGCGGGCAGGGCATCGTGTACCGCGCGCGCCAGCTCGCGCTCGATCGGGAGGTCGCGCTCAAGGTCCTGCTGCCGCACCTGAACTTCTCCGCGCGCGCCCTGGAGCGCTTTCGCCGCGAAGCGCTCTCGGCCGGCCGCTTGAACCACCCGACGATCATCAAAGTCCTCGCCGCAGGCGAACAAGACGGCACGCCTTGGTTCGCCATGGAGCTGATCGAAGGCGGCAACCTGGCGGACGCGATCGACGAGCGCCGGCGCCGCCGCGGCAAGGGCACGTCGGGCGACGAGGGCGCCTGGTTCCGCAAGTGCGCGCTGCTCACCGTCCAGGTCGCCGAGGCGCTCGACCACGCGCACGAGCGCAAGATCATCCACCGCGACCTCAAGCCCAAGAACATCCTGATCGACCCGACCGGCGACGCGCGCCTCGTCGACTTCGGGCTGGCGAAAGACCTCGAAGCGGAGAGCATCTCGGGCCCGGGCGAGCTCGCGGGCACCTACAACTACATGAGCCCGGAGCAGGTGCACGGCAAGACGATCCCCGTCGATCACCGCACGGACATCTTCTCGCTCGGCGCGTGCCTGTACGAGATGCTGTCGCTCGAGCGCGCCTTCGACGGCTCGACGCCGCAGGAGATCATCGCGGCCGTCGCCTTCAAGGAATCGCGCCGGATCCGCAAGCTGAACCCGCGCGTGCCGCGCGACCTCGAGACGATCTGCATGATGTGTCTCGAGAAGAGCCCCGACCAGCGCTACCAGTCGATGGCCGAGCTCGCGCGCGACCTGCGGCGCTTCCTGAACCACGAGGCGATCGAGGGCCGCCGCTCGTCGGTCGCCCACCGCGCCGGCCGCCTGCTCCTGCGCTCCCGCCGCGAGCTCGCCGGCGCCGCGGCGATGCTGCTGGCCGGTGTCGCGATCCTCTACGTGTTCCAGCGCTCGAACGCCGACTACACACGCTTCCTCGAAGCGCTCGCCGCGCTGCCCGAAACCGACCGCGGCATCGACGTCGAGCCGCCCTACTTCTGGCCCGAGGGCCGCTGCCCCGCGGCGCTCCTCGACCGCCCCGTCTCCGGCGTCAGTCAGAGGGGCTTCACGCTCTACGCCGAGTGGGCCGGCGGCCGCCTCCCGACCGCCCTCGAATGGGAGCGCGCCGCACGCGGCACGGACCGCCGCCTCTACCCCTGGGGCGACGACGCGCGCGAAGCCCTCACCCGCGCCAACCTCGAGGGCGGCCACATCTACCCCACCGACCCCGCGACCACCCTGGAAGCCTACGGCGCTGCGATTCGCCCCGTCACCTGGTCCCCCCCCTCCTCCGCCGGTCCCCACGGCCTCAAGAACACCTTCGGAAACGTCGCGGAGTGGACGGAGACCATGGACGTGTCGCGCGACGGCGACCGCCGCGTCCCCCAACGCGACATGCGCCTGAGCCTGGGCGGAGACTGCTACCTCAACCCGGACTGGACCCTGCCCTACGGCCTCTGCCCCGCCAACTCCTTCCCCTTCGACCGCCCCAGCCCCCAGAACGGAATCCGTATCGCCAAGAGCGCTGCCCCCTGACCACGCAACCCACGCAAGCACACCCCATGTCCCATGTCTATTGCGACGCCAACATCCGCCTCTTCACGGTCCAACTCAACGCCCGAGATTCCGCCGCGCTCTCCCCGCAGAAGTTCGCGTTCATGAAGGGCAACATCCAACGCAGTCTCTTCGAAATGGAAGGCTTCGGCCGCTTGATCCACGAATGGTCGACCCTCACGGTCCCCGTCGACGCCCGCACGCTCGAGATCCGCGGCCTGAAGACACCCTCAGTACGAGGCGACGAACACGGGATCCTGGCGGACGCCGTCACGCAACTGAACGCCGCCCTCGGCAGCTCCTCCCTGGACCTCGCACCTCCGAACGGGATCGTGCCCCCACGACCGGTGTGCAAGATCGTGGGCCCCGTCCCCACCGCGACGTCCAGATGCGCATGCTGAACCAGGGCGGCAAGCCGTGGACGATGAACTCGGGCCCATTGACGTTCGCCATCGGCATCCTGCTCGAGGTCACGCTGCCGCTCTAAACGTTCGAGCGATGACCGTGATTTCCGCCGCTTGACTTGAACGCGAAGTGGAGCGGCTGATCGGACTTGAACCGACGACATCATGCTTGACACACACCGACCTTCGACGTCCCCGCGGAGGAGAACAGCGGTAAGACGTCTCGAGCTCTCGGCAGTCAGGCTCGTCATGGGTCTTGCGATTGCGGCTCAGTCGAGAATCTCGGCTGCCGCGGGGCTCATGGCTCCTAGAGTGGTGGCGTGTCGAGCTCCCCCGACGAGAACACCCCGCCGCCCGGTGAGGTGACGCAATTCCTCGCTGCGCTCCCTGAAGGCAGCGACGCTCGAGCGTCCGCACAGGTCGTCAACACGGTCTACGCCGAGCTACGGAGGCTCGCAGATTTCGCACTTCGGCACGAGCGAGCCGATCACACGCTGCAGCCGACGGCGCTCGTGCACGAAGCGTGGATGAAGCTTGCAAGCCAGGAGGGGGTCGCTTGGAAGAACCGCTCCCACTTTCTCGGGGTAGCCAGCCTCGCGATGCGGCGGATCCTCGTCGATCACGCTCGGGGGCGCGCGCGCGACAAGCGCGGCGGCGGCGCGGTGCGCGAGACGCTGCACACCGAGTTTCCGAGCGACTTCAACGTCGGAAACGAGCTCGACGTCCTTGCGCTCGACGAGGGTCTCGAGAAACTGAAGATACACAGCGAACGCGCCGCAAAGGTCGTCGAGCTGCGCTTCTTCGCGGGACTGACCGAGGACGAGACGGCGACCGTGCTCGGCGTGACGCGTCCGACGGTGACGCGCGACTGGCACGCGGCGCGGGCCTGGCTCCTCCACTGGATGACCACCGGGAACGACGCGTGAAACGGAGAGCGTCCCTCCCCCCCGACCGGACGGACGAGGCAGAGGGACGCTAGCGGAGAGTGCTCGCGCTCAGGGGAAGCGCTGAGTCGCGATGGCACACGGGTTGGGCTGGAACTCGTAGGCACCCTGGTCGACCATCGTTCCGAGCAGCGCGATACCGGTGCCCGGAGTGTTCGGGTCGTTCACCGAGCGCGGGTGCCCCAGGACGTCGGTCGGGAATCCAGCGCTCGACTGACCGGCGACGATCGACGTGTCCCCGGCGTCGATGCAGGGCGAGTCCGACCGCAGGCGCAGGTCGTCGTCGAGCGTGCCGAGCATGCCGTCCGGACCCGCGGGGTTCACGAACAAAGGCAAGACGTCGATGTTTGTGCCCGCGTAGCCGCCCAGCACATCGCTGTAGCTCACGAGGATGCTCGACCCCGCGATCTCCGCGGGCGCGCTGTTCCACAGGATGAGGCTCGTCGCGTGGATACTGCCGGACGATCCCGTCCACAGGCCGTACCCGACGTTGTCGACGAAGGTCGAGCCGGAGAGCACGACGAGCCCGAACGACCACGCCGCCAGCCCGCCGCCCTCGCTGCCCGAGGTGTTTGCGTTGAAGACGCTGTCCCGTACGACTCCACCCCCGTTGATGAAGGCCCCCCCGCCGGCATTTGACGCCGAGTTTCCTACGAAGTGCGTGCGCTCGACGACGAGGCCACCCGTGTCCCACTTCGAGAGGCCGGCTCCAATGCCGTCGGTCGTGTTCGCGAGGAAAGTGCAATCACGCACCGTCAACATGCCGGCTGCATCCGTCCGACGGATGAGCCCGCCGCCCCCGACGCCGCTGTAGTTGCCCTCGAACCGGCACTTGTCGAGCGTGACCTGGCCCCTGTCGGTGTAGAGGCCACCGCCCTGCCACGCAGCGTCGTTGTTCAGGAAGACACACTTCCTGAACGCTGTGTTCGAGTCCTGCGTGAACACGCCACCTCCGATTCGCGCCACGTTGTCGCGGAAGACGCAGTTGCGGATCGTCGGGCTGCTCGCGACGATGCGCATCCCTCCGCCGTCGTCGCCGACGTCCGTGCCGGGGTTGCCGCCGAGGATCGTGAAGCCGGCCAGCACCGTCGCGGCGGTCTCACCGTTCTCCGCTCGGACGACCGCGGCAAGGAGCGCCGAGCCGTCGATCGTCGTTGCGCTCGGCCCTTCCGAGCTCTTGACGGTGATCTGCTTGCCGAGGAGATCGAGCGTCCCGAGCTCGTAGTAGGTCCCCGACAACACTTGGACGAAGTCGCCGCCCATGGCCGCGTCGATCCCTTCCTGGATGGTGTCGAAGGGATGCACGGGCGTGCCGTCCTCGTTGGGGTCGCTGACGAACGGGTTGCCCGGGCCTGGGTCCGAGGGAGCGTCGTCGTCGACGTACCAGGTA
>SMVQ01000041.1 GCA_004357655.1 Planctomycetota bacterium
CGCGGGAGGTAGTCCTGCACGAACTCAGACAGACGCATCCGATTCAACACGCGGTCAATGATCGGCAAGGCGCCGACCGTGTGGCATCTCAGGCTCTGGCCGCCGGCTCGCGCGCGGTTCGAACGCGCCGGCGCCGGCCTGTTTCTCTTGAGCGGCTTCTTGCGGGGCATGCGCTCAATTCAAACAACGTCCACCGTCCCATCAAGGATCCATCTTCATCCAGAAACACTTACGACGATCACCTTGACGTAACTCGTGAAATTCACGACTTACGTCGATGCCACCGACGTAAGTCAAATTACAAAAATCGACGCACCAAAACCGTGCGGCCAGACCGACTCTGGCCGATAGAACTCATACGAAGCGCTCGACACGGCCGGCTACCACCGTCCACCCAGCTCGAAAATGGTCGGAAACCCAATCGAGACCTGCGGAACGTGAGAGGTAACTTCACAAATTTTGCAATATTCCGCCGTCCAAACCTGCCTGCTGACAAGGTGGGTCGCACCGCGGACCGCGGTCGAGCCAGGCAGCGAGACGCCGATCCCGAACCGGCCCACGAGCGCGGCACCGCTGGGGACGGGCTTTGCCGTTTCCGTCCAGGCCGTGCCGACGAGCTCGAACACGTAGGCCGACCCGGATTCGTGTCTGACTCCGTATCAGGGCTGGAACGTCAGGATCAGCCCGTCCGAGAGGTTGAAGAACGCGCCGCCCGCCGCCGGGTCGCGGTACCAACTCTGGAAGTGCCACGTCGAGCCGGCCGTGATCAGGGTCGCCGCGGTGGGCGGGTTCGTGTTGTCGAGGTGGTGGGCAATCAACCCGGTGGACGTGGCCTGCTCGATCGACAGGCGCGCGAAGCCCGTCGCGCCGGCGTCGATGCACCGGAAACCGTTGCCGAACGGGACCTGCACCGGGAAGGGACCGTAGTAGAAGAGGCCGTTCTGAGACGCGGGCAGCTCGTAGGCGTACAGGATCAGGTCGTTCGCCAGGACGCTGACGCTGCCCGAGGCGGAGATGATCGCGGTGTTGCCCGTCGAGTTCGCGGCCCCGACGCAATAGTTGGTGCCGAACGTGTCCGGGCCCGTGTCGACCTGCCGTGCCTCCGCGAGCCCGGGGACGCCCGCGACGAGCTCGAGGAAGCCGTTCCCGTTCGTGTCGCCGAGCTCGTCCACCGACCAGCCCATCTGGGCCGCGATGCTCCCGCCATGGAGGATGAAGAGCGTCGACCAGTCCGCGCCCGAGACGCCGAAGACCAGGCCGGTCGGGAAGAAGGAGCTCGAGTTCGTGAGCGTCGCGCCGATCAGGATGTCCGGCGTGCCGTCGAGGTCGATGTCACCGGCGCCCGAGACGTCGAATCCCAGGCGATCGTTGCTGAAGCCGCCGATCATCGTGAACAGGAGCGTGCCCGTCCTGCCCGAGAACACACGCGCGGCCCCTGACTCGGTCCCGTTGTTCGTGAACTCCCGCGGCGCACCGACGATCACGTCCTCGATCCCGTCCCCGTCGATGTCGCCCGCGCCGTCGACCGACCAGCCGAAGTCGGAAGCGCCCACGATCGGCGTCGTGAAGGTGCGGATGAGCGTGCCGTCCAGGCCCGAGAGCAGGTCGACGTACAGCCCGCCCGGCGCGCCGACGAGCAGGTCGCGCTTGCCGTCCCCGTTCACGTCCGCGATGCTCGCGAGCGCGCTGCCGTAGCGCACGTCGGCGCTCGCGCCGTGCACGGTGTAGAGCGGCGACGCATTGAGTCCGGAGTACACCGTGACGCTCCCGGCCTCGGCGCCGTTCGTGAAGTCGAGGTTCGCGCCGACGGCGAACTCCGCGCGGCCGTCCCCGTCGAGGTCGTCGAGGCCGGCGACGGCGTAGCCGAGCTGGATGATGTTCGGACCGCCGATCGTGTGGATCACGCCGCCCGTCGCGCCCGAGATCACCTGGACGATGCCGGGGACTGGTATCGGGAATCCCAACGGCGAGCCCGGCCCGCCGATGATGATGTCCGTCACGGTGTCGCCGTCGACGTCGCCCGCGTCGTCGATCGCGAAGCCGTACATATCGTTTGCGAACGGGCTCGCGAGCGTGTGGACCAGTGCACCCGACTGCCCGTCGAACACGCGCACCCCCCCGGTCCCACCGCCGGTGTTCGGTCCCCCGACCGCGATGTCCGGCAGGCCGTCGCCGGTCACGTCGCCGAGCGCGCTCACGTCGTAGCCGAAGTCGAAGGTGAGCGTCGGGTCGTCGAGGGTACGGAGGACGGTCTGGGCGGAGGAAGACGCGGAGATGGCGGTCACCGAGAGCAGGAGCGAGAGGCCTATTCGTGTACGCATGGCGCAACCTCGATCGAAAGGATTGTTGAAGCACTCGAGCGTGCTCGAGTCTGCCGGGTCTTCCAGAGGATAGACCCAATCTGACGATCGGTTGCCGGGGAGGATGTATGGATCGGGTTGCCCTCGACCCGACGTGTCTACGGCCCCCAGGGCGGCGCGACGAGCCGGCGCTTGCCGTCACGCGAACGGGCGAGGGCGCCGTCGCGACCGTGGGCGTCGGCCTGGGCGAAGTCGCGGTCCCAGAGCTGGCAGGTGACCTGCTTGTGGCGCTGGTCGAGGCCCTCGCAGTAGTTCGTGTAGAGGCAGCGGCGGATCTCGGCGCCGCGGCCGAGCTCGAGCTTGCGCCACCAGTCCGGATCCGCGAGCGATTGCCGCGCCGCGGCGACGATGTCGCAGTCGCCGTGCTCGAGCGCGCCCTCGGCGATCTCGAACGAGTTGAGGCCGCCCGCGCCGATGACGGGTGTCTCGAGTCCGGCCGCTCGGATCGCGTCGCGGATGGCGTGCGAGAGCGGCAGGTTGCGCCCGATCGGCCCTGGACCGTCCGCGAACACCGTCGGCATGCACTCGTGCCCGCTCGGGCCCGTGTAGGGGTACGCCGCCTCGCCGACCCTGGGCTGCTTCGCGTCCTCGAACTTCCCGCCCTTCGACGTCGACACGAAGTCCATCCCGGCGCGCGCGAGCTCGGTTGCGTAGTACGCGGCGTCGGCGATCCGGCTCCCACCCGCGATCACCTCGTCACCGAGCAGCCGGCAACCGACCGCGAAACCCTCGCCGACGCGCGCGCGGACGGCCTGGAACACTTCGAGCGGCAACCGCAGGCGGCCTTCCCGCGAGCCGCCGTAGCCGTCCGGGCGCTCGTTCAGCCGCGAGAGGAACGACGCCATCGTGTAGGCGTGCGCGTAGTGGAGCTCGACGCCGTCGAAGCCCGCGGCGCGCGCCCGTTCGGCGGCGTCGGCGAACAGCCCGGGCAGCACGCGCGGCAGCGCGGCCACATGCGGGAGGTGCACGTCCGAGACGCGCTCGCGAGCTCCGCGCTCGAGCGCCTCGACCTCGCGCTCGTCGAGCAGCCCGAGCAGGGCCGCGTGGGGCAGGGCGAGGAGCGCCTCGCGGAAAGCTTGCTCGTCGGCGTCCAGGAGGTGCGCGCAGCCCGGGAGCGCGCTCGCGCGTTCCCGATGGACGGGCCGCAGCGCGAGGAACTCGCGCACGAAGCGCGCCTTCTCGGGGCGCCGGCGGATGCGCAGGAAGTCGATCGTCTGGATGAAGAGACGCGTCGCGCCCGACGAGCGCTCGCGCACGACACGCGTGAGCTCGCGCAGGCCGGGCAGGAAGCGATCGTGTCCGATGCGCAAGAGGGGCCCGCTGGGCACATCTCGGATCCCCGTGGCCTCGACGACGAGCACGCCGGGTCGCCCCTCCGCGAACCGTCCGTACCAGTCGAGGACGTCGCGGGTGACGTGGCCGTCCTCGGTCGAGCGCCAGGGCACCATCGCCGGCACCCACGTGCGGGTGCGCGCCTCGATCGGCCCGATGCGGATCGGGGAGTAGAGCCGACTCGCCGCAACCTCTTCGCGCGAGGGCCAGCGCGCGGCCGGGATCTCGTGGCGGGTTCGCATGGCGGGGGGGCGCGGCGCCCGGTGTTCCGGCGTCCGCCGTTAGGAGGCGGCCGCCCATAGCGGGCGTCGCGGGGTGCCGAGCATCGGTTGCAGATCGCGGCGCGGCAAGTTCCCCATGGCTATGCTATCGGGTGACTTGCCGCAACGCGGAGCTGCGGCCGAGGATCGGTGCTGCGCGGATTCTGCCATGCGCGACAGCCTCCCAGCAGCCTGTCGTTAAACTAACGGATCGCTCAGAATCGACTGGATCCGCGCCGGCTACGTCGCAGGGGCTCCGAGTCTCCCCTGCACATGAATCGAAGCGCCTTGCCGGCACGCACCCCGCCGCTCCCGGGCACGCCGTGCGTCCCACCACGGGCCAGGGCAGGCCGGGAGCGCCCCAGCAGCGAAGGCGGCAGGCCGATGTCCAGCAGCTCGAGAATAGTCGGCATGACGTCGGCCAGACTCGCTCCGGCCTCGACGACGCGTCGCTCGAGCGTCGGCGCAACCACGATCAACGGATCGTGGAGCGACTCGATGTGCAGCGTTCGCTGGTGACCGACCTGACCGTGCTCCATGAACTCTTCGCCGTGATCGGACGTCAGGATCAGCACGGTGCTCGAGAGCTCGTCGCGCGCATCCAAGAACGCTACGAAGTCCCCAGGGCATCATCCACCCAACGGATGCCCGCGGGATGCCCGCGTCGTACGGATCGGAGATAAACTGCGCTCGACCAGGGGTGATGTCGATTTCGTTGTAGACGGGATCGCCCTTGTTACCGCAGCCCTCCGACGTATCCAGGTGATCCCCGGGCGGACGCGTGCGGAATTGATCCGTATACCTCCCGGTCACCCTCTACAATTCAGCGATGCGGGCACCGAAAGCGGAACATAGATCGCTTCGATCTCGGAGTGGGACAGGTTGTTCGCGTGCACCGCTCGACCCATCGGCCATGTCGGGGATGACGACCAAGACACCCCTTCGCCCCTTGCAGTTCACATCGCGCACGCCCCGTGGCACACGTCGAGCCTGACGAACGAGACGCGGCCGAGACCGGCCGGCGCGCGCGGCTATCGGTGATCATCGTCGTCGTGGTGTCGGCGCTCCTCAAGCTGGGGCTCGTCTTCGCTCTCGTCCAGACGCGTTCCACCGTCGACGAGCGCCTGTACATCGAGGGCGCCAAGGCGATCGTCGCTGACGGCACGCCGTCCTATAGCAACCCCTACTGGGACGAGGCCCATGCCTCGCCGATCTTCCCGTACTTCCTCGCGGCTTGCATGCAGGCTGTGGGCGAGGAGCACTTCGAGCTCGCTGCGCGGGTCGTTCAGGTGCTGCTCTCGAGCTTGTCCGTGCTGCTCGTCTGGGTGATCGCGCGGCGTTCGTTCTCGGTGCGGACGGGCCAGCTCGCCGCTGCGGCCGTTGCCTTCTACCCGCCGCTCGTGTTCTTCTCGCAGTACCTCCTGAGCGAGACCGTCTACATCTTCTTCGTGCTCGCGACGGCGGCGGTGCTCGTGCGCCGTCGGGCCGGCAGCGACCCCAAGGGGGCGCTCTTGGCGGGCGTCCTCGGGGGCCTCGCGGCACTCACGCGGTCGGTCTTCATGGCCCAGGTGCCGCTCATCATCCTGTGGATGTTCTTCGCGGGCAAGGCGGAGAAGGGCCGAAGACTCCTGTCGGTGGGGCTCTTCCTGGCCGGCATGGCGCTCGTCGTGGGCCCCTGGTCCATTCGGAACACGTTGCGCTACGGCAGTTTCCTCTTGATCGACAGCAACACGGGCAACGTCCTCTACAAGAACGTGAACGCCGTGCGTCCGGAGAACTTTGATTTCGGCCTGAAGCGGCTGCGGGGACAGGAGCTTCAGGACTATGCGGGTCCTCCGCCCCTCCGCGAGCGCGTCGATGTCGAGGGGATCGTCGAGCGCAACAACGCGGAAGTGCGCGCGGCGCTCGGTTACGTCATCGAGTACCCAGGAAGGTACCTGCGCAACACGATCTATCGAACAGGTGCGCTCCTCAACCCGACGTCGATGCTCGTGCGCTACGTTCGGGATGACCGGTACGGGAGTTTGCCAAGCGTGGTCGGCGAGCCGCTCATCCTGTGCGTCATGTTCAGTTGCATGCTGGCGATGTTCTTCGGGGTCATCGGGCTCGTCCGCGGCTTTGCGAACCAGCAGCAGGCGCTCATGGGGCTCTTCATCCTCGGGAGCGTGCTCGTCTGCGTGTTGATCATCTCGGACTCGCGGTACAGGCTCCCATTGATGCCCTTCTGGATCCTGTTCGCTGTCAACGGCGCGCGGCACGTGAAGTCGCTGTTCCAGCCGGGTCGCGGGCGGCTCGCTCTGCCCCTGCTCGCCGGGCTCATCGCGCTGTGGGCGCACTACGTTCCGTACTCCTACTCCGCCGTCATCACGACCCAGGACGACGCTCCGGCGCGTGGCGCCAACCTGCTCCTGATCTCGATCGACAGCCTGCGCGCGGACCACCTGCACTGCTACGGATACGAGCGTGAGACCAGCCCAGCGCTCGACGCGCTCGCGGCAGAAGGCATCCTCTTCGAGAACACGATCGCCCAGGCCCCGTGGACACTGCCGTCTCACGCATCCCTCCTGACGTCCACGTATCCGCGCACGCACCAGGTGACGAGCAAGGAGCGGCGCCTGCCCGTAGGTGTTCGCACGCTCGCGCGCATGTTGAAAGCCGAGGGCTACGACAATCGTGCCGTCGTCAGCGGGCCTTTCATGCAGGCCCAGTTCGGGCTGCGCCGAGGCTTCGCCCAGTACGACGACTCGATCGCTCAGGGGGGTCACAAGCGCAGCCATCGCGTGGTCACGAGTCCCACGATCAACGCGACGGCCATGCGCATGCTCGATGAAGTCGAACCACCGTTCTTCCTCTTCCTGCACTATTGGGACGTCCACTACGACTACCAGCCGCCCCCGCCTTACGATCGGATGTTCGACCCGGACTACGCGGGCTCGATCACGGGTCGCGAATTCATCAGCGGCACAGAGGTGTACGACGGCATGGATGAGCGCGACCTCGAACACGTTCTCGCCCTGTACGACGGTGAGATCGCGTGGGTGGACCACCACGTGGGACAACTGATAGCGTCGCTGAAGGAGCGCGGCCTCTACGAGAACACCGTGATCGTCGTCACGTCCGACCACGGGGATGAGTTTCTCGAGCACGGCGAGCTAGGGCACCAGCATTCGCTGTACCAGGAGCTCCTGCGCGTACCCTTCATTCTCCGCGTCCCCAACTTAGAGGGTGGGCGCCGCATCGACAGGCTCGTGCAGTCCATCGACATCATGCCGACACTGCTCGATCTCCTGGGGGCGTCTCCTTCGCGGAAGGCGCAGGGCCGCTCGCACTATTCGCTGCTGCGTGGGGGTGAATCGGACACCTTGCCCGTCTTCGCCGCGACGACCAAGGGGCGGAAGGACAAGGAGTCGCAGGAACGCACGCAATCGTGGTGCGTGTTTTCCGGTCGCTTCAAGTACATCGTCTACGAAGACGACCGCTACCCGGCCGAGCTCTACGACCTGGAAGCGGACCCCGGCGAGCTCACGAATCTCGCGCACGAGGCGGTGTCGGCTGAGATGGCGGCGATCCTCGACGCGTGGAGGCGACGGACGGAACCGCTCGAGCCCAGCTTTCACAAGGGGCTCGCCAAGCGAACGGCTGAGGACCTGAGGATGCTCGGCTACGCGGGGGATGACGAGGCGGAGGACGAGCGCTGATTGTCACCCGGGCGCGCTGCCCCGATCCCGCCTGGGCCGGCGGCCGCCCGCGAGGGCTCGGGCGCGGCCGCGCTTCGTTCCTGGACGCGCCGCCCCCACGGCCGCTGCGCGCTCGCTCCCGCAGACGGCGTTCGCGCTCTCGGGGGCACGAGTGAAGCCGGGGTGCGGTGTCGCGTTCCCGCTCGGAGCGACGT
Organism: Planctomycetota bacterium; assembly: GCA_004357655.1. Classification (GTDB taxonomy): domain Bacteria; phylum Planctomycetota; class UBA1135; order UBA1135; genus N075bin59. Next base: position 7,845 of record SMVQ01000041.1, read on the forward strand.
GGGGGAGCGCGGCGCCCGAGTCACCAGCGCCCGCCGTGTAGGCGAGCGGCGGGCGATCCGGGACTCTACCGATCGTCCGCCGCTCTGAAGGCGACGTCGGCGGCGGGCGCGTCGTCATGCTCGAAGGCGTACACTCGCGGGATGGTCCCGACGTCTGCGCGGCTCTGCGTGAGCCTGCTCGCCTGCGTCGCCTTCACGGGCGGCGCATGCCGCAGCGAATCGACGCCGGAGGTAGCGGCCCCGGCAGCGACGGGCGTCGCCGACGAGTTCTCGTCACCGGTGCGGGCCACGGGCGGTCCAGGGGCTGGGATCCCCGGCGATTCGCAGCCCGGCGCGCTCGCGTCCGAGACGGATGCCGTCGCGCTCCCCCCGCCGCTCACGCACTACGAGGGTCGCGAGATCGCCCAGACGATGCACTGGAAGGGCGCGGAGTGGCTGCTGCGCGAGACGCGCGAGAGTGAGGAGCACACGGCGCGCCTGCTCGCGGCGCTCGCCGTGAAGCCGGGTCAGGTCGTCTGCGACCTCGGGTGCGGGAACGGGTTCCATACGCTTCTGCTGGCGGAGCTCGTGGGGCCCGGGGGGAAGGTGTTCGCCGTCGACATCCAGCAGCAGATGCTCGACATGCTTCGCGTCCGTGCCGCCGAGGCCCAGCTCGACAACATCGAGCGCATCCTCGGAACCCTCGCCGATCCCAAGCTGCCGCCGGACTCCTGCGACCTCGTGCTGCTCGCGGACGTCTACCACGAGATTTCCTATCCCGAGCAGGTGCTGGCCGGGATTCGCAGCGCGCTCCGGCCCGACGGGCGCGTCGTCCTCGTCGAGTTCCGCGCGGAGGATCCCGACGTCCCGATCAAGCGCCTGCACAAGATGTCGAAGGCGCAGATCCGGAAGGAGCTCGAGGGGAACGGATTCCGACTCGTCGAGGAGTTCGACGAGCTCCCCTGGCAGCACGTCATGGCGTTCGGACGGGCGGAGTGAGCGAATGAGCGCGGAACACGTGGCACTCGTCACCGGCGGCGGCGGCGGCATCGGCGCCGTCGTCTGCAGCGAGCTGGGGCGCATGGGGGCCTTCGTCCTCGTCGCCGGGCGCGATCAACAGGGGTGCACGAGAGTGGCGGATGAAGTCCGCGCAGCGGGGGGCGCGGGCGCGCCGCTCCTGCTCGACGTCACGGACCCCGCCTCGATCGCGACTGCCCTCCAGGACGCGAGTCGGCTCGCCGGGCCACCGGATTGGCTCGTGAACAACGCCGGCATCGCGGTCAGCGCGCCGCTCGTCGCCCGCCCGGCGGACTCCCCGGTCGACCAGTACGAGACGCACATGGACGTGAACTTCCACGGCGCGCGACGCGTGTTCGAGGCGGTCCTGCCGGCGATGCTGGAACGCGGCTACGGGCGCGTCGTCCAGGTCGCCTCGTCCGCGGCGCTGCAGGGTTACGCCTACGTCGCGGCCTACGCGGCTTCCAAGCATGCGCTCCTGGGCTACTCGCGCGCGGCGGCGCTCGAGCTCCAGCGCAAGGGCGTCGCGGTGAACGCCGTGTGCCCGCACTTCGTCGATTCGCCCATGACCGACGAGAGCGTGGCGCGCATCGTCCGTGAGACGGGACGCACGGAGGCGGCGGCACGCGCATTCCTTGCCGAGCAGAACCCCAGCGGCGAGCTCGTGACGACCGCCGAGGTCGCCCACGCCATCAGCGAGCTGCTCGCGACCGACATGACCGGGTCGATCATCGAGCTCGTGGGCGGCGGCGGCCGGCGCGAGGTCGAGGCCGGGTGGCCGCTCGGGGAGGCACGGGGATGAGCGCGGAGTCGGGCATGCACATCGCGTCGATCCACCCCGGGGGCTGGAAACCCGCCCGCGGCTACAGCAACGGGACCCTCGTGAGCGGGGCGGGCCGGCTGCTCTTCGTCGCGGGCCAGGTCGCCTGGGACGAGGCGCAGCGCATCGTCGGCGAAGGCGACTTCGCCGTGCAGTTCGAGCGTGCCCTGCGCAACGTCGCCGCGGTCGTCCGAACCGCCGGCGGCGAGCCCGCGCACATCGTGCGGCTCACGATCTACGTGACGGACAAGTCGCAGTACCTCGCCGCGCAGAAGAGCGTGGGCGAGGGGTACCGGAGCGTCATGGGCAAGCACTTCCCAGCGATGGCGCTGGTCGAAGTGAAGGGCCTGCTCGAGGAGGGCGCCCTGGTCGAGATCGAGGCGACGGCGGCGATGCCCTGACGCGAGTTCTGGCCCGGCGGGGCAATTTCTGGGATCCTCTCGCGGCCCATGCAACCCCAGCACTTCCGATACTCCGAGGCCGACGGCGTCGCCACGATCCGGCTCGATCGGCCCGAGCGCCTGAACGCGCTCACCTTCGACTCCTACGCCGAGCTGCGCGACACGTTCCAGGCCCTCGGTACGCGGGACTCCGTGCGCTGTGTCGTCATCACGGGCACGGGCCGCGCGTTCTGCTCCGGCGGGGACGTGAAGGACATCATCGGCCGGTTGTTCGACGTGTCCGAGGCCGAAGTCCTCGCGTTCACGCGCATGACGTGCGACCTCATCGAGAACATCGTGCGGCTCGAGAAGCCCGTCATCGCCTCGCTCAACGGTACGACGTGCGGGGCGGGCGCCGTGATCGCGGCGGCGTGCGACATGCGCCTCGCGAGCGAGAGCGCCAAGATCGCTTTCCTCTTCACGAAGGTCGGTCTCTGCGGGGCGGACATGGGCGCTGCATGGCTGTTGCCGCGAATCGTGGGCCACTCGCACGCGGCGGAGCTCTTGATGCTGGGCGACTTCATCACCGCCGAGCGGGCGGGCGAGATCGGGCTCTACAACCGGGTCGTGCCCGCCGGCGAGCTCGCGAGCGTGACGGCGGAGTTCGCGCGCAAGCTCAGCGAGGGCCCTGGCATGGGCCTCGCGATGACGAAGCGTGCACTCCTCGCGGAAGCCTCCATGACGTTCGGCGAGGCCATGCAGGCGGAGGGCTGGATCCAGGCGGAGTGCATGAAGCACCCGGACTACCGGGAGTCCTACGACGCGTTCATCGCGAAGCGTCAGGCCGACTTCGTGCAGAACCGACCCGGCCACCGGGAGCGCGAATGAAGGCCCTTCGCGCGCGTGTGGCGGCGTTCGGGCTCACGGCCGCGCCGCAGATCGAGGCGCTGCCGGAGCTCGAGAGCGCGCGGCGGGCGCTGCAGCTGCTCGCGGACGAAGGGCTCGTCGAGTGGACGGTGCCGGAGCGGTTCGGCGGAGCCGACTCGAACGGGCACGCGCCGGACGAAACGGTCTCCGTCCGGGCCCTCTGTGCGATCCGCGAGGAGCTCGCTTACGCGTCGGGCATGCTCGACATCATGTTCGTCATGCAGGGGCTCGGATCCTACGCCGTCGCGCTCGGCGGCAAGGACGAGCTGCGCGAGCGGACGCTTCCGGACGTCGCCAAGGGTCGGCTCATCGCCGCGTTCGCGCTCACCGAGCCCGGGGCGGGGTCCAGCCTCGCGGACGTGGCGACGCGCGCCGAGGCGAAGCCGGACGGCTGGCGGCTGACCGGCGTCAAGACGTTCATCTCGAACGCGGAGCTCGCGGACTTCTTCACCGTGCTGGCGCGCACGTCCGGCGCGCCGGGCGAGAAGGACGGGCTCACCATGTTCTTCGTGCCGGCGAACCGCCGGGGGATCGAGGTGCGCCCGTTCGAGGTGATCGCGCCGCACCCCATCGGCGACGTGCAGTTCCACGATGTGCACGTCGCGGAGGGCGAGCTCCTCGGCGAGGCCGGCCGGGGGCTCGAGCTCGCCCTCGCCACCCTGGCCCGATTTCGCACGTCCGTCGCCGCCGCGGCCGTCGGCATCGCGCGTCGGGCGTTGGACGAGTCCGTGCGGCATCTGGCCCAGCGGCGTCAGTTCGGCCGGCCGCTGGCCGCCTTCCAGGGCCTGCGGTTCGACGTGGCCGAGATGGACGTCCGGCTGCGGGCGGCGCAGCTCCTCGTTGCGGAAGCGGCTCGGGCCGTGGACAATGGGGAGCCGGCGACGCGCGAGGTCGCGCGCGCCAAGCTCTTCGCTACCGAGAGTGCCGCCTGGATCTGCGACCGCGCCGTCCAGCACTTCGGCGGTCTCGGAGTGAAGCGCGGCGAGACCGTGGAGCGCCTGTACCGCGAGGTGCGCGCGCTGCGTATCTACGAGGGCACGAGCGAGATCCAGAAGCTCATCCTCGCGAAGGAGATCTTCGGCGACGCGAAGTCCTGAGACGACATGGCCAAGTTCGAGCGGCACATCTTCACCTGCATCAACCGGCGCGACCCGGACAACCCGAAGGGCTGCTGCGCGGCCCGAGGTGGGGCGGATGTCGCCGCCGAGCTGAAGAAGCGGCTCTACGAACGCGGCTTCAAGCGCATCGTCCGCGCGAACAAGGCCTACTGTCTCGACCAGTGCGCGAAGGGCGTGACGATGGTCGTCTACCCCGAGGCGGTCTGGTACGGCGGCGTGACGATCGACGACCTGGACGAAATAATCGAAGAGCACATCGTCGGGGGCCGGCCCGTCGCCCGGCTCGTCATCCCCGATGCCGAGCTCACCGGCATCGACCGCGCGCAGCGGAGGCTCGCGGAGTAGCCTCTCCCGAGACGAGGAGACCCATGGATCGGATCAAGCTGGACGAAGAGGCGCGCGCCATCCTGCGCCAGATACTCGAGCGCCAGGCCTACCGGCAGCTCATGGCGGCCAATATCCGCGGTCACGGGCTTCGTTTTCTGCCGGACCTCGATGACAAACTCTGCTTCACCTCCGAGCTCGACTTCAGCCTGCGCGTCATGCGCGAGATCGAGCACCTGTACGGCATGCTCGACGGCGACGACCTCTACCGCGCGGTGCGCGAACGGATGGACCGCATTCCCTACCCCGAGTCGCGGCTCGACCTGGCCGTCTGCCTCGCGCTCACCGAACGGGCGGAGTGTGTCGCCAGCGGGAGCTACGAGTCGTGCGTGTGCGACGAGTTCGCCACGATCGCCAAGACGCTCGTTGCGGCGGATCGCTCCGTCAGCGCGCGCGAGGAGGAGCTCTTCATCGACTTCTGCGCCGACCCGACGAACCTCCCCCTCGCCCAACAGTTCTGGAACCGCTGGATGACGGTCGCCGTCGTCTCCTTCGGCCGGCCCGGGACGCGCGGTGATTCACGCGCGGTTGCGCTCGGCCTGCGCTCGAAGCACAGCGCCGAAGTCGTCCGCGAGTTCCTGGATGGGGTCGAGCCGCTCCGGACGAAGTGCGGGCTGAAGATGCCGCCGATGGAGGAGCTGGGCGTCGAATTGCCCGACGATCTGCGCGCTCGCTTCTCGAACGCTTCCACGACATGAGCACGACCCTGCCCCACGATCCGAACCTCTGGCGCCCGCGCTTCCCGATCCTCCGCGAGTCTGTCTACCTCGTGAACCACAGCCTCGGCGCCATGCCCGAAGGCGTCTACGGGGTGCTGCGGAACTTCGCGGACCAGTGGGCCGAGCGCGGCGTCCGCGCGTGGGGCGAGGGCTGGTGGACGGCGCCACTCGACGTCGGCACGGTCGTCGGTCGGATCATGAACGCGCCCCCGGGCTCGGTCGTGATGCACCAGAACGTCTCGATCGTTCAGAGCATCGTCGGCTCCTCGCTCGACTTCTCGGGTCGCCGGAACAAGGTCGTGTACACCGACCAGAACTTTCCGACGAACATGTACGTCTGGGAAGGGTTCAAGCGGGATGGAGCGCGAATCGTCACGGTCGCGAGCGAGTCGAACGGCGTCGTGCCGCTCGAGCGGCTGCTCGCGGCCATCGATGAGGAGACGCTCATCGTCCCCATCAGCCACGTCTGCTTCCGCAACTCCTACCTGCAAGACGCCAAGGCGATCTGCGCGCGCGCGCGCGAGGTGGGGGCCATGGTCCTCCTCGACACCTACCAGTCGCTCGGCACGGTCCCGGTCGACGTCGAGGAGCTCGGGGTGGACTTCGTGTGCGGCGGATCGGTGAAGTGGCTGTGCGGCGGGCCGGGTGCCGGTTACCTCTACGTCAGGCCCGACCGCCTCGCGTCGTTCCGGCCGCGGATCACCGGTTGGGCGGGCCACGTCGACCCGTTCGCGTTCGAGCTCGGCGAGCAGCGCTACGCGGAGGACTCCATGCGCCTCCTGCACGGCTCCCCCGCGGTCGTGGCGCTCCTGGCCGCCGTCCCAGGCTACGAGGCCGTGCTCGAGGTCGGTGTCGAGACCATCCGGGACTGGTCGTTGCGCTTGAACCGCAGCCTGTGCGAAGACCTCGGCGACCGCGGCTTCTCCATCTTCGGACCCGCGAGCTTGGCTCAGCGCGGCGGCACGCTGACGGTCGAGCTCCGCGAGGACGAGGACGGGCCCGCGTACGTGAAGGCGCTCGAGCAGCGCGGGATCCTCGTCGACCACCGGCCCGGCGCCGGCATCCGGGTGAGCCCGCACTACTACACGTTGGCGGAGGAGCTCACGCGCTTCGCCGCGACCATGAGCGAGCTGCGCGAGACCAAGGCCTGGCGCGAGCACCTCGAGCAGGCCGCGGCCTACTAGCCGGGACTATCCATGAACAAGCACCCCGAACGCTCCTACTCGGCACCTGCCGGCACTCTTCATGCGCCGGGGTCCCCTCCGGGTCGATCCACCGGATCGATCCGATCCCGCTTCGCGCGACCGGGGCTTGCTCCGCGAGGACCGGCAGCGGTCGCCTGCGGGGCCGGAACGCGCGTAGCCCCAGCAGGAACCGAATTGGAACGCTGGCGGAACTCCCCCGTGAATCGTCAGGACTAGGCCTGCTCGATGGGTGTCTACACGGAGGAGATCCACCTCGCGGGGCACGACGGCGACGAGCTTCGCGCCGTCCTCCACCGGCCGGAGGCTCCCACCCGTCCGCTCCCGGGCATCGTCCTCATCCACGAGGTGTTCGGCGCCGACGCCTTCATGCTCGCGGTCGGCGAGCGCCTGGCGGGCGCCGGCTTCGTGACGATCCTGCCCGACCTCTATACGCGCGAGGGGCTGCCCGGGCCGGTCGGAACGGCGGCCGAGCCCGCGCCGGAGTGGACGGCGGACCAGATTCACGCAGCGGTCGCCAGCCTGCCGGATCGGCGCGTTCTTCGCGATCTCGACGCCGCGGCGGAGCGCCTCGCGGGCGAGCCCGAGGTCGACCCGGACCGGATCGGGACGATCGGGTTCTGCATGGGCGGCACCTACGCCTTCCTCTTCGGATGCCACAGCCGGCGTATCGCGGCGGTCGTCGACTTCTACGGCCGCATCGTGTATCCGGAGCTCGGGCAGAACAAGCCCCTCCAGCCCCTGGAGATGGCGCTGAACCTGTCCGTCCCGCTGCTCGGGTTCTTCGGCGCGGAAGACACTTCGATTCCCATGGAGCACGTCGAGAGCCTGCGCGAAGCGTTGACCCGGTTCGCCAAGCCGTTCGAGCTCATGACGGTTCCGGGCGCAGGCCACGGCTTCGTCAATCACCTTCGTAAGAATTACTCCCGGCCGGATGCCGAAGCGGCTTGGGAGCACACGCTCTCGTTCCTCGGCGAGGCCTTCGAACTCGATGACTGAGATGCAAGACAGCCAAAAAAAACCCAAGCGGAGTTTGAATCTGTTCGATCTCGCACCCGGCAAGACGATCGTCAATCGATACAAGATCCTGCGTCCCCACCGGCAGGGTGGGATGTCGGCGACGTTCGAGGTCGAGGACGAGGAGACCGGCGAACACCGTGAGCTGCAGGGATTCCCCGTCGGCCTGTTCGCCGACGCGGCACAGGGACGGGAGTTCGCCGCGTGCTTCGAGCCGTGGAAGGCCTTCGACTCGTCGACCTTCCTCAGGCTGCGCGACCTGCGGACGTTCGAGGACGGGTCGGTGCTGATCGTGACCGACTTCCCGGAGGGCCAGTCCCTGCGCAGTTGGCTCGGGGAGCACGGACGGATGCGGCCCGAGGACTCGGTGGAGCTCGGCAAGTCGCTGCTCGCGGGGCTCGTCGAGTTGCACGGGGCTGGCCTCGTCCACGGCGACATCAAGCCCGCGACGACCTTCTTCAAGGCCGGCGAGCAGGGCGCGGTGCTCGTGGATGGCGGGATCACGTCCGGTCTCTGGGAGGCGAAGCACCTCGGCACGCGGACGATGCTGATCGGGACGCCGTACTACGCACCGCTCGAGCAGTTCACGGGCGACGCGCCCGACCAGACCTCCGACATCTACGCCGTGGCGACGATGCTCTACGAGGTGATGACGGGCGTGCTGCCGTGGCACGGGAACAACTACATCGAGGTCTTCCAGTCGAAGATGCAGGAGACCCCGCCCCGGATGGCGCAGCGCGCGCCGGGCGTCGAGATCGCCTCCGACCTCGAGGCGGCGCTCGTCGACGGTCTGCGGGCCAAGCGCCGAGATCGCCTCGAGAGCGCGGCGGAGTTCCTCGAGCGCCTCTCCGCCGTGACTTTCTCGTGACCCGCGCGATCCGTGTCCGCGCGCTCGGCGGCCCCGAGGTGCTCTCGTTCGACGAGGTGACCGTCGGCGAGCCGGGGCCGGGTGAGGCGCGAGTGCGGCACACGGCGATCGGGCTGAACTTCATCGACGTCTACTTCCGCACCGGTCTCTACCCCGGGCCCGAGCTGCCGTTCGTGCTCGGCCTCGAAGCCGCGGGTGTCGTGGAAGCCGTCGGCGCGGACGTCGCCGAAATCGCCGCAATCGCCGCAATCGCCGAAATTGCCATTGGAGACCGGGTCGCGTACGCGTGCCGGCCGCTCGGCGCCTACGCGGAGGCGCGGATCCTGCCCGCGGACCGGCTCGTCCGCCTGCCGGACGGCATCGATGACGAGACCGCGGCCGCGATCATGCTGAAGGGCATGACCGCCCAGTACCTCCTGCGCCGCACGTACCGCGTGGAGGCGGGCGTGACGATCCTCGTGCACGCCGCGGCGGGCGGCGTGGGGACGCTCCTCTGCCAATGGGCGAAGCACCTCGGCGCGACGGTGATCGGGACGGTCGGCTCCGAGGAGAAGGCCGAGCTCGCGCGCGCGTACGGCTGCGACCACCCTATCCTCTACCGCGAGGAGGACTTCGTGCGCCGCACGCGCGAGCTCACGGACGGCGCCGGCGTCCCCGTCGTCTACGACTCGGTCGGCGCCGCCACCTTCACGGGCTCGCTCGATTGCCTCGCCCCGCTCGGCACGATGGTCGCCTTCGGACAGTCCTCGGGCGCGCCGCCGCCGCTCGAGCTGGGCGAGCTCGCACGGCGCGGTTCGCTCTTCCTCACACGACCCTCGCTCCTGGACTACACGCGCGAGCGGGTGGACCTCGTGGCGAGCGCCGAGGAGGTGTTCGCGGTCGTCGGGTCCGGCGCCGTGCGCACCCGGATCGGCGCGCGGTGGCCCCTGGACGAGGCCGCAGGGGCCCAGGCGGCCCTGGAGGGGCGCCTGACGCAGGGCGCGACGGTGCTGCTGCCGTAGGCCGGCATCCCCACTTCGACGGGACCGGGCCCGGAGTGTACGATTAGTGGGGGATTGCCGTAACGGGGGAGGAACCGACCGGAAGCCCTAGGATGTGGCGGAGCCCCCCCCCCCCTGCGGAGCCCCCCCCTAATATTAGGCATCCCTTCGCCTCGAGCACTCTGACTCCCGCCATTCTGGAACGACGCAGTATGAACACCACCCACATCAAGCTCCTGGTCCCGAGCGCGGCGCTCCTGCTCCTCGTCGTGCCCGCCTGCAGCAACGGCGGCGGGGGTGGCGGATCCAACTCGAACAACAACGCCAGCGTCAGCTTCGACCTTCCGAGCTCGAGCG
>SMVQ01000042.1 GCA_004357655.1 Planctomycetota bacterium
CCCTGGTCGTAGAGCATCTTCTCGAAGTGCGGCAGGAGCCAGACACGGTCGGTCGAGTACCGGTGGAACCCGAAGCCGACGTGGTCCCAGATGCCGCCCTTGCGCATCTCGTGCAGGGTCTTCTCGACCATCTCGAGCGCGTGCGTCTCGCCGGTGCGCTTCGCGTACCGCAGGAGAAACCGCAGGTTGTGGGGCACGGGGAACTTGGGCGCGTTGCCGAACCCGCCGTTCCGCGCGTCGAACCGTCCCGCCAGCCCGCGGTAGGCGACATCCAGCGTTCTCACGCCGAGCGCGGCGCCCGGGGTCCCGAGACTCATGCCCGCCAGCGTGTTCACCGCCTGATCGGCGCTCGCGAGGACCGATTCGCGTTGCTCCTTCCACGCCTTGTCGAGCGCGGGTACGAGATCCATCATTCCGGCTCGCCCCGCGCGGCCGACCTTGGGGAAGTACGTGCCCGCGAAGAACGGCTTCTTGTCGGGCGTCATCACCACGGTCATGGGCCAGCCCCCGCGGCCCGTCATCGCCTGCGTGACCGACATGTACACCTGGTCGATGTCGGGCCGCTCCTCGCGGTCGACCTTGATGCAGATGAAGGCGGCGTTCATGAGCGCGGCCACCTCTTCGTCCTCGAAGCTCTCGTGCTCCATGACGTGGCACCAGTGGCACGTCGAGTAGCCCACGGAGAGGAAGACCGGCTTGTCTTCACGCTTCGCCGCTTCGAACGCCTCCGGGCCCCACGGGTACCAGTCGACGGGGTTGCGCGCGTGCTGCAGGAGGTAGGGACTCTGCTCGTGGATGAGCCGGTTGAACTCGGGGCCGCCATCCGGCGGGAGATCCGCGATGACGTCCGCGGACGGCAGGTCTTTTCGCAAAGCGCGCTCCTCGCCGACTTCCTGGGCCCGGGCCCCCGAGGCAAGGAACGCCATGGCGCACACGAGGCCCGGCCTCAGGGCCGTCGAGCGGTGAATCAGGGTTCGCATGGTCGGCTCAGGAGGCGGTGCCCACGAGCTTGTTCAGAGTTCGCAACAAGTAGGGCGGTGTGACCACGCCCGAGTAGCCGTCCAGGAACTGACCCTCCGCGTCCGTGAAGATCACGAACGGCAGCATCGTGGCGCCCTCGAGCTTATTGGCGAGCTCGATCACCGCGGGTTCCGGATCGTCGGCGTCCGCGGCGAGCGCCACGAAGTGTTCTTGCAGTATCTCGGCGACGTCGGGTCGGGGGATGACTCCCTGCACGAGGGAGCGGCATTGGCTTCAGAGTTCGCGCCCGAGCTCGATGAAGACCTGCTTGCCCTCGGCCGCCGCCTGCGCCAGTGCGTCAGCCAAGCGCGTGTGCCAGTGGAGGGTGCCCTTGTCGTCGAAGTGCGGGTGCGGAGTCGGTTCGGTCATGGCGTTCGGGTCGGGGCCGTCGGAGGGGCACCATTCTGCCCGGCCGGGCCCGGCGCGCGGGCGGTTCGCTCGGATTCGTGGCTCGGGGCCAGTGTCGAGGGCGCTCGCGGAGCCGGCGAGGGGACTCGAACCGACCCCATCGATCTCATGCGGCAGAGCCAACGGCGGTGGGAGCCCTTCAGACTGGGCCCGCGTACCGCTCCGCCATCACGCGCGCGATCTGAGCGAGGTACGAGAGCTCGTGGACCGTCCAGATGGACAGCAGCTCCGATAGGGCCACGCACCCGAGTGCGGAGTGCGTTCCAGGATCTCGAGCGAGCGGTTCCGGCTTCCAATGGGGATTCTCGCGCGGGGGGGGCTACTTCTTCTGCTTGAGGTAGGCCTCGATGAAAGCATCGATGTCCCCGTCGAGCACGGCCTGGATGTTGCCCCGCTCCACCTTCGTCCGGTGGTCCTTCACCATCTGGTAGGGGTGCATCACGTAGGAGCGGATCTGATTGCCCCACGCGATCTCGCCCTTCTCGCCGTAGAGCTTCGACATCTTCGCGTCGCGCTTGGCCTCCTCCATCTGCTGGAGCTTGGCTTTCAGGAGCTTCAGCGCCATGGCGCGGTTCTTGTGCTGGCTGCGCTCGTTCTGGCAGCGCACGACGACGCCCGTGGGGATGTGGGTCATGCGAACGGCCGACTCGGTCTTGTTCACATGCTGGCCGCCGGCGCCGCCCGCGCGCATCGTGTCGATCCTGAGGTCGGACTCGTCGATCTCGATGCCCACGCTCTCCTGGACCTCGGGCGTCACGTCGACCGATGCGAAGGCCGTGTGGCGCCGGGACTGACTGTCGAACGGGCTGATGCGCACGAGCCGGTGCACGCCGGACTCGGCCTTGGCGTAGCCGAACGCGTACGGACCGCGCACGTGGATCGTGGCGGAGCGGATGCCGCCCTCCGTCTCCTCCGTGTAGTCCACCTGTTCGACGTCGAAGCCGCGACCCTCCGCCCAGCGCGTGTACATCCGGTACAGCATGGCCGCAAAGTCGCACGAGTCGACGCCGCCCGCCCCCGCGCTCACCTGGATGTAGGCGTTGTTCTTGTCATTGGGGCCGCCCAGCATCAACTGGAACTCGAGCTTGTCGATCGTCGCGACGGCCTGGGCCTCGAGCTGCTCGATGTCCGCGAGGACTTCTTCCGCGCCGGATTCCGCGCCCATCTCGGCCAGGAGCTCGATCTCCTCGAGGGCCTCCGCGACCTTCTTGATCGGGTCGACCACGGCCCGCGCGGCTTTCATCTCGGCCACGATCGCCTGGCTCTTCTCCTGATTGTTCCAGAAGTCGGCCTTGCTCTGCAGCTCCTCGATCTCCCCTAGCCGCGCGATGTTGGCGGCGTAGTCAAAGACTCTCCTCGAGCTGGCCCAGCCGGCTCAGGAGCTCCTTGGCACTCTCGACGCGTTCACTCAGTTTGCGCATGGGGTCGGAGATTCTAGTCGGGGGAGCCCGAAGTTCCAACGCGCACTTCGATCTCCCGGGGTACAACGCGGGCATGCGCATCGACCTCCCCGTCGTCACGGGCCGCCTCCTCCGCCGCTACAAGCGGTTCCTCGCCGACGTCGAGCTGTCGGACGGCAGCGTGGTGACCGCCCACTGTCCGAACACGGGCTCCCTCATGGGCTGCACGCCCGAGGGGGCGCGCGCGGTCCTGCGCGACAGCCAGAACCCGAAACGCAAGCTGCTCTACACGCTCCAGACCATCGAGGTCGACGGCACCTGGGTCAACGTCGACACGGGCCTGCCGAACACCCTGGTGGCTGAATCCATCGCCGATGGGCTCGTCCCGGAGCTCGCCGGCTACGACAGCCTCCGGCGCGAAGTGAAGTACGGCAAGTCGAGCCGGATCGACGTCCTGCTCGAGCGCGAGACCGGCGAACGGTGCTACGTCGAGGTGAAGAGCACGACCCTGGTCGTGGGCGATGTGGCCCGGTTCCCGGACGCGGTCACGGAGCGCGGCCGGAAGCACCTCGAGGAGCTGCGTCAGATGGTGCGCGAGGGCCATCGGGCGGTGATGTTCTTCTGCGTCTCGCGCGGCGACGTCACGGCATTCGCGCCCGCCGACGAGATCGACCCGGCGTACGGCGCGACCTTGCGCGCAGTCCTCGCCGACGGGGTCGAGGCCGTCGCGTACTCGACGCGCGTCACACCCGATCGGTTCGAGCTGGGGGAGCGGCTCGAGATTCGCATCTGACCGCTCCTACATCGACACGCCGTACTCGTCCCCGCCCACGGGGTATTGCGGGCCGCCCGGACCGCCGATCGACTTCCAGGGATCGGGGCGCGACAAGGGGCGCACGAGCTCGCGGCTAACCTGCACGGCGGCGTAGTAGCGCGCTCCGCGGAGGACTTCGCGCCAGATGAGCGCGAGTTGACTGACGACCATCATCATCACGATCGTCGTACGCGAGGGTGAGTCTTCGAGACCCGCGTCGAGCCAGCGCATGATCCCGCCCGCGATCCAGGTCACCACGAGGAGCTCGAGCAGCAGCAGCGCGAGGATCGGGCGCAGGGTCTTCACGGGGTGCCGCAGGATCGTGAACGCCGAGCACAGCCCCGCCCAGACGGCGGAGCTCGTGTCGTGCAGGGCGACCCGGGTGCGGCTGAGCGGACCCCACACGAAAACGATCAGCACGAATCCGATGGCGAACAGGCCGGCCTGCGCGAAGCCGAGCCAGCGCACTCCCGCCTCCGACGCCAGGCTCTCGAGACGCGCAAAGTCGGACTTCGGCACGTCGAGCAGGAACTGCAGCACGAGCGTGTTCCACGGCCAGTCGTAGAGGACCCAGTGGAGGCCGGCGAGCACGACGAGCGTCAGGATCCAGAAGCGGAAGAAGCGCCAGAAGTAGCGCGCGCCCCCATAGAAGAAGCGGCGAAGCGACTGGCCGTGCGTGCGCTCGAGGATCACCTGCAGCCAGCCACCGGCCGCGAACACGCTGAACAAGCCGGCGATCAGGAGGAGGATCGCGCCGGCGTTGGCCGTCGAGGCCTCGAGACCGCCGAGCGTCTCGCGGTGGTCCTGCCGAAAGACGGTCGTGAGCGAGTGCACGAGGCTCCCCGGCTCGACCCGGTGCGAAGTCGCGGACTGGAACCAGTCGTAGTGAGGGAAGCCGACAAGCAACGCGAGCAGAAGGAGCACGGCCCAGGTGAGGAGCCACAGGGGCGTTCGCCCGAGCACTACGCGGATCGCGCGCAGGAACAGGAGCGAATCCGTCGTGGTCGTCGCGTCGTGGTTCGTAGTCTCGTGCACGCGCTAGCCTCCCGTCGTCCCGAACCAGTGCAGGAGGTGCGAGTATTGGGTCACGATCCGCTCGGACCAGCGCAGGGGCACGAGGCTGTCGACCTCCTCGTACCACTGGTTGTCCGTCATGTTCTCGTCGAAGTAGTAGAGCCGCTCGGGGTCGATCACGACCGAGGCGATCTTCTCGACACCAGGCGCGAGCGGGAGCCGCCACCAGTTCGATCCGGCCTGCATCTCGCGCGTCCATTCGAAAGGCTCGCGCGAACCATCGGCGAAGACGACCTCGACCGTCACGGGCAGCCGCAGCTCACCATTCCGGCGCAAGGTCACGTTGTAGATCCAGGGCCAGTCGGGATCCGCGGGACCGGAGTCCCGCTCGTCATCGTCCTCTTCCTCGTCCTCGTCGTTGTCGTCGTCGTCGTCATCCGTAGCCGGGGCCTTCGTGAAGACGCCCTCCGCGTCCATGAACCAGCCCTTGCGCTTGGGTGTTTTTCGCTGCTGGACGTCGACGCTCCAGTCCACCGTTCCGGTCCCGCGGAACACGTCCTCGAAGTACCAGGAGACGTCGACGCCCGCGCCTTCCGAAAACGTCTGGAAGAAGTCGTCCGGGTAGGGGTGGCGGTAGCGCCACGTCTTCGCGTAGTGCCGCATCCCACGCAGGAAAGCGTCGCGCCCGATGACTGCGCTGAGCGAGCGCAAGGCCACCGCTGTCCGCGGATAGCTGTTCGTGCGGTAGCTCTGGCGATCGACGTATCCCCAGGCGGCCGTGTCGATCGGGTCGGAGTCGGGGTCCGCGAGGTAGCCCCCGCGGTCGCCCCAGCGCGGGTCGTCGAGCTGCTCGACGAACGTCAGCCGCGGCTGATCGCGCCACCAATCGATGAACCCCGACTCGCCGAGGGGCTCGAGCTCGAAGCCGAACGGGAGCTTCCACTTCGTCGCCGTCAGGATGTCGCCGAGCCGTCCGCCGCCCGGACGGCGCGCCGGGGAAACGCCCCACGCGGGCAGCCCTGAGTACCAGGTCGCCGCGCGCCGCGCACCGTACTGCCGCCAGATTGCCTCGGAGTCCGTGTACGAGTTGAAGCCCTCGTCGAGCCACGCGGCCTCGAACTCGTTGTTGCCGACGAGCCCGTACCAGAACTGGTGGCCGGCCTCGTGCACGGTGACGCTCTCCGGCCGGTGCATTTGCTTACGCGTGTAGAGCTGCGTACCGCATGTGAAGAGCGTCGGGTACTCCATGCCCCCCGCCGCGCCCGCGCCCCATGCGGGATCGACCACCGTCACCTGCTCGTAGGGATACTCGCCGAACCACAGGCCGTAGAAGAAGAGCGCCGTGCAGGTCGCGTCGAAGTGCCGCTTCCACTGCCGGCGTGCCCGCTCGGGCTGCATGAGGATGCGCACAACCACGTCCCGGAGGCGCACGGATTCCGGCTCCATACCGAGGGCGGCGGCCGTGGCCTGCAGCTCGGCCGCGTGCTTCCCGGCCCACCTGGCGAATTGAAAAGTGTCCTCGATGACGACGAAGTCCGGGTCGGCCGTCCATGTGAAGTCGTGCACGAGCGCGTGCTTCCCGAACTGGTCGGCCGCTTGGCGGTCGCCGAGCGAAGGCGCGAGGAAGCGTGTGAGAACGCGATCGCCATTCACCACGGCGGCGCCCTCCTGAACCCCCGACGCGCCCACCTTGTCCCGGTACTCGACCGGCAGGTCGAGCGTCACGTCATAGGTGCCGAAGTCCCCGTAGAACTCGGTCGACTCGTGGAACTGGTGGCAGTTCCAGCCCCGGCCGCCCTCGTAGACGCCCAGCTTCGGATACCACTGCGCGACGAGCAGGAAGTTGCCCTTGTAACCCGTCCGCCGCCGCACGCGGGGGAGCTGGGACTCCCACTCGATCTCGATCGCCAGCGTCTCCCCCGGCGCGACGGGTCGCGGGAGGTCGACGCTGAACACGGTCCGGTCGTCCTCGCGCCCGTCGTCGGGACTCCGGAAACGGATGTTCCCGGCGAGCTCTTCGCCCTCCACCCGCAGGGATGTGATGCGCTGCCAACCCCAGCCTTCCTTGAAGTCCCGCCCGCGGGCCCGGCCCTTCGTCTCCCAGAGGTGGGTCGAGTAGTTGTTCGAGAACGCATTGAGATAGAGGTGGAACCACAGGTCGGAGACCGTGTCCTGGCTCCGGTTGGTCCAGAGGATCGTCTCGCGACCGTCGAGCTCCTTGGTCTCGCCGTCCAGGCGAGCTTCGATCCGGTAGTCCACCCGGGAGGAGCGGTTGTCCTCGGCGGCCTCCTGAGCCATGACGGAGGCGGCCAGCGCCACGAGCGCCACCGGCAGGAACCCCCTCCAGCCTGACTTTGGTCGCATTGCCGAATGATGCGCCGAGGGCCCGGATCAAGCAAGGCCCACCGACGTAAGCCCTTGACCCGTAAGCCCCCGCGGGGAGTCGGCGGACCCCCGCGCGCCGTGGGTGTCCGCCCGACAAGAAAAACCTCATCCTCCGCGGGGGAACATCCGATAAATCAATCGGGCAACTCCCACGGACGCAACCGGGAGAGACCGTCATGGAAATCCGAAACGACCCGCCCACCAGGGGCCCGCACGGCCGACTCGACTTCACCAAGCCGAATCGCGTCGGCATCGAAAAGTCGGTCGAGCACGCCGAGCACGTGAGAGAGCTCCGCAGGCAGGAGGCCAAGGAGCTCGAACAGGAGACCGAGGCGAGCTCGTCCCGGGGCTCCGATCGCATCGATCTCTCGCCGCAGGCGAAGATGCTCGCCGAGGAAGGGTCCGTGCTCCCAGGCGAGACCCCCGAAGCGCGGGCCGAACGTGTCGCCGACCTGCGGACAGCCTTCGAGGCCGGAACGCTGAACACGCCGGAGCTCGTAGAGCGCGCCGCCGAGGGCCTGCTCAGCGGCAACTGACGTACGGAGTCAGGAACGAATCCGCCGGCACTCCCCCGGGCCGCCGCGGCCCGTGGGAGTGCCGGCGGATTCGTTCCTGACTCCGTACGTCAAACTCCGTACGTCAAAGGAGCCGCGCGACCTGCCAGGCCGCGAACCGGCCGAAGCGCCGCGGTGAGATCAGGGCCAGCTCCCAGTCATCGCCGTCCAGATCGCCCTGGTCGAGCTGGGACCAGACGCGGAGGCTGTCGCGCACGCGCCGCTTCGACGCGTCCAACTGCAGGGACGAGGACCATATCACCAGGCCGGTCTCGGCCGCGACCATGTCGACCTGGATGCCGAGCCGCTGCGGCGGGAAGTACTGCTGGTCGGTGACCGTACCGATCAGGATCGCGTCCAGGTTGAAGCGGCGCGACAGGTCGATGATCATCCGCGGCTCGTAGGCGCCGCGGCGGTACGGCTCGCTGAGCCGGATCTCATCGAGGTCCCTGAGTGCGAGCGGCACCACTTCGAACGGTGTCGCGGCGCTGATCTCCGCGAAGAACGCCGCCTGGAGCTCCTCCGACCGCGCGCGCGCGAGGCCGTCGCCCGCGAAGGGCACGAGGCCGATGCGGCGGAGCGTATACGTGTCGAAGTCGCTGACGATCCGCGCTTCCGCGAGCGGCTCCGCGGAGCGGGCGACGCTCGAGCAGGCGACTGGGACGGCGGCGAGTGCCGCCAGGAGCACGCCCCTCATCGCCGGTCCTTCCCCGGACGCTCGACGAAGCCGAGCGTCCGCTCCGCGGCGACGGCCGTCCGTGTCAGCTCCTGCAGCCGTCCCCACTCGATCGTCGCTTCGAGCAGGAGCTTCTCGGCTTCGAGCCGGCGGATCTGAGCCGTCGTCAGGCGCCCCGCGAGCTCGAGTTTCTGCGCCTCCCTGCGCTCGCCTTCCTCCGTGAGCGCCGCGATGCTGGTCCGCGCGTCCCGCAGCTCCACCGCGAGCGCCGCGCTCTGCGCCTCCGACCGCTCGAGCGCCGTATTCAGGCGGCCGACTTCGCGTCCGAGCTCGTCGTTCGAGTCCATCGCCTGCTGGTACAGCTCGAGGAGGTAGAGCCGGCTGCCGTCCCCCGTTTGAACGGCGTGCCCGAGCTGCGGCTCCTCGGTGATCGAGCCGGACGCCCGCCCCTGGACCGGGCTGCCGTCGAAGCCGTAGAGGGTCGCCGGCGGCGCCTGCGCGCCCCAGCCCGTTGGTGAGGACGCCTTTGGGGGCGCGGCCGGCTCCGTCGCGGGGAACGACTCGACGGGGAGCTGCATGCAGCCGCCCAGGAGCACGAGCGAGGCAAGGATGAGGAGCTTCTCGTTCATCGTCACGGGTTTGGTTCGGCGGGGGACGGCTCGGCGTACTCGAGCTCGACGACGGTTACTTCGCCGCAGGAGCAGGCGAGCTCGATCGCGACAACGACGCCTTCGTGCTCGAGGATCTCGACGGTCTTCGCTTCGGAGCATGGGCTCGTCTTCCGTTCGAGGCGGACGTTGCGATGCTTGATGATGGTCGGTTGCATGGATCGTGAGTCAGGCGGTGACGTCGACGCGCGCGCCCGACTCGTCGTCGTCGGCGTGTCCCACACTGCGATCGTGTCCGCCGGGCCGGGCATCGGTCGCTTCATGGGCTTCTTCGTGGACTTCTCCGGAATCGGGGTCCGCATCGGGGTCCAAGGCGAAGCGCTGTCCGCCGCGCCCATTGCGCTCACCCGCCCGGCCGGGTCCGGCGAGGGGCAGGATTCGCGGGGGCTCCACTCTCTTGATGGGTCCGTCCATGGCGCGACTCGCGATCAGGGGCTCTCCGTGAGGGCTGAGATCTCCCGGTTGAGGCGATACAGCGCGGCGCTGTGGATCTGGCTCACGCGCGACTCGGTGACGCCGAGCACGGCGCTGATCTCCCTGAGCAGCAGCTCCTCGCCGTAGTAGAGCGTGATGACCGTCTGCTCCTGCTCGGGGAGGCCGTTGATGCTGTCGATCATGATCCGCTTCAGCTCCTCCCATTCGGCGCTCCCCACGGGGTCCGAGCTCTTCGGGTCCGAGAGCATCGCGGCGAGCTGTGCCGAGGGTCCGTCGTCGAGCGACGTCTGCACGGCGCTCATCGCGGAGAGCAGGATCGCGTCGATCTCCACGGCCTCGACCCCGAGCTCGGCCGCGATCTCCTCGGGCGTCGGCGCGATGCCGTTCCGCTGCTCGAGCTTCGCGATCACCCCGTCCAGGTCGCGTACCCGCTCGCGGCGGCCGCGAGGCAGGAAGTCCATGCGCCGCAACTCGTCGAGGATCGAGCCCCGGATACGGGTGTACGCGTACGTCGAGAACTTCAGGCCGCGCGCAGGCTCCCAAGAGTCGGCCGCGCCGATCAGCCCGAGCATGCCGACGCCGAAGAGGTCGTCGCGCTCGATGGACCCGGGCATGTCGAACGACATCCGGCCCACGATGTGCTTCAGGAGCGGAACGTGCTCCAAGATGAGCTCGTTCCTCTCGGCCTCGTCGAGCCGCTGCTCTTCCCATTCCGGCACGGGCATGCTCCAGATCGTCAATCGAGTGGCGGGTCGGCTTCGGGCGATTCGGCATCAACCCGACTCTCCTGCTTCGTATTCGGCCGAATCCGCGTCCGGCTGTTGGTCCGATTCGGGCTCGGTCCTGGCCATGAGCCACCGGGTGGCGAGCGCGAGGACGCGGATCGCCGCCCACGCCGCCGCGCCCCGGAGGCAGGCGTCCGTGACCGGGGAGTGCCAGATCAGGGACAGGAGCGCCGTCCCCGCACCCGCGACGACGGCGAGCCGGTGCCCGAGGGCCGTCCAGACGCGGGCGAGCTCGGTGCGGCTCATGCTGGCAACCCGACGGAGCCCCGCGCCGAACGCGTGCAGAGGCGGCCCAGGCGGCCGGTGATCTGGCGCAGGCAGAGCCCTTCCAGCTCCCGCCGCCGTGTGATCGCGACCGGCTCGGCGCCGGCCGCGGTGCGGGCGACGGCGCTCGAGCGCGGGATCCAGCCGGCTTGGCGCGGGGAGCGCGAGAGGAAGCGTTCGCAGACCGCGCGGAGCTTGCGCGCGATCCTGAGCGCCTCTTCCACGCCGCTCGAGAGGTTGACGACGACCTCTGGTGTCGGGATGTCGCCGCCCGTGCGCGCGCCGTGTTGATCGAGCGCCTTGATGAGCCCGTACGCGTCCGTGAGCGCGGCGACGTCCGGGGTCGTGACGACGAGCACGCGGTCGGCGATCGAGGCGAAGTCGAGGACGTCGGGCCCGATGCCCGCCGCGCTGTCGCCCAGGACGATGTCGTACTCGCGGCCGAGCTCGCGCAGCATCGTGAAGAGCGCGCGCCGCCCGCTCCCGTCCAACCGCCCCATCGCCTCGGAGCCCGAGCTCGCGGGGAGGATGTGCACGCCGCCGGGACCCTCGGTGACACACTCGGCGAGCGTGCAGCGGCCGTTCACGGCATCCTCTATGTCGCGCTCCACGGTGAGTCCG
>SMVQ01000043.1 GCA_004357655.1 Planctomycetota bacterium
AACCCGAGCGCGCGCTCTTCAGTTTCGGGCCACACCCGTTGCGGCGCGCCGAGACCCTCGAGGCTGCGATCGCGCCGGACTTCGCGCTGCCCGATCGCCGCGGGGGGACCGTGCGGCTCTCCGACCTTCGGGGCAAGAAAGTTCTGCTGCTCACCTGGGCCTCCTGGTGAGGCTGCCGGGACGACCTGTCCGGGTGGCAGGACATCTACACTGAACTCTCGGCGATGGGGTTCGAGCTCGTGGCCGTCGCGGAGGACGCGGGCGGGGAGCTCGCGGCGGGGCGGTACTACGACGCGGCGGGAGCGACCTTCACGACGCTGATCGACGCACGGCACACGGTGAGCGCGCTGTACGGCATGGTCAACGTCCCGACGGGCGTCTGGATCGACGAGGCGGGTCGCATCGTGCGACCGGGCGAAGTGGCGTTCTCGCGCGACTTCTCCTTCTTGTCCGAAGCGATTCCCGGGAGCGCGTACGTCGCAGCGCTTCGCGACTGGGTCACGAACGGCGCGGACAGCCGGTTCGCTCTACCGCAGCGGGCCGTCGCCGAGGCTCTCGGCGATCGGCCGCAGGCAGCCGACTTCGCGATCGCTCACTTCGGGCTCGCGCTCGCGCTACACGAACGTGGGGACGAGAAGCTCGCGGGCGAACACTGGCGGCGCGCGCAGGAGCTCCACCCCGCGAGCTGGAGCATCCACCGGCAAGCCTGGGTCTCACTGACCGAGGACGAACGCCGCGCGCTCTGGATGGAGAAGTACGAGGCCCTCGACGGCGCGCCGTACTACGCGCCGCTCGACCTGCCGGACGCGCCGCCGGCAGGGGACTGAGCGGCGCAGGCGGCCGCCGTTCACTGCGTTGGAGGCACGACCCAGTCCGCGTCGTACACGGCGATGAAGGTCGGTGCGATCCGAGGCTCGGGGCGCGCGAGTGTGAAGCGGAACCCGATGAGGCTGGGGGGGGGCGAAGAGCGGGCCGGGGAGGAGCAGGAGTGCGGCGATCATGACGCTGTGGCTCCCACTGGTAGCAGTGCGCCCGCGGGCGGCCACGGCCCCGGCGCGCTATCGTCTGGGGATGCGTCCCGATGCCGTGTCCGACCCCCTGGTTCCGGAGAAGGGCGCGAAGTGGTGCTCCCTCGGCTTGCTCTCGGTCGCGGAGCTCATGGCGATGGCGCTCTGGTTCTCCGCGTCCGCCGTCGTGCCGCAGCTCGCGGAGGAATGGGACCTCGGCGGATCGGAGCAGGCGTGGCTCACGATGAGCGTCCAGCTCGGGTTCGTCGTGGGTGCGCTCCTGAGCGCGGTCACGAACCTCGCCGACCGCTTCTCGATCCGACGCTTGTTCGTTCTCAGCGCCCTCACGGGCGCGGCGTGCAACGCGGCGATCCCTGCCCTGGATGTGACGCCGGGCGGCGCGCTCGTGCTCCGATTCGCGACGGGCGTCGCGCTGGCGGGCGTGTACCCGCCCGGCATGAAGCTCGTGGCCACGTGGACGAAGGCGGACAGGGGCTTTGCGATCGGGATTCTGGTCGGGGCGCTCACGCTCGGCTCGGCGCTGCCGCACCTGTTCAATGCCGTCCCGCTCTTCGGCGCGGGCGGCATGCCGCCGTGGCGCTCCGTCCTGTACGCAGCGTCCGCCCTGGCGGTGGTTTCCGCGGGAATCGTGGGCCGCTTCGTGCGCCGCGGGCCCTACCTCACGCAGACCGCGCCCTTCGACTGGCGCTACGCGATGCGCGCCCTCAGCGATCGCCCGCTGCGGCTCGCCAACTTCGGCTACCTCGGGCACATGTGGGAGCTGTACGCGATGTGGACCTGGGTGCCCCTGTTCATCATCGCGAGCTACGAGGCCGCCGGGCGCTCCGTGGCGGACGCGCGCCTCGCCGGCTTCGCGACGATCGCCGCGGGCGCGGTGGGTTGCGTCGTCTCGGGCGTGCTCGCGGACCGGATCGGACGAACGACGGTCGCGATCGCGAGCCTTGCCCTCTCCGGCTCCTGCTGTCTCGTCGTGGGGCTCTGCTTCGGGAGCCCGGGCGTCCTGACGGCCGTCTGCATTCTCTGGGGCTTCGCCGTCGTCGCCGATAGCGCGCAGTTCAGCGCCGCGGTCAGCGAGCTCTCGGACCCGCGCTACGTCGGCACGGCGCTCACGATGCAGACGAGCCTCGGATTCCTGCTCACCCTGCTCACGATCCAGGCGATTCCGCCGCTCGTCGAAGCGGTGGGCTGGAGCCGCGTCTTCATCGTGCTCGCCTTCGGACCGGCGTTCGGCATCGTCAGCATGCTGCGCCTGCGGGCGCTGCCCGAGGCGACGCGCATGGCGTCGGGGAACCGGTGAAGCAGAGTAGACTCTCGCCCTGATGCCCCGGCTGCCCCGCATTCGTTGGTGGATTCCCGCGCTGGTGATCGGTCTCGCAAGTGCGGTGCTCGTGTGGTGCTGGCGGGTACCGGATGCTTCGCGACAGACCAGGGTCTTGAGGAGCGGTGGCGTCGCGCTCCTTTCTGGCGTCCTGCTCCTCGCCTGGACGCAGCTCCCGTCCGGGTTCTCGCGGCGCGTGCGCCTGGCGATCCTCGTCCTCGCCTTCGCCACCGGAGGGCTCGGATTCGCGCTCCTCGAGATTCGCGGAGTCACCGGGGACCTCGTGCCGATCGTCGGTTGGCGGTTCGCGTCCCGCACGCCCGTGGGACGGGACCCTGTGCAGTCCGGGGCCGATGTCGGGACCGGGGGAGCGAGTCGCCAGAGCGCGCTCCCGTACCCGCAATTCCTCGGGCCCGGGCGCGATGCGACGGTGCGCGGCGTGGTGCTCGCCCGCGACTGGCGCGCGCGGCCTCCGCGCGAGGTCTGGCGGCGGAGCGTCGGCGCGGGCTGGTCGGGCTTCGCGGTCGCGGGTGGCGATGCGGTCACCCAGGAACAGCGCGGAGTGGAGGAGTGCATCGTCTGCTACGACCTCGCGACGGGCGCGGTCCGGTGGTTGTACTCGTACCCCGCCCGATACGAGTCCGTCATCGCCGGCATCGGACCGCGCGCGACACCGACGATCACGGGCGACCGCGTCCACGCGTTCGGCGCCACGGGAATTCTGACGGCGCTCGACCGCGCGAGCGGCGCCCCGCTCTGGACGCGGGACGTGATCGCTGAACACGGAGCGGAGAACCTGGAATGGGGCGCGAGCGCCTCGCCGCTCGTCGTGGGCGGGCTCGTGATCGTGTGCGCGGGCTCGGCCGCAATCTCGCTCTTCGCCTACGACGCGGAGACCGGCGAGCCGGCGTGGGCGGGCGGTGCGGACGCGGCCGGGTACGGCTCACCGGGGTTCGCGCTGCTCGCCGGCGTCCCGCAGATCCTCACGATCAACGCGGCCTCCGCCGCGGGGCACGATCCCGCGACCGGCGACGTGCTGTGGAGTGTCCCCTGGTCGCACGCGAACCCGAACGTCGCGCAGCCGCTCGCGCTCCCCGAAGATCGCGTGCTGGTCTCGAGCGGGTATGGAGTGGGCGCCGCGCTGTACCGGATCGTGCGCAGGACGGGCGCCGGGACACTTGCCGCGGAGCCCGAGTGGACGAGCCGGGCGCTGAAGGCGAAGTTCGCGAGCTTCGTGCCTCGCGACGGGTTCGTGTACGGGTTGGACGACGGGATACTCGCGTGCATCGATGTCGAGACGGGACGGCGCCAGTGGAAGGGCGGGCGCTATGGGCACGGTCAGGTGATCCTCGTCGGGGACGCGCTCATCGTCTCCACGGAGTGGGGTGACGTGGTGCTCGTCGAGGCGACCCCCGCGGCGCACCGCGAGCTCGCGCGGCGCGCGGTGCTCGACGGCAAGACCTGGAACACGCCCGCGTTCGCCGCGCCCTATCTGCTCGTGCGCAACGACGTCGAGGCCGTGTGCCTCGAGCTACCGGTCGCGGCGGCGCTCGGAACCGATGGAGAGTGAGATGCGAAACGAATCGATGTGGTCACGAAGCCGAATGCCGGCCTGCCTCCTGGCCCTGGCGCTCGCCCCGATGGCGATCGGGGCGATGGGGGCGATGGGGGCCGTGGGTGGCGAGGACACGCGCCCGAACGTCCTCTTCGCCATCAGCGACGACCAGTCCTGGATGCACACCGGCGCGAACGGCGACGGCGCGACACGCACGCCGGCCTTCGACCGGATCGCGAGCGAGGGCGTGCGGTTCACGCACGCCTTCACCGCCGCGCCCTCGTGCACCCCTTCAAGGGGCGCGATCCTGACGGGGCAGGCGATGTGGCGCTTGCGGGAGGGCGCGGTCTTGCACGGCAGCCTGCCGCCGGACCTACCCGTGTACCCGCGCCTGCTCGAAGCGGCGGGGTACTTCGTGGGTTTCACCGGCAAGGGCTGGGGACCCGGCGACGTCATGGCGGCGGGGCGTACGGAGCGGCCCGAGGGCCAGTCCTACTCGAAGCGCAAACACGCGCGGCGCACCCCCGGCACGAGCCCGGTCGACTACGCCGCGAACTTCGCCGACTTCCTCGCCGACCGACCCGATGGACACCCGTTCTGCTTCTGGTACGGCGCCTACGAGCCGCATCGCGGGTACGACGCGGGCGCCGGCTTGCGCGCGGGTAAGGCGCGCGGCGACGCACGACTCCCCGCATCGCTCCCGGCGGTACCGGTCGTGCAGGGCGACGTGCTCGACTACACCGTCGAGATCGAGCACTTCGACGAGCACCTCGGGCGCATGCTCGCCATGCTGGAAGCGGCGGGGCAGCTCGAGCGGACGCTCGTCATCGTCACGAGTGACCACGGCATGCCTTTTCCGCGCGCGAAGGCCAACCTCTACGACGAAGGCACGCGCGTGCCGCTCGCGGCGCGCTGGCCGGGGCGGATCCCGGGCGGCCGCGTGGTCACGGACTTCGTGTCGCTCACCGATCTCGCGCCGACGTTCCTCGAAGCGGCCGGCGTGTCCGTGCCGCCGGAGATGACGGGGCGCAGCCTCCTCGGCGTCCTCGCGTCCGAACAGAGCGGTCGGATCGATCCGAAACGCGACCACGCGGTCATCGGCATCGAGCAACACGTCCCGGGGCGCGCGGGCTTCGTCGGTTACCCCGCACGCGCCTTGCGCACGGAGCGATTCCTCTACGTGCGCAACTTCGAGCCCGAGCGCTGGCCCGCGGGCGACCCGCCGCCCTTCGCGATCACCCCCGGACGGCACTACGCCGACGCCGATGACGGCCCGTCCAAGGCCTTCCTCACCGCGAACGCCGCGGAACACGCCGCGCTCTTCGAGCTCGCCTTCGGTCGGCGCCCGGAGGAGGAGCTGTTCGATCTGGCGCGCGACCCGGGTCAGCTCGTGAACGTCGCGGGGGAGGAGCGGTACGCCGAGGAGCTCGCGCGGCTCGCGGCCCGACTCCTGGCACACCTCGCGGCGACCGGCGACCCGCGCGTGCGCGGCGAGGCACCGTGGGAACGCTACCCGGTCCACGCCGGCTACCTCGCCGGGCACGAGGCGTTCCATGCGAGCCGGGAGAAGCGCTGACACGCTGGAATCAGACCCTTTCCGCGGCGGCGGAAGCCTCGAGCCGGTACAACTTCGGGACGACCC
>SMVQ01000044.1 GCA_004357655.1 Planctomycetota bacterium
CCCTACGGGCCGATGAAGTCGCGCTTTGCGCGAGATGCCTGCGGCGCCACGGCGGCTACGCCGCCGGCCCGCCTACACGGCGGGCGTGAGGCCTCGCGGACGAGGCCTCACTGCTTCGGGAGCCGGCGCCAGAGCGCCGTGTACAGCGTGCCCGAGGCGCCGAACCCGTCGTAGCGGAGCGCCTCGTCGAAGTGGATCTCACCGAAGCTGGAGAGGTCCAGATCGCCGCAGATGATGCTGCCGAAGATGTTGAAGTTGCTGCCCAGGCTGAACCTGGAATTCGGCGCGTAGATCGCTCCGATGAACTCCGAGTTGGCGCTGAGCTTGAGCTGGTCCGGCGGCGTCCCGTCGATGTTGTCGCCGGAGAGCATGAGCGTGACGTCGAGCGCGGATTCGGACAGGGTCGTCACGTTCGAGTTGCTCTCGAGGAGGAAGTCTCCGGTTCCGTACACTACGATCGGTCCGCCGGACCCGTCGAAGATGAGGTTCGAGTTGCTCTTCATCTTGAATTGGTCCACGACGAACGTGGCCGGTCCCCGGATGGTCAGGGTGGTTCCGCCCTGCATGACGACCGAGTCGTAGTGGATGAGGCCCGGGCCCAGGGTGACGTCCGCGTTGCCGGCGATCACGCCCGAGGAGGGGATCGGCGGGACGTCGATGGTCGGCATCTCGAACTCCTCCTCCGCATCGTCCGTGGAGCCGGAGATGAACACGTTCGGGGCCGAATCATCGACCACGTGGCCCGGACCGGGCGTGACGTCGCCGTGTACCTCCGTGTTCGCCTTGAGCAGGATGTCGCCGTTCGACCCGACGTTCCCACCCTCGAGGGCGTAGTCGTTCCCGCCCTCGACCTGCGAGTCGTAGGAGCCATAGGCCGAGTCGTAGCTGTCGATGAACGCGTTGCTGTCGAGCACCACGCCCTCGGCGCCGAAGGCGGCGTACTGGAAGAGGCTGTCGGGCACTTCCGAGAGCACGAGCTCCAGCCGCGTCTGATCGCGCCCGTCATTGCCCGTCGCCGCCAGCGAGTAGGCCCTGGGCCCCAGCTCCTTGACCGCGACCCAGTATTCGGAGGAGCCCAGCGCGATAGGCGCGTCCTCGGTGCCCACCCAGAACGTGTCACCGTCCGCCGGTAGGTCGAGCAGTTCCGAATTGAGCTGCGCGAGCGCATCGCTCAAACCCGCCTCGGCCACGTAGAACGACCGCTGCAGGCCCTGGGCCTGCACCCTCACGCGCCCGTTTCCCAGGTTCATGGCGAGCAGTGCCATCGACATGCTGGCGACCGCTACCGATAGGATGAGCGCAAACACGAGCGCGGCTCCGCGGCGGTCGAAATCACCGAACTGTGTCCGGAATCGAAGTGTTTTCATGACTAGTTCCTCAGCCTGATGGAGGTCACCGAAGATCGGTTCAGTAGGCGGTTTCCGGGGCCCTGTTTCTGCAGGGAGAGCAGGACGGTGATCGTCTCGCCCGACTGCACCATGGTGAACCCGCGTTCGTCGATGAGTCCGTTGCCGTTGTCGTCGATGCCGTTGTCGATCTCGCCTTGGAGAAGTTCGGAGACCCACCGCGTCAGCACTCGCCGGCGCTCGGTAGGCGCACCGACGTCCTCCGTGAGGACGACCAGGCCTTCGTCAATGAGCCCGTTGCCGTTATTGTCGATGCCGTCGTCGATTTCGCCGGCCTCGTACTCGAACGCCAGGCGGCGTGGAAGCGTCAGCACGGGATCGCCCGCCACGAAGTCGACGGCCTGGACGTAGTCGATGACGGCACCATCCGGTCTGAGGACGGCAGTGTTCTGAGCGATCGCGAGCTCTCGGATGATCTGGCTCATCGTGGCGGAAGCACGCGACTCGAGGTGCGCGATGGTCGCGCCCGTCGAGAAGGCCCGGTCGCTCGCCTGCGCCATCATCGTGAGTGAGCCGATCACGATCATCAGGATCGCGGACACGATCGAGATCTCGATGAGCGTGAAACCCGCGGCGCCCGTCCTGGATGTTCGTATGCGTGTTTTCATCGGTCTGTGATCAGGGTCTGGGCCTCCAGGGAGCGCTCACCGCTGGTTCCTGTCCATCGCACACGGATGACGACCGGCAGGAGGCGATAGTCGCCGCTGGTATCGGCGTCGAGGGCGTCACCGTCCATGTTCAGGTCGCGGCCCGCGATGTCCTCGCTCAGCTCGAGCGCGCCGCCGACGTCCACGTCGGGGAAGACGATCTCGCCGACGACACCGTCGAGATCCCCGATCTGGGCTTGGAGCCCGAAGACGGCGAACGAGTTGCCCGGAGCCGGGAACTGACACTCCGGTTCCAAGCCCGGGTTCGTGAGCGCCGGATCGTCGAGCGGGTCCCCGTTGTAGCGGTAGTAGATCGTCGCGAAGCAGACGTCACCGTGGATGCGCTCCATGGCCCCGCGAATGCCGTCCGAGGCGAGCGCCATCTCGCGGTTGTTCTCGGAGAGCTTCATCGACATGCCGATCGACTGCGACAGCGCCATGAACGCGGTCAACATGATCGTCATGACGATCATCAGCTCGAGGAGCGTGAAGCCGGCGCCGGAGCGGCCGCCGTTCCGCGCGCTTCGTATCCTGGCCCGACACGCACCATCTCCCCTGTCCCATGTTTCCACGGGGTGCGCGCCAGCCGTGCTGGTCGCATCTGCCATGATCATTGTTGCCCCGTGTTCCCTGGAGAGGTCGTTGCCGCCTCTCACCACGAGGTACTGCCACGTCCTCTATCGAGCTGGGGTGATGGAGGACGTGAGGCGTTTCGGAACTTTCGGTGGGATTCTGGGAGCGTCCTCGCCCCAATGTCGCGGTGTCGCGGTTGACCGAGGTCGCGGTTGACCGAGGAGCGGGTATCGGGGGCTTGGCACGGCACTGTGCTTGGAAACAATTTCCGGCAGGCGCACGACAAGCGAAGGCGTACCTGATCGCGCGCGATACGTGACCGGGATCGCCGGTTACAGGCGAGGACGCGGCGGGTAGGGCCGTGTGAAGGCCACGACCCGATCTACCGCAGACGTCGACCCCGAGGAGGGACCGATGGAGGATCCGCGCGACCAGGACTGCAAGCTCGAGATGACGCCGATGATCGACGTCGTATTCCTGCTCCTGATCTTCTTCATGTGCACCCTCCGGTTCAAGACGCTCGAGGGGAAGCTCGCCGCGTACCTGCCCAAGGACGTCGGCGGGAACGTGACCCCATCGAAGCTCGGGGAGGACGTCGAGATCCGCCTGCGTGTGGTCCGCGAAGGTAGGCGGCTCGACGTCCGCGGCGAGCCCTACGCCGGGGCCGGGCGCTGGATCTACGACGACACGCGCGAGCTCGAGTATCGCGTGGGGCCCTGGAAGACGACCCGTCTCGGCGACCTCGAGCGCCGGCTCGCGGAGCTCCACGCACTGGACGTGGACCGGGCCTCGAAGATCGATGCGTCGGACGGGATCGTGTACGGGGACGTCGCGCGAGTGCTGGACGCGGCGCTTGGCGCAGGGTTTCGGGCGATCGAGTTCGTCGGTGCTCCGCCGTCGCGCTAGCGTCTACGGCGGACCGAGGAGCGTGACGAAGGCGTCGTCCAGCTTGCCGCGCCAATGGCCCCACGAGTGCCCCTCGTGGACCTCCTCGAAGACGTAGTCGTACCCGCCCGCGGCGAGGATGCCCTGCATGGTCGCGCCGCCCGAGCCATCGTGGACCGTGCCCGCTTCCATATAGATGTCGAGCGCGGGCGGCAGCGAGGCATTGGTGGCGTAGATGTTGTAGATCGCGGGCCAGACCTGGAAAGCCGGCGACTGGATCACCAAGTGCTCGAACCGGCCCGAGTGGCGGGCTCCCAGGAACGCGGAGAAGAGGCCCCCGAGGGAGGTCCCCACGATCGTCCGACCGGCCGGGACTCCGTCCGTCGTGTAGGCCGCGTCGATCGCGCTCGTGAGCTCCAGGGCGACGAAGTCGGCGAAGTCCACGTTCCCGACGTACTGCTGGAACCGCTTGTTCTCGCCCGTGACCGGATCGCGCGGATCGATGAACACGGCGAGGGTGGGCGGGACCCTTCGGTTCGCGATCAGGTTGTCGAGCACGACGACGGCGCTCCCCAGGTGGTGCTCCAGGTACTCGTGCCCGTCCGTGAAGTAGATGACCGGCATGTCCCCGACCGACGCCCCGGCCGGCGTGTAGACGCGGTACTGGACGTCGTAGCCGAGGTACGAGCTGCTGATCAGGATGTTCCCCGAGAGGGATCCCTGCGGCTGATTCGGCCGGGGCACCGTCACCATCGGGTACGCGTACTCGGGCATGCGCAGCTCGGAGTTCGGCCCGAACCCGCCCCACACGTGCAACGGGTTGAGTGGATCGAGGAGCCACGCCCCGTCGCGGACGATCTTGTAGTCGATCCTGGAATCGGCGACGAGCTGGGCCGCGCGCATCCAGACGTCGGAGTCCCCGAGTCGCGTCGCGCCGGCTGATGAGGAGCTCGTGCTCCAGCCGGTATGGTCGCCGGGGAACGAGATGCTCGACCCAGGCCCCCGGTAGAGGAACGCGACGTCGCGGCCCTGCGCGTACGGCACCTGACCCGCGGCTCGCAGCTCGGCGAACAGCTCGTCCAACCGCGCGTCACGGAGAGCCGCGTCGTCGATGCTGGCCGTGTCCGTCAGCGCGCTCACGAAGGCGTCGTACGACGGGTAGATCGTCTGGCGCGCAAAGTAGGGATCGGGTGGCTCCTGGGCACGCGCCTGTGTGGCGAGTGCGCCGAGAGCGATGAGCGCGAGACTCGCGCCGGCGGCGTGAGCAGGAGGGCTGGTGGGTGTCCCTTGCATGAGAGCATTCTCCTTTGCGGGCGGCATCCAGCGTAGCGCGCGGCGCTGGATGTGTCGCGCGCACTCGCTTGCCGGGGTGGCCTCGCTCGTCGGCTGCGCTAGGAGCGGTCCCGGAGGCACGCATGATCGATCTCGCATCCACTGTCCGCGCGGCAGCCCTACCCGTGACCGCATCGCCGCCCGGGGAGGCGGTCATCGGAAACTGAGTCGCGATCACGGCGTCGGTGCCTCCGGGCTGTCCTTGTTGCGGGTCCGGACCCGGGGGGGTACCTTCGGCCTGCCAGGCACTCGCTCCCGGAGGTAACCATGAGACTCCTTTCCGTTCGTGCGGCCGCCCTGGGCCTCACGATCGTCTTCGCTTCGCACGTTCCCGCGCAGACCACGACGCTCGTGACCCACGGGCTCGCGGGCCAGGCCGACGGCGGCAGCCTCTATCCGGAGATCTCCGCGGACGGGCGGTGGATCGCGTTCGAGAGCGGCGCGTCGAACCTCGTGCCCGGCGACACGAACGGCGCGGCCGACATCTTCCTCCTCGACCTCCAGACGGGGACCACGACGCGCGTCAGCGTTTCCTCGACGGGGACGCAGGGCGACGGCGACTGCCTCGACCCCGCCTTCTCGCTCGACGGCGCCGTCATCGCCTTCTTCGCCTACGCGACGAACCTCGCCCCGGGCGACACGAACGGCTTGTCGGACATCTACGTGCACGACGTCCAGGCCGGGACCACGATTCGGGCGAGCGTGGGTCCGGGTGGCGTCCTCTCCAACGGCGTCAGCCGCTACCCCGCCCTGTCGGGTGACGGACGCTACGTCGCGTTCGAGAGCACCGCCACGAACCTGGTCGCCGGCGACACGAACGGCGTCCGCGACATGTTCGTGCACGATCTCCAGACGGGCACGACGGTCCGCGCGAGCGTCTCGGCCTCGGGCCAGGAGGCCGACGGTACGTCCCTGGACGCATTCCTCTCGCCGGACGGCCGGTACGTCGCGTTCGAGAGCACCGCCACGAACCTCGTCTCCGGGGACACGAACGGCATGTCGGACGTGTTCGTGAAGGACCTCGTGACGGGGGCGATCGTGCGCGTGAGCACGGACTCCGCCGGCGTCGAGGGCAACGGCCCGAGCCGCGATCCCTCGCTCTCCGACCTTGGGGCGTTCGTGTGCTTCTCGAGCGAAGCGTCGAACCTCGTGCCCGGGGACGCGAACGGCTACGAGGACGTGTTCGTGCACGACATGGCGACCGGAGTCACGGAGCGCGTGAGCGTCTCCACGGCCGGAATCCAGGGGCACATTGGGGCCTACGAGGCCGCGATCTCGGCCGACGGCCTGTTCGTCACCTACTACAGCCGCGCGTCGAACCTCGTGCCGGACGACACGAACTCCAGCATGGACGTCTTCGTGCGCGATCTCGCGGCCGGGACGACCGAGCGCGTGAGCGTCGGCTCCCACGGGCAGCAGGGCAACGGCAACTCGCTCTATCCCGCGATCACGCCCGGTGGACGGTACGTCGTGTTCGACAGCACGTCGGAGACGCTCGTCGCCGGGGACTCGAACCAGGCGCGCGACGTGTTCATCCACGACCGCTACAGCCCGTTCGGGTACTTCTGCGACCTCGCGCCCAACTCGGTCGGCCCCGGCGCTCTCATGGGCTTCAATGGTTCCGAGAGCATCGCTTCGAACGACCTGCGGCTCCACGCCACGGAGTGTCCGGCGAACCAGTTCGGCGTCTTCTACTACGGGCCGGACCAGGTCCAGGCTCCGTTCGGCGACGGGTTCCGTTGCGTCGGTGGCGCGCAGGTGTACCGTCTGCCGGTCGTCAGCACCGGCGCGACGGGCGTACCGTCGTTCCCGGTCGACTACGTCGACCCCCCCCAGCCCGGCGGCCAGCTCACGGCCGGGTCGACGTGGAACTTCCAGTTCTGGTACCGCGACCCTCTGGGACCGGCGGGCTCGGGCTTCAACCTCAGCGACGGCCTCGTGATCACCTTCAGCTTGTGAGCGCCGGAGACCCGCGATGATCTTGCGCGCGCTGCTCGGTGCATGGCTCCTCGGCGTCAGCGTCAGCCTCGACGCCAACGCCGACGTACACCTCGCGTCCGAGGTGTCCGAGGCGATCGACGCGCTGTTCGCCGAATGGGACCGGACCGACTCGCCGGGCTGTGCGCTGGCGGTGATCCACGAGGGCGAGTTCGTCCACGCCCGCGGCTACGGCATGGCCAACCTCGAGCTGGGAATCGCCAACTCGCCGACGTCCGCGTTCCGCATCGCGTCCACCTCGAAGCAGTTCACGGCGGCGTGCGTGGCCTTGCTCGCGCTCGATGGGACGCTCGCCCTCGACGACGACATCCGCGAGCTCGTGCCCGAGCTGCCCGCGTACGAGCGACCGATCACGATCCGTCATCTGCTGCACCATACGAGCGGGCTGCGGGACTACCTCACGCTGATGAGCCTCGCGGGGAAGCGTGCGGACGACTGGTACACGACGTCCGAGGCCGTGGCGATGGTCGCCCGCCAGCGCGCCACGAACTTCGCGCCGGGGGACGAGCACCTGTACAGCAACACGGGCTATCTCCTGCTCGGCCTCATCGTCGAGCGCGCGTCGGGTGAGAGCCTGCGCGCCTTCGCCACCGAGCGGATCTTCGCGCCCCTCGGGATGCGGCACACCCGGTTCCAGGACGATCACACCGAGCTCGTGCGAGGTCGCGCGACGGGCTACTCGCCGGGTAAGGGCGGCGGGTTCCGCATCGACGTTACGAACCTCGACATGGTCGGTGACGGAGGCGTGTTCACGACAATCGAGGACCTCGCCCTGTGGGACGAGAACTTCTACACGGGGAAGGTGGGGGGGAAGGCGCTGATCGAGCTCCTGGAGACGCCCGGCGTGCTGAACAGTGGCGAGCAGCTCGAGTACGCGCTCGGCCTCGCCGTCGACGAGTACCGCGGCCAGCGCCGCGTGTCGCACGGCGGCTCGTTCGTCGGCTACCGCGCACAGATGATGCGCTTCCCCGGCCAGCGCTTCACGGTGATCTGCCTCGCCAACCTCTCCAGCATCAATCCCACGCGCCTGTGCCGGAAGGTGGCTGACTTGTGTCTCGCCGACGTCCTGGGCGAGGCAGCCGCGCGCACGCCGTCCCGCGCGTCCGCCCCGACAGGAGGCGATTCATCCGCACCCGAGGAGCCGTTCGCGCTGGAGGCCGCGGCGCTCGCCGCCTTCGCGGGCGTCTACTATGCGGAGGAGCTCGACGCGCGCTACGAGATCGAGCTGAAGGACGGTGCGCTCGTCCTGAAGGTCGGTGCCCACCTCGAGGCCCCGCTCGAACCCCGCCCAGGGGATGAGCTCGAGACCGCGCGGGGCACCGAGCTCCAATTCCAGCGGGACGCGAGCGGAGCACCCTCCGGGTTTCTGCTGAGCGTCCGGCGCGTGCGCGGCATCGTCTTCGAGCGCCTGTAGCCTGATAGGTGCCCGATCAACCGAGAGCAGTGCCTCCGGGCCCTGAGGCAGCTGTTCGTCGCATCGGCTTCCTAGCCGTCGCCGAGTGCTGCTAGCTCCTCTGTGCCCGGAGGATTGTGAACAGGATCCACATGATCGATCGGCCCTGACCAGAGCCGCCTGCACCCGTACATTGCAAACTCCTGCGCCTTCGTTTCATGTGCAAATCTCCGACGGGTTGTCTTCGCCCGTTCATCGATGACTTGCAGGTGGCCGATCTCATGTAGAAGGACGTCGTAGAGGATGAACCGCCTGATGGCCAGCTGCGACCATTGCGCTCCGCGTCGGGCACCAAAGGCTCGGGGCGACTGACCTTTGACCAGGAAGCGCGTCAGGCTCATTCTGCGCGGAAGTGCGCATAGAGCGACTTCTCGCCGGCCCCGGTTCACGTAGCCCAGAGTGCGAGCCCCCCGACTCCGGTCGTTGAAGTGCACGCCGCGGAGTCGGCTGTAGGCGTCCTCCGGCAGCCGGCTCAACACCACCCGCACATCATCCTCCGATACATGGTAAACGCGATCGCTGCGAAGGATGGTCGACGAGAACTCTATGTTCCTGGGCATTCTCTCCCGTGGGGCCGTCGGCTGGCCTGTTCAGCGGTGGGCCGCGCAGTGGACCGTCTGCTGCATGCGCATGTCGGCCACCGACTCATTCTCCCAACCCTGCGCTCCTGCGCGCTTCGATGTTGATCTCACCCACAGCAATGATGTGGCGAAGCATGTCCGCTGCAGCAATGGCTTCCTCAGAATCGGGAGCCTCGATCGCTGCCAGTGAACTTGCGTGAAGCTGCAGGTGTAACTCATCACCACGCATTGCAATCAAGGCCATCTCGCGCAGTTCACCTTGGTGATCAGCGCGCAGCCAGAGCAGGCCCGCTACCAGAGCGATGTTTCCGACCAAGGATACAGCCGTAAGTGGTCTCTTCATGGTTGCCTTGTGGGGCGAGCTATCATCCGAATGGATCAGCCTAACATCGGCGGAGTCGGTTGCGCGAGCCTACACGTCAAGCGTGCGGCGCGTACGCGGCATCGCCTTTGAGCGCCTGTAGGCCCTCGGCCTCATTCGGCTGTCGCAGGGCTCTCGAGCGGCTCGGACGCATAGAGCAACCGCAGCAGCCAGAAGCCGACAGCCAGGCCGAGGGGCGCTGTCCACGCACCCGGAAAGTACGCGCCCCGCTGCAGCACGAGCAAGCAGTGCAGCACGCCATTGCCTACCCCACCGGCAACGGCGAAGAACAAGATGATGAACACCGGGATTGATCGCGCAGGACTGAGCGTCACCGCTGCCGCGCAGAAGACGAGCGCCCAGACACCGTTGAATACGAGGAACTGAGGGTCCGACCATGGGGCCCGGCCGAACAGCGCGGGCAAGGCCAGGTGGAGGTGGGTCAGGTACTCCTCGAAGACGTGCCCGACGAAGACGAGGATCGCGACGATGAACGCCAGGCGCAGCCGTGGCGTCACCTGCCATGCGGTGGCGACCCAGAGGCCGTAGGAGAGGAGTCGTGCGATGCTGATCGCGCTCTCGTCCATGCAGCCCCACATGAGGCCGCGGCCGCCGACTTCGGCGATGCGCGCGATCGAGAGCGCCGGCGTGACGCCGCCGCACTTCATCAGCTTGACGACGTACTCGGCGCCCAAAATCGGGCACCCGGGCGTGCGCGAGCGCGTCGGCTGCTGTCATGCACGCTCTCGTCGAGCGAGAGGGCGAGCGACGCCTCGTCCGGGAGGTGTTCGGCCGGCACCCGCCCATGATGGGGAAGAAGAGCTTCCACGGCTTGCCTCGAACACCGTAGCCGTCCCGAGCCGGGCACGGGTAGCCCCCTCGATTCTTGTGCCTATTGAGCTTCTTGCTCGGGCGCTTCCGCTTGAAGACCTTCTCGCAGACCGGGCACTTCACGGAGTATTGGGGACCGCGCGGAAGCGTGCTCCGCGGGCGAACGGTTCGCGGGACCGGGACCGCCCTACGCGTTGGCCGAGCTTCAATGGTGCCGCCTGGGGTGAACTCGACGCGGTACCGGGGTTCGAAGGTCTCCCGGCGCACACGTACACCTTCGACTCGATCGATTCGATGCGACTTGGCCTGATCCTCGTTCGTGCGACGAGCGTAGAGGAGAAGTTTCCCCTCGCGAGTCCTTTGTAGCGAGTAGGGCTCCACAATGCGCCAGCCGCCCTTGTAGCCCAGATCGATCAAGAGCAGGTTGGCCGCCGCGAATCGAATGCGCTCGACCGGTGCGCATCCCCAGGTCGTAGCGTATTGCGGGGGGCTCCAGCTGTGATCGATCGCTCCTGTGAGCCGGGCTGCAGGAAGCTCTCGGGTTTCCAATTCGCCACTCAGCCAGAGGAACACCCACGCGCTGCCAGGTAGGACAGGAGCCGACGAGCTCGCGATCGTGGAAGGCCGAGCGCCTCGGCGGCTTCCCCGAGATCAAACGGCCCCTGGAAGGTTCGATGGAGTCGGGTCAGCAGGGCGCGGTTGGGACCTTCGAGTCCTAGCTTGGGTATAGCCTTACCGCGCATAGGCCCGCCCTATCGAACTAAGTGTCGCTCGGCTATACCCTCCCCTCAATCGAGGGAGTCCAGGGAATCGAGACGATACCAAGGCGCCGCGAATGGCCAGACGCTGGAGTCCCATCGATACCAATGACCCGGGCGCGCACGCACTGGGGTACCCAGGAGCCTGGCGAGCCCCGTCGTCTCGTCGCCCCGAGGCGTCACGACCCGTCGTCACTCGCCCCGCAGCCGCACGCCCAACCCGGGCCGGTCGAGCAGGTGGAGCTCCCCGTCGACGAGGCGGAAGCCACCCTCCGCCGGGTCGCGGGCGAGGTCGAAGCTGCCGTCGAGGTCGAGGTGGCGCGTCGCGGGGGAGGCGTAGGCCGCGTGCAGGGCCGCGGCGATGCTGATCACGCTCTCGTCCATGCAGCCCCACATGAGGCCGCGGCCGCCGGCTTCGGCGATGCGCGCGATCGACATCGCCGGCGTGACGCCGCCGCACTTCATGAGCTTGACGACGTACTCGGCGCAGGAATCGGGCACGCGGGCGTGCGCGAAGGCGTCGGCCTCGTCGTGCACGCTCTCGTCGAGGGCGAGCACGCGGCGCATGCGTGCCGGCAGGCGCGCGAGGTCCTCCGGCGCCGCGGCGGGGAGGGGTTGTTCGACGAGCTCGAGGGCGAGCGCGTCGAGGCTCTCGGCCAGCCGCGTGGCGTCCGCGAGCGAGTAGCCCTCGTTCGCGTCGACGCGGATCGGGATGGCGGGGCCCACGCGTTCGCGGATGGCGCGCAGGCGCTCGAGGTCCTCGTCGATCGACTGCCCAATTTTCACCTTGAGACTTCGGAAGCCGCGGCCCAGGTACTCATCGACCTCCGCGAGGGCGGACTCCGTCGACTGGATACCCACCGTGATCGAGGTCGGCATCGGTGCCCGAGGGCGGCCGAGGAACTCGGCGAGCGGCACGCCGAGCGCGCGCGTGACGAGGTCGTACAGGGCCATGTCGACCGCCGCGCGGGCCGCCGGCGTCGCGCGTAGGAGCTCCGTCGCGAGCGCTGTAGCCGCGCCCAGCGCGTTCGCGTCCAACCCCCCGAAGCGCGCGAGGCGGTCCTCCGTGAGCGCCGCGGCGCAAGCGTCGCTCGTCTCGCCGGTGAGCAGCTCGGTCGGAGCGCCGGAGCCCAGGCCGATCTCGTGCTCGCCGACGACGCGCACGAAGAACAGCTCGACGTCCTCCGTCGTGCCGGAGGCGATCGTGTACGGTCGCGTCAGGGGCACGCGCTCGCGCCACGTCTCGACGCGCACGATCTTCATCCGCGCGCTCCTTCCGCGAGTCTGTCGAGCACGACGTGGGCCAGTCGCTCCGCGTCGCGCAGGGGGAGCAGGACCGGCACGTCGAGCTCGCGCTCGAGCCGCGCGCGCTGCGCTTCGGGGTCGTCGAGGCCGGCTTCGTAGAGGGTGAGCGCCCAGACCTCGCCGCCGTAGAGGCGCACGAGCTCCAGCTCCTCGGAGAGTGAGCCGATGCGGCAGCCCTGCGCCTCGAAGCCCTCGTAGAACTCGCGCGCGGGCGCGTGCTGCAGGACGACGCCGCGGGCGCCGCCCGAGAGCAGGAGCTCCGCGCCGGCCGGACCGCTCGGGTTACGCAGTGCGGACTGGCCCTCGATCAGGATGACGTCCGGCTCCGACGCCCGCGCGCACGCGAGGATCGCGCGCTCGAGCTCGCCCGAGACGAAGTCGTTGGGCGTCGCGTCGAACAGGAAGCCGTGCTCGATGCCCTGCATCCAGCCCGTCTGCCCGGTGTAGACCATTTCGGCGCGCGCGCCGCTTTCGCGCAAAGCGTCGCGCAGGAGCGTGCAGGTCGTGCGCTTGCCGACGGCGCAGTCCGTGCCGAGCACGGCGATGCGCGGCGTCGCGAGCGCGAGGATCTCGCCCGTCCAGAAGGCGAGCTCGGCCACCGGCCGCGGTCGCCGCAGGTCGAGGATCGCGCCGCCCGCCGCCGCTGTCAGACGCGCGAGCTCCGCGTCGTCGGCGAGGAGCTGGTGCAGACCATTCACGAGGGACAGCCCCGCGCGCGCGGCCGCGAGCAGGTCGGCGCGAAGGCCTGGTGGAATCGCGCCGCCCTCCGTGGCCACGCCGACCACGCAGTGCGTCGGGCGCACTCCGCTATCCAGGAACTCGCGCAGCGAGGCCCGGATCGGAACGTCGCGGCGCCGGCCGTCCAGCAGCTCGCCCGCGTCCTCGCCCGCGCACTCGGGGTCGACGACGCCGAGCACCCGGTACCGGCTCGGCCCGCGGACGAGCCCGTGGGTCGTCTTGGCGAAGGGCGTCCGGAAGAGTCCGCCCGCGAGCAGGATCGCGGTCTCGGTCACGGCGCGGTGGCCCTGCGGATCACGGCCCCCGGGCGCGCGCCCGTCGCGCGGCCCTCGGACCACACGAGGATGCCGTTGACCCACACCAGCTCGATGCCCGCCGCGGTGCGTTTCGGGTCCGCGACGGTGGCGCGGTCCGCGATGCGCTCGGGGTCGAACAGCACGAGGTCGGCGGCCGCGCCCGGAGCGATGACGCCGCGGCCTGAGAGCCCGACGTGCTCGGCGGCGAGCGCAGTCAGCTTGTGGATCGCCGCTTCGAGCGACAGGCCCGCGCGCTCCCTGTGCGCGATAGCGCGCGGGAACGCGCCGAACCCGCGCGGGTGGCCGCCCCTCGATGAGCCGTCCGAGCAGAGGTTCGTGTGCGGCCAGGCGATCAGGCGCCAGACATCGTCCGCGTCCATGCTCTCGGCGATCACACTCTCTCCTCCGCCATCGTCCCCGGCCGCGCGCGACTCGGCGATCAGCGCGAGGTAGGCCGTCACGGGGTCGGTGCCGCGCAGCGCCGCGATCTCCGCGATCGACTTGCCGACGTAGTCGGGATTGGGCTCGAAGCGCATGAGCACCATGCCCTCCGGCGGCGCGAGCTCGCGCAGGGCGAACTCCGCTGCCGCGCGGTCCGTGAAGTCGCGCTCGGGGAACAGCACGGTCATCGATGACTGCCAGTACGTGTACGGATACACGTCGGCGGTCACGTCCACCCCCTCGGCGCGCGCCTGATCGAGGCGCGCAAGCAGCTCGTCCGCGCGACCCCAGAGGCTCTTCATCGCGAGCTTCATGTGCGAGATCTGCACGGGGACGCCGGTCTCGCGACCGATGTGAATTACCTCGTCGACCGCCTCCCAGAGCGTGCGGTCCTCACTGCGCATGTGACTGATGTAGCGCCCGCCCACGCGCGCCACTTCCTCGGCGAGGGCGACGAGCTCCTCGGTCGTCGACCAGATGCCCGGGTCGTACTCGAGTCCCGTAGAGAGCCCGAGTGCGCCGGCCGCGAGGTCCCTGCGCAGGAGCGAGCGCATCGCCTCGATCTCGGTCGAGGTTGCCGGGCGCGCATCACTACCCATGACGCGCGCGCGGATCGAGCCGTGCCCCGCGTAGGAGGCGACGTTCACGGCGGCGGGCTCGGCTTCGAGGCGGGCGAAGGCCGCTCGCAGCGGTGTCCGCGAGCTGCCGTCCTGACCGACGACGATCGTGGTGATGCCCTGGCTGACCGCGCCGATCGCGCTCGGGTCCGCGCGCAGGTTACCGTCGTGGTGGCTGTGCGTGTCGATGAAGCCCGGGGCGAGCACGAGCCCGCGGGCGTGGACGACGTGCTCTCCCGCTCGCGCCTCCAGCGCGCCCACGGCTTCGATCCGTCCGGCGTGCACGCGCACGGCGGTTACGCGCCCGGGCGCTCCCGTTCCGTCGATGACGCGGGCGCCGACGATCAGGGTCGACTCACCGGCATCGCTGGGCTCCTGGGGCGCGCGGCAGCCCAGGCTCAGGCAGGCGAGCGCCGGCCATAGGCGTCGGTAGGGAATCGCCATCGACTTCCAGCGTACGAGGTCGTGCGCGACTGCACAATCGGCGCGGATGGACGTATGCTCAGGTGGTGCGAGGATGGGCCGCGTGACACTGAAGAAGTCGAAGCGCGCGGGCGCGAAGCGAGAGCCCTGCGAGGAGCTGCGGACATTCGCGCTCTCGTTCCCGGACGCCTACGAGGAGTTCCCCTGGGGACACTGCGCCATCAAGGTGAACAAGAAGATCTTCGTGACGCTCGGCGGTGAAGACGGCGCCCTGTCCATGTCCCGCCCAGGAGCAACGATGAGAACGAGATCGAACAACACGCCGCGTTGGATTCCCGCATTCCTGATTCCCCTGGGCGCCGTGTCCGCCGTCGCGCTCGTCTCGATCGCGGCGGCTCCGAAGGCCCCCCGCGAGATCATCGCCTTCGAAGAGGCGGAGCTGTTCTTCGAGCAGAACGCTACGGACGGCGACCTGGGACTCCATTTCAAGGTGGACGGAGAGGACTCGAGCCGGCTGGGACTCGTGGGCCCGAACAATCGCGTCCTCGTGGACGTCAAGGTCAAGGGCAACCTGGGGCAGGTGATCGGCCTCACCGAGCTGTTCAGCGAGAGCGCGGAACCGTCCTTCGACGATCTGCCGGCCGACGAGTTCATGGCCCTGTTCGAGCCCGGGGAGTACCGGTTCTTCGGTCGAACGCTCGGGGGCGACACGGCGGAGGGCGTAGCCACGCTCACGCACGACATGCCCGGCGAAGCCGTGCTGATCGCTCCGCTCGAGGACGAGGAAGTGGATCCCACGGAGGACCTCGAGCTCATGTGGGAGCTCGTCGACGATCCGGCGCCGCCGGAGAGCGTGATCGAGTGCTACGAGGTCGTCGTCGAGAAGGACATGGACGACGAGCGGCTGCGCGTGTTCAGCATCTTCATGTTGCCCACGGACACGAGCGTGAGGGTGCCCGCGGAGTTCTTCGAAGCGGGCAAGGACTACAAGGTCGAGATCCTCGCGCAGGAGACGAGCGGCAACAGGACCGCGATCGAGGTGCCCTTCACGACGGAGTGAACTCAGTGAGATGAGCGGACGCAGCCCGCGGGCGATCCCCGGACCTTCCGGGTGTCCCTCCGGGCTGCGGCCGTGTCTTGGCTTGCCCGTGGCGATAGGCTTGACGGTGAGGACCACGCGCTCGCCGCTGGATCCAAACCGGCAAACGACATGGGACCGTACATTTTGTGGATGGCGATGCTCCAGGTAGCCGCCGGGGCGGACCTCGCACCGCTCCTGTCGCCCGGAGCCCGGGTCGAGAAGCTGGCGACGGACATGGGCTTCACCGAGGGGCCGGTTTGGCTGCCGGGAGATCGGCGGCTCGTGTTCAGCGACATCCCCGCCTCGAAGCTGATGCAGTGGACCGCGGCCGAGGGCGTGACGACGTTCCGCGGGAGCGAGCACGCCAACGGGAATCTCCTGGACCTCGAAGGTCGGCTGCTCAGCTGCCAGCACGGCGCGCGGAACGTGATCCGGTACGAAGTCGACGGCACCGTGACCGTGCTCGCCGAGCGCTTCGAGGGCAAGCGTTTCAATTCGCCGAACGACATCGCGGTGAGCTCCGACGGCAGCCTCTGGTTCACGGACCCGCCCTGGGGCCTCACGGACCTGACCGAGGGCAAGGAGCTCGCCGGGCACTGGGTCTTCCGGCTCGACGTGGAGACGGGCACGGTAGCGGCGGTGATCCGCGACCTCGT
Source organism: Planctomycetota bacterium (assembly GCA_004357655.1). GTDB lineage: Bacteria > Planctomycetota > UBA1135 > UBA1135 > N075bin59. Next base: position 16,383 of record SMVQ01000044.1, read on the forward strand.
CATGCCGAACGGCATCGCTTTTTCACCCGACGGGTCGCGGCTGTACGTGTCGGATACGGGCGGCCATCCCTCGCATCCGCACGCTGAGTATCGCGAGCGCCCGGCCACAGTTTCGGCGTACGAAGTGCGCGGTACCGGAGTGCTGTCGGCCACTCCGGTCTGGCGCGTCGAGACGGTGTGCGACGGCATGTGCGTCGACGTCCTCGGCAACATCTACGCGACCGGCGTGAAGGGCGTCACGGTACTCGC
>SMVQ01000045.1 GCA_004357655.1 Planctomycetota bacterium
ACGACCGCTGGTGGGACGGCACGTTCGAGCCGATCTGCTGGCGCGAGATGGCCTGGTCGCCCGTGAACTCGAGCTACCAGTGAGCGGGCTATCGGGACCGATCGGGGGCGCGCCCATCCTGGCCCTCCTGCTCGTGGGGCTCGCGGCGCCCGTCGGCGCGGACCTCGCGGCTGGCGGAGTAGGGGCGACGTGGTCGCTCGCGGGCGATACGGGGACGCAAGCCTCGGCCCGCGACGTGGCCAGCCGGCTGCTCAGGGGCGCGCGCGAACCCCAGACGTTCGACGCGCGGTCCGCCACCCGCGGGATCGCTTCGCTCGGGCCGCCGGTGGTCCCCGCGCTGCTCCTCATGCTCGCGGAGCGCAACGTCCCGGCGGTCGGTGACCTGCCGCGGCAGGGGTTGAGCTCCCTCCAGGAATCGGTCGTGCTCGCCGCCCTCGCCCGCATGGGGGGGGATGCCGTCGAGGCGGCTCTCGTGCCGTGGCTGGCGGGGGAGACCTCCATCCGCGCCCGCGCCGCCGCGCTGCTCGCGCTCGGCGAGGTCGCTCCGCCGGACGGCCTCCCGCGGATGCTCGCGATCGCGCTGACGGAGGAGGAGGAGGCGCTCGATCCCGCGCTCGAGAAGGCGCTCCGGCACGGGGTCGCGGGTGTTCTCGAGCGCAGCGACCGCGCGCTCGCCGTGCTCGAGCGCAACTGGCGTCTGGGCCGGCCCGAGCTCATCCCGGCGCTCGCCCTGGCCGTCGGAGACACGCGCGATCCGCGCGGCGTCGCCATGCTCGCGGACGTCTTGACGTGGCACGCCGAGCACGGGCTCCTGTTGATGTCCCAGATCCAGGTCATCGGACCCTCGCCCAGGCGATCCGTGAACCGGGAGCTCGGCCTGATGCTCGCTCCGCTCCTCCGCGGCGACGACGCGCGGCTCGCCTCCTCGGCGTTGCTCACGCTCGCCGCGATCCGCGACGAGGCGCTCATCCCACGGGCCATCGAGCTCCTGGAGGGCGATTCGGAGGCCCTCGCGACGGACGCCTACTCCGCGCTCCGTAAGGTCTCGGGGGTCTCGTTCCCCCCCGTTCGATCGATGTGGAGACATTGGCACAAGTCCGAGGTCGAGTGGTTCGCGCGCGATTCCCGGCACGCGATCGACCGGCTGCGGTCGGCGAAGAACGAGGAGATCGTAGCGGCCATCCGCACGCTCTCCGAGCATCGCCTCTACCGCGCCGAGCTGGTGGACGCTCTCGCGGAGGCCCTCGACCATCCGAGCCCGGCGATCCGCGTCCACGTCTGCAGGGGTCTGCAGCAGTTGGGCACGGAGGCGGCGGTGCCCGCGCTCGTTCAGGCGTTGGACGACACGACCGAACAGGTGCGGAAGGCGGCGTGGCTCGCGCTCGTCGCCCTGACCGGCCTCAACGATCCGCCGGGGGCGCCCGTCTGGCGCGCGCTCGACCAGGTCAGCGAGCGCTGAGCGGGGCGCGCCCGGCCGCTACAATCGCGGCATGGTGGACGCGCGAACCTTGGACGGATTCCAGCCGGGTGGTCGCGTCTCGGGCGAGATGTTCGTCCCGGGCTCGAAGTCGCTCGCGCAGCGCGCGCTCGTGTGCGCGGCGCTGGCGCACGGGACCACGCGCATCGTGGGGCTCCCGACGAGCGACGACGTGCGCGCGACGGCGGCCGCGCTGGAGGCCTGCGGCGTCTCGTTCGCGACCGCTGCGCCACGCGCCGTGGACGTCACGGGGCGGCCGCCTGGCGCGGACGGGCTCGCGGCTACGGAGGTCGCGGTGGGCGAGTCGGGGACGGGCGCGCGGCTGCTCTCGGCGGCGCTGGGTTTCCAGGGCGCTCGTCAGGGTGCACGGGGCACCACAGTCCGGGTGCGCGCCGCGGGGACACTCGCGCGCCGCGCGAGCGCGCCGCTGTTCGCCGCGCTCGCGCGCGCGGGCGTCGGCGTCGTCCACGAGGGGCCGGCGGGCGGCTGGCCCGTGCGGCTCGCGCCCGCGCCGCCGCCCTCGGACGTGACGCTCGCGAACCCCGTCTCGAGCCAGGAGGCTTCCGCCCTGCTCGCGGCCCTCGCCGCCCACCCGGGCGAGCGGCGTCTGCACGTCATCGGCCGGATCCCGAGCCGGCCCTATCTCGCGATGACGATCGCGGTGCTCGGCGACTTCGGCGCGCGGGTCACGGTGGATTCCGCCGGGGCCGGAGCGGTCTTCCGGGTGCGGGGCCCGCTCGCGGCGCCCAGCGATCCGATCGCGATCGAGCCCGACGCCTCCGCCGCGGCCGTCGCACTGGCCGCCGCCTGCCTCTCGGGTGGCGCGCTGGCCGTCCGCGGGTTCGGTCGCGCCTCGCGCCAGGGCGATGTGCGGATCGTGCAGCACCTGGCCGCGTTCGGGTGCGAAGCCTCGTTCTCCGGCGGGGCCCTGCGCGCGTCCGGGGCTCCGATGCGGGGCGCCGAGCGCGATCTCTCCGGCGAACCCGACCTCGCGCCCGTGGTCGCCGCCATCGCCGCGGCCGCGGCGCTCGGGGGCGCGGGCGACAGCACCCTCACGGGGCTCGCGACCCTGCCCGGCAAGGAGAGCTCGCGCATCGAGGTGCTCGCGCGGGCGCTCGCCGCGCTCGGGCTCGAGGTCGAGGCGGACGCGACGTCGCTCCGGATCGGTCGCCCGCGCGGCCCCGTCTCCACCGCGCCGCTCGTGCTCGACCCGCACGGCGACCACCGTATGGCGTTCGCCTTCGCGCTCCTCGGGCTCCTCCGTGCCGGCGTCACCGTGCGCGGGCCGGAGTGCGTCGCAAAATCGTGGCCGGGGTTCTGGGGGGACCTCGAGCAGGCCGGCGCGCACCGTTTCTGAGCAGGAGCCTGCGCCACGGATAGCGGTTCAGCGATTGGTTGCCCCGGGCCGGCTGGCGAGACGCCGGGTTCCCCGCGTAGCCGCAGCGCTACGTGGCGGGGGCCGGCAACGCAGCCAGCCGGTTCGGGGGAGCCGAGCGATGGATCGCTATCCGTGGCGCAGGCTCCCAGAGGGGGTAGGCTGCCGCCACGATGAGCGCGACGGCCCCGACACGGAACGCCCCCGGCACCCTCGAAGGCCCCGTGCTCGTCGCGGGTGGGGCGGGTTACATCGGCAGTCACACGGTCCGGCTGCTGGAGGAGCGCGGCGTGCCCGTGGTCGTGTTCGACAACCTGTCGGCCGGGCACCGCGCGGCGGTCGCGGCGCCGCTCGTCGTCGGCGACCTCGGGGACGGGTCGGCCCTCCGCGCCGTCTTCGCCGAGCACGCGCCGAAAGCCGTGATCCACTTCGCGGCCAAGTGCTACGTGGGGGAGTCCGTCGTCGACCCCGCCAAGTACTACCGCGAGAACGTGACGTACACCTGGAACCTGCTCGAGGCGATGCGCGTCGCGGGCTGCGACACGATCGTGTTCTCCTCGACGTGCGCGACGTACGGCGACCCGGTCGAGATCCCGATGACCGAGGACCACCCCCAGGTCCCGATCAACCCGTACGGCCACACGAAGCTGCACATGGAGCACATGCTGGGGGACTACTCGCAGGCCTACGGCATGTCGTTCGCCGCACTCCGCTACTTCAATGCCGCGGGGGCGGCGCAGGACGCCTCGCTGGGCGAGCACCACGATCCGGAGACGCACCTCATCCCGCTCGTGCTCGAGGTCGCGCAGAAGAAGCGCGCGGAGATCCTCCTGTTCGGCGACGACTACGACACGCCGGACGGCACCTGCATCCGCGACTACATCCACGTCGAGGACCTGGCCGATGCGCACCTGCGCGCGCTCGCCCTCCTGCAGTCGGGCGAGCGGCGCATCCTGTGCAACCTCGGCACCGGCACAGGCTTCTCCGTGAAAGAAGTGATCGAGGCCGCGCGCCGCGTGACGGGCCGGCCGATCCCCGCCCGCGTCGTCGCCCGGCGCGACGGCGACCCGCCGCGGCTCGTCTCCGGCGGGACGCGGGCGCGCGACCTGTTGGGCTGGGCGCCGGCGCGACCCGGGCTCGACGACATCCTCGGCGACGCGTGGCGGTTCGCCCTGGCGCACCCGGACGGATTCGCGACGTGAACCGGCGCGGGGCCGGGTCGTGAGCGCGAGCGCGAGCGCGGGTGGCGGGCGGGGGCCGGGCGGGGCCACGTGGACGGTGATCGGCGCCGGGTCGATCCTGCCGCGGGTGGGCCACGGCCCCGCGGGCTATGCGTTGCGCGCGGGCCCGGGCGCGCCTGTGACGCTGTTCGACTGCGGGCCGGGCACCTTGCGCTCGCTCGCCGGAGTCGGGATCGGCCTGGACGAAGTCCGCCGCATCGTGATCTCCCATTTCCACGTCGATCACTGGCTCGACCTCTTCGCGGTGGCGTTCGCGCGTCGCAACCCGGCGCTCGCCAGCGTCCCGCCACTCGAGCTCGTCGGACCGCGCGGACTCGAGCGCCGGCTCGAGCTCGGGCAGGGCGTGTTCGGTCCCGGCGTCGCCTTCACCGAGACGATCGTCCGCGAGGTCGAGCCCACGACCGAGATCAGCGAGCTCCAGCTCGACGGGCTCGTGCTCGCGCACGTCCATACGATGCACACCGACACGAGCCTCGCGTGGCGCGCGACGCTCCCCGCCGGCCCGTCGGTCACCTACACGGGCGACACGCGCGAGGTGGATCAGGTGGCGGAGCTCGCGCGGGACACGGACCTCTTCGTCGCCGAGTGTTCCTTCCCGGACGAGGACGGCGTCCCGGGGCACCTCACGCCGTCGAGCGCCGCACGCCTCGCGCGGGCCGCGGGAGCGCGGCGCCTGCTCCTTACGCATTTCTATCCTTCGCTGGAACCCGAGCGCGCGCGCGCGACAGCGGCACGAACCTTCACGGGGCCCATCGACGTGGCGTGTGACGGGAGCGTACATCCGCTTCGCTAGTGTTCTGCGCCAGGAGTTCGTGTGCATTGGCCGTGACGCCCAGAGTCCAGGGCAAGGCGCTTTGATTCGTATGCGCTGTGATACTCGGAGGGGTAAGCCCCGGTCCGCCGAAGACGGATCGAGACGACCCCTTAGGGTCGTTCGAAGGGGACCCCGCAACGCAGCCATGGGCACTGGGAGGTGCGGGCAATGTGCACGAACTTCTGGTGCAGGACACTAGCCTGGAGTTTCGCCCTTTTCGGCGGCGCCGAGGAGCCCTCGGTGGAGTTCCCCGGAGTTTCTCGCGCGGCCGCTCGGTAGCGGGGTGTGCAGAAAGTCACTGGCTCGGGACCAGGGCCCGTGTGCCGCGCAGCCTTCGGCGGCGCGGTCAGGACGGCCCTTCAGGCCGATGATGCGCGCGCTTCGCGCACGCGGAGGCCTACGGCGTACGGCGGCTACGCCGCCGGCTCGCCTACACGGCGAGCGCTCGAGTTTCGCCCAGGACGGCGAAACTCGAGACTAGCAGCCCGTGGTAACAGTCGCGGCGCGCTCTGGGCCGGCGGGACTCGGACCGGCGAGGCGCGCCGCCGGCGCGTCTTCCCGGGAGCCTCGGAGGCTGTGCCCGACATTCGGTGCGGACCCAGGCGGTCGCGGGCGTGTGGGGACGATCACCGCCGGTTGCCAGGCTTCGCTTCCGCGTTCGACCGGGCTATCCTCTCTTCATGGATAGGCTCGATTCGCAGCCGCGGCCCTGCCAGCGCTTCGGCGGGCTCGTCCTCTTCGCGGTCGTCCCCGCGCTCGCGGCGTCGGACGGTGGCGCGAGCCTCGTGACGGCGCGGGCCGCGATCGAGGAAGACGGGGCGCGGGCGCACGTCGAGTACCTCGCTTCACCCGAGCTGGGCGGGCGCGACTCGCCGAGCCGCGGTCTCATGCTGGCAGCGGAATACGTGGCGCGTCAGTTCGCGGACGCCGGCCTGGCCTACGCTCCCGATGCCCTCGACGCGTGGAAGCGTGGGGGCGACGGCGAGCCGCCCGCATGGTCGCAGCGCGAGGCCTCCGAGGCGCCGGGGACCTACCTGCGTCCGTTCCGCGTGGACGAGCTGGCGCGCACTCCACTCCACCGCCCCGTGCCCGACGCCTGCAGCCTCCTGCTGGAGGGTTCGGCGGACGGGGAGCTCCAGTTCGTGTACGGCGAGGACTTCGTGCCCATCGGCGGCTGCAACGGGGACGTCCGTGGTGAGCTCGTCTTCGCGGGCTTCGGTATCTCGAGCTCCAAGGAGAAGTACAACGACTTCAAGGGACTCCGGGTGCGCGGTCGGGTGGCCCTCGTGCTCGACGGCGAGCCGCGCCACCGGAAGCGCTTCGACGGGCCCGAGGTGACCCGCTCGGCCTCGCTCTGGACCAAGCTGCACGAGCTGGAGCGAGCAGGTGCCCTGGGCGTGCTCGTGGTGCGCCGGACGCCCGAGAGTGCGGAGAGCGACGGGGCCGCGTCGGGGCCGCTCGGGTTCCGCTACACGTACGCCGCCTGGGTGGGGGCGGAGCGCGATAGGCGGTACGAGGACCTGCTGCCCGCGCTCGAGATCACCGAGGCGTGCGCGACGGCGTTGCTCGGCACCGACGTCGCGGAGCTCGCGTCCAAGATCGACCGGACCGCGCGGCCGAAGAAGCTGAAGCTCAGGGACCGGACGGTGTCGATCCGAGCGCGGTCCGAGCTCGGCTCCGTCGTGCTGCACAACGTCGTGGGCATGGTGCGCGGGTCCGACCCCGAGCTCGCCGACGAATTCGTGATCATCGGGGCCCACTACGATCACCTCGGCGTCGACGCGCGGGGCAGGATCGGGTTCGGGGCGGACGACAATGCCTCGGGTACGGCCGCCGTGATCGAGACCGCGCAGGCGATGGCGCTCGCGAAGCCCAGGCGCTCCGTCCTGTTCTGCCTCTTCGCCGCCGAGGAGGACGGGCTCGTCGGTTCGCGACGTCTCTGCCAGGACCTTCCGGTCGACGAGTCCAAGATCGTGGCCATGTTGAACATGGACATGATCGGACGCGGTGACGCGAAGGAGGTCGTCCTGCTCGGCATCAAGCAGAACCCGAAGCTCGAGAAGGTCGTCGAGCGGGCGAAGCGGATGAGCAAGACGGGCGTGCGAAAGCTGAAGATCTGTCCGGATCCGGGGCTCTTCGAGCGCTCGGACCACTTCGCCTTCCACGAGCTCGGAATCCCGACCGTCTTCTTCTTCGAGAACTACCCGCTCGGGAAAAACAAGGACTACCACACGTGGCGCGACACCGTCGATCTGGTCGACATGAAGAAAGTGGTGAACACGGCGCGCCTCGCCTTCAACACAGCATGGATCCTGGCGAACGACGACGATCGTCCTCCGCGTCCCCGCAATTGATCGCGGTGCTCGCTGCCGCGACGGCGCTCGTCGCGAGCGCGGTCTGGGGCATCTCGCGCAGGGGCTCCGTGTCCGCGGAGGATCGGCCGCCGGCAGCGGTCGGCGCGGAATTCGCCGGGCCGGACCGCCCGGTCGTCGAGTTCGACGAGCCCGAGCGGCCCGCCGAGCCCCCGGCGTTGGAGGCGGCCGCCGCGAAGCCGGAACCCGCGCCCCCGCGCGCAGTCCGCGACCCAGTCCTCGAGCGGCGCATCGAGACCGCGATCGCGAACGCGGTCCGGGAGGCGAGCCGGCGCACCCAGCGGGTGGCGAACGGCAACACCGTGTCGATCGCGGTCCATGTCCGGCCGGTCGGGGTCCCGGGCGAGCTGGTCTCGATCCAGGCCGATCGCGCGCTGCGGCCCGCGTCCAACATGAAGCTCGTGACGGTGCTCGCCGCGCTCGTGCTCCTCGGTCCCGACTGGCATTTCGACACACCCTTCGAAGCCGCCGGCGAGATTTCCGGCGGCGTCCTCGCCGGCGACCTCGTGGTGCGCGCGGCGGGCGACCCGCTGTACTCCGTGGAGGCCCTGGGACGGATGGGTCCATGGCTCGACGGGCTCGCGCGCGACCTCCGTGCGGCCGGCATCGAACGCGCCACGGGCGCGCTCGTGCTCGACGAAGCCGATTTCCTCGAGCCCGGCCCGGGCCCCGGGTGGCCGCCCGACAATCAATGGTGGCAGGAGTCCTGCGCGCTCGCGGGTGGGTTCAGCGCGAACGGGGGCTGCATGACGGCCGTCGTCGTGCCCGGATCCGTCGGGGCCGTCGCGCGGACTACGGTCCTGCCCGAGCACCACGGCCTCACGCGCAAAGGCCGCGTCGTGACCGTCGCGAAGGGCAAGAAGCTCGTCGTCAATGTCGAGGCGCGCGCGGGGCGCGTGACGGTCAAAGGCACGATCCCGGCCGACGTCCGGAAGTACAGTCCGCGCTTCGCCCACCCCGATCCCGTCGCGCTGTTCGGGGAAGTGGTCGTGGGCGGGCTCGCGGCGCGCGGCATTCGGATCGAGGGCGGCTTCCGCCGGGAACGCGGCGCGCCGGGCGGCCGGGTCGTGGCGCATCTCCGCTCCCCGCTCACGGACAGCCTCGTGCCGATCCTGCGCGAGTCGAACAACGCGGTGTCGGACCAGTTGTTCTTTGCGACCGGCCACGCCGTGCTCGGGCAGGGGACGCGTGCGGGTGGGCGCGAGGCGACGGCGCGCGCGCTCGACGAGCTCGGCGTCTCGGCCGAAGGCCTCGTGCAGGTGGACGGCTCGGGACTGTCCCGGAACGACGCCGTGACGGCGCGGCAGCTCACCGCGCTCCTCGCGGCGGTCGGCGACCCGGAGGACGAACGCGCGCGCCTCTTGCGCGCCGCGCTCCCCGTCGCGGGCCGGTCGGGCACCCTCGGGAAGCGCATGCGTACCTCCGTCGCCAAGGACCGGATCCGCGCGAAGACCGGCTGGATCCGCGGCACGAGCGCGCTCTCGGGCTACGCCGAGACGAAGGGCGGCCGCGAGCTCGTGTTCTCGATCCTCGTCGCCTACCCGGCGGACGCGGACGGCCTCAACACGCACTGCTGGAAGCCGATGCAGGACGAGATCTGCGCCATCCTCGTGACGAGCGACGACGGATGACGGGCACCTCCAGCGCGCTGGACGACGCCGAGCGGACGGCGATTCTCGCGGTGGCCGTCGAGGCCGCCGTCCGCGCCGGGGCCGTCCTCATGGAGCACTTCGGCGCGCTCCAGGCGGACGAGGTGACGACGAAGAGCTCCGCCCGCGACCTCGTGACGGCCGCGGACGTCGCGAGCGAGCGTCTCCTGGTCGAGACGCTCCGTGCGGCCTATCCGGGCCACGCCATCGAGGCGGAGGAGGAGGTGCGCGACGCGCCCGACGAGTCGCGCCCGCGCTGGTTCCTCGACCCGCTCGATGGAACGGTCAACTACGTGCACCGGCTGCCGTGTTTCGCGGTCTCCATGGGGCTGTGGTCGGCCGGGGTGCCGGAGGTCGCCGTCATCCACGCACCGAAGCTCGGGGAGACGTTCACGGCCGTTCGTGGCGGCGGCGCGAAGTTGAACGGGAGGACGATCCACGTCTCGGACGCGCAGTCACTCGCGGAGTCGATCCTCGCCACGGGTTTTCCGTACCGCCGCGGGGAGCTCGAGCACTCCAACCTCGAGAACTTCGGCCGCTTCTTCTACGACGTGCGCGGCGTGCGGCGCATGGGCTCGGCCGCCATGGACCTCGCCTGGGTCGCCGACGGCCGCCTCGACGGCTACTGGGAGCTGCACCTCTCGCCGCACGACGTCGCCGCGGGCGCGCTACTCGTGCGCGAAGCGGGCGGTGTCGTGACGGACGCGGACGGGGGTGAGGACTGGCTGCGCGGCGGGCACATCGTCGCGGCGGGACCGGGGATCCACGCGGCGATCCGCGCACGCATCGTGCACTGATACGGAGCCAGGACAAAATCCGCCGCCACTCGCCGAAACCGCCGATATATCGGCGGTTTCGGCGAGTGGCGGCGGATTTTGTCCTGGCTCCGTATCAGTGCACGATGCGTGCGCGGAT
>SMVQ01000046.1 GCA_004357655.1 Planctomycetota bacterium
ACGCTCGCCACCGGCCACGGCGACGACGAGCCTTGGACCTTGTCCTCGGCGCGCACCGAGGCGTGGCTCGCGCGTATTCGCGAGCGGACGGCGCGCACGTTCGGCGACGTCGGAAAGATTCGCGTCGGTATCAAGACGACGGCGGACAGGGTGTTCATCCGCCCCACCTGGGGCGATCTCGACGAGAGTGTTCGACCCGAACCCGTCCTCCTGCGCCCGCTGATCACGCACGAATGCGCCGGACGCTGGCGCACCGGCGACCCGCAGCGAGAGGTCCTCTACCCCCACGCGGTCACCGGCGGAAAGCGTTCGGCGGTCGACCTCGCGCGGTTCCCACGTGCGCGCACATACCTCGAACAGCACCGGGAGCACCTCGAGCGCCGCCGCTACGTCATCGATGCGGGCCGCGAGTGGTACGAGATCTGGGTCCCGCAGGATCCCGGCGCGTGGGCGGCGCCGAAGATCGTCTGGCCGGACATCAGCGAGGCGCCGCGCTTCGGCCTCGACGAGAGCGGTGCCGTCGTCAACGGCGACTGCTACTGGCTGACGCTCCACGAGGGCCTCTCCGAGGACTGGCTGTCGCTCCTCCTCGGTGTGGCCAACTCGTCGCTCGCCGTGCGTTTCTACGACGCGGTGTGCGGGAATCGGCTGTACGCGGGGCGGCGGCGCTTCATCACCCAGTACGTTGCGCGCTTCCCGCTCCCCGATCTCGAGCACCCATCCTCCCGCGCCGTCGTTCGAGCGGTCAGGGACCTCGTCGCGAACCCCGCGGCCTCCGAGGCGCGCGAGAGGGAGCTCGATGCGCTCGTCGACCGTGCGTTCGGCGATACGGTGTCGCACACTCCGTCGCTGCCCAGCGACTAGCGGGTGCCGCACACCTCCCGTACGGTAGGTGTGCGGCACCCGCTAGTCGCTGGGCAGCGACGGAGTGTGCGACACCGTATCAGCGACACCGTATCAGTCGGCCAGCACGGCCTCCGCCTCGGCCAGGAACGCCTGGTTCTCGGGTCGCAGGGCCGCGCTCGCTTCCTGCATGAGCCTTCCCAACCGTTCCATGGCCTCCGCCGCCTCGGCCCCGTGCCCCAGGCGATGGTGAGCCATGGCAAGAAAAGCCTGATCAGCGGGGCTGCCGACTGGACCTCCGCGTTCCGGGTCGAGGCGCAAGAGCCGGTCCGACTCCGCCAGGTGTCCGATCGCCTCCTCGTAGCGGCCCGCGCGGTACAGAGCGACGCCGATGGTGTTCGAGTACTCGGCACGATCGGGCGCGGCGAGCAGCACAAGGGCCGCGAACCGCGCAATGACGGCGTACGTTTCCTGGGCGAGCCCGGGCGACTTGACGAGATACCAGGTCAGCGAGTTGCTGTTCAGCGCCCCGAAGTTCACTTTCCCAGGCTCCTGCAGAACTTCGGGCACTAGTGCGTCGAGCTCGAGGCAGACCGCCCTTACGCGCTCCTCGTCGCCGAGGTCGAGGAGATGGCTGAACAGAATGGCCGCGCCGATGACGTGCTGCAGCGGTCGCTCGTCCCTGTGCAACCGAACGAGCCGCATGGCTTCCACGAGCAGAGCCTCTCGCGCTTCCTCGAGACCAGAGGCGGACAGCAAGATCTCGGCCCGCTCCACCATGTGACCTGCAACGAGCAAGGCGACGGAACCCCCGTCCGGACATAGCCGCCGCCGTGTCTCGAGAATGCGCTGAATGATTGCCGTGAACTCGCCGGCGCGCGAACGTAGAGGCTCGTCGCTGCCAGCACACTGGAGAACGAGAGCGTCGAATTCGTCGATGGCCTCGACGACCTCGGTGTACTCGGGACCGAGGTAGTCTCTGAGCATTGTCCATTGGATGGAGAAGGGCAACCCGAGTGCGTAGTCCACGAGAGCCTGCCGGTGGGGGGCTGCCCGTTCGGGATGACCGGACGCCTCGTGCAGCTTCGCCAACCGGAGGCGCGTCTCCACCGCGTCCTCGAATATCAGGGCCCCGGGACGCTCCAACACGGCCAGGCTGCGCTCCAGGATGGCCTGTGCCTCGTCATGACGTCCCTCCGCGGCGAGGCACTCGCCGATGACCGAACGGTAGGTCTCCAGGTACCAGTGGTCCGGGCCGAGAATCTCGGTGAGACGGGCGACCCTCTCGCTCGCCAGTGCCTTGGCGCCGGCGTAGTCGCCCGCTCGGATCCGAAAATAGAGCGCCATCTTCGTGACGTAGCGCACACGGCGGTGGGACGTGACAGTCAGACCCTGCGCGAGCAGCTCCTCCATCATCTCGGGCGCATCGGTCGTGAGGCTGCGCCACCCCATCGTGAGCGGGACTGCGTACATCAGGATTCGCACGTTGGGCCAAGCTCCGTCCGAGGGTCGGATCCTCTCGCGTGCGAGCGCGCACAACTCGCCCCACGCCTTCCGGACGAGCAACGGGAGGACGAACGGGTCCTTAGCGTCGACCGTCAGGAGCCCGAAGCGCCGGGCCAGGTCCGGGTCCGTCTCGGCGAGGATGCTCAGGCGGAGCTCCAGGGTGTTGCGCGCAATGGAGACCCAATCGACCTCACCCACGCGTTGACCCACCTGGTACAGAACACTCATCGTGTCCGCCAGTTCGGTTCTCTCGCTCCGAAGCACGTTCCGATACAGGTGCAGGGCTCGGCGCAACTGCGGCAAGGCCAGGTCCGGCCGCCCGAGCGTGTCGTAGGCCGTGCCGATCACGCGGCGGATCTCGGCCTCGTTCTCGGGATAGTCCGCGAACGCCTCGCCCACCTGCGCCGCGGCCGCATCGAGCGCGTCGGCCATGCTCATCTCGGGCAGCTTGGTCACGTCGGGATCGGCCAGACCGAGCGTCTCGAGGAGGAAGTCGGTCACCGCCCGCGCGCGAGCGCCTTCGGCAGTCGCGAGCGCGAGATTATCCTCCGCGCGCTCGCGCTGAGCGACGGCTTCCCTGCGTTGCGTCACGGCTTCCGCGCGTTGAGCATCCGCCTCGAGGTGCTGGGCTTCCGTCGCCTGCCCGGCAGCCTCGGCGAGCAGGCGCGCATCCACGGCGTCGGCGCGCTCGCGCCTCGCGTCGAGCATGCCGAGCGTCGTGCCGACGCTGCCGCCGACGAGGAGCAGCAGCGCCATGGTCGCGAAGCTCACGGCGACCCGGTTGCGCCGCACGAACTTGCGCATGCGGTACACGGCGCTCGGTGGTCCGGCCTGCACCGGCTCGTGGGCCAGGTGGCGCCGGAGGTCCGCCGCCAGCTCGCTAGCGGTCGGGTAGCGCCGCGTGCGCTGTTTCTCCATCGCGCGCATCACGATCCAGTCCAGGTCGCCGGACAGGTCACTCTTCAGCTTGCGCGGGTTGGTGCGGCGGCGCTTGCCGATCTCGGTCGTCGAAGGCCCCAGGGTCGAGACGCGCGTACTCGGTCGCTTCGGCTCCTCCTCGCGCAGTATCCGGTGGATCTCCGCCAGACCTCGGCTGCGCAGCGTCTTGGGGTCGAAGGGCAGGACGCCCGTGAGCAGCTCGTAGAGCACGACCCCCAGCGCATAGATGTCCGTCGTCGAGTCGACCCCGACACCGCTCATCTCCGCCTGCTCGGGGCTCATGTACTCGGGCGTCCCCATCAACTGGCCGTGGAGCGTGAACACCGTCTGGTCGGTCAGCGATTGGCCCGTGGCCTTGGCGATCCCGAAGTCGATCACTTTCGGCACAGGCTGGCCGTCCTGCATCGTGACCATGATGTTCGACGGCTTGAGGTCACGATGGATGACACCCTTCTGATGCGCGTGTTGCACGGCAGCGCACACTTCGAGGAACAGCCGCATGCGCGCTTCGAGCGAGAGCTCTTCGAGGTCGCAGAACTCGGTGATCGCGATCCCCTCCACGTACTCCATCACGAAGTACGGGCGCCCCGAAGGTGTCGCGCCCACGTCGAACACTTTGGCGATGTTCGGGTGATTCATGAGCGAGAGCGCGTTGCGCTCCGCTTCGAACCTGCCGATGACCTCCTTCGTGTCCATGCCCGCCTTGAGCACCTTGAGCGCAACGCGCCGCCGAAGACGCGGGGCCTGCTCGGCGCTGAAGACCGTCCCGAAGCCGCCTTCGCCGATCTGCTGCAATAGCTTGTATGGACCGAGCGTGTCGCCGGCGCGACAGCCCGTGTCACCCCCGCCGTTCGACTCCTGGGCGAGCACGCCGAGCACGCCCTTCTGGGCCCGCGCCTCAGCTTCCTCACCTCCGCCTTCCACGGCGGCGTCGTGCGCGAGGAGCGACTCGACCTCGGCCCGCATCAGGGCATCGCCCGTGCACGCGCTGTCGAGGAAGGCCCGACGCTCTGCGCCGGAGAGGCCGAGAGCCTTCGAGAACACCTCGAGCGCGCGCCCGTACATGTTGTCGGGGGGATGTGACTCTTGCGGTGAGCTCATGGCGTCGGTTCATCGCGACGAACGCCGCCGCTCCCCAACTCGCGGTGCAACCAGGCCCGAGCCATGCGCCACTCCGCCTCGATGGTGCTGCGCGAAACTTCGAGGACTTCAGCGACCTCGGTCACGGTCATGCCGGCCAGGTAGCGCATCTCGACGATGCGCGCCTGGCGGTCGTGCAATGTCCCGAGCTTCTCGAGCGCGGTGTCCAGGGCGACGAGCTCGTGCTCCTGATCCGTCTCCACGCCTTCGCGCCCGTCGAGCGTGATGCGTCGCCAGGCGCCGCCGCGCTTGTCCGCTCCGTGGCGTCGGGCGTGGTCACCGAGCACACGCCGCATGACCGTCGCAGCCAGCGCGAGAAAGTGCTGGCGACCGTCCCAGTCACCGTGTTGAGCGAACAGCCGCAGGCAAGCTTCGTTGACGAGCGCCGTCGGCTGCAGCGTATGGTCGCTGCGCTCGGCGCGCATCATGCGCGACGCCAGGCCGTGGAGTTCCTTGTGAACGAGCTCGAACATACGCTCGCTGGCCTCACGATCGCCGTTGCGGGAGCGCTCGAATAGCGCGGACATCTCGGAAGATTGGTTCACAATCGGTTCTGCCCTGGCTCGAATGAAAGCCAAGGGCAGAGTCCCAACAGGTATTGCGTGGCGAAGTCGACTCACCCGGCTCCGCGCACAGCGTACCAGACGAGAATCGACCCGGCGGCGCTGCCGCCGCCGGGATCGCCTTGCTTCGGAATCAGTCGATCGTCATGAGCCAGGTCTGGCCCGCGCCGCCGTCGATGTCCGGAAGGAACGGGAGGTCCGTCACCGGGTTCTGGGACGCGAGGTAGAGGTCCACGACGTAGGAGAAGTCGCCCGAGTCGCCGGGGCTGATGACGTGGACGAAGTCGAAGCTGTTCGTGATGACGACCGTGAACAGGTGATTCCCGGCGAGGTCGTACGAGAAGTACATGGACTTCGAGGTGAAGGACTGGGGCCCGGTCTTCTCCCACGTGCCCATCTGAGTGCTGTCCAGGCCGGCCGTCGTGCCGCCGCCGCCGAAGTCCGTCGTGTCCAGGGTGATCACACCCCCGTTCCTGCCGTACTTGGTGAGCGCCTTGCCGGAGACTCCTCCGTTCGTGGTGAACTCGCTGTACCAGGTACCCACGAACTGGACCGTGATGACACCTTGGCCCTGGGCAGAGGCGGGGGCTTGCGTCCAGAGCACGAACGCGCTCACGAGGGTCGTCAGGACGATTGCTGCAAGTGTCTTGGTCATGATCTCGAGTTCCTTGTTCGATTCGTTGGAGAGTCCGGGGGTTCGGAGCGTGATTCGCGCCCCACTGGCCTATCCCGCGCAGACCGGATGACGACCCCTTGGCCCTTCTTGCGCATTCCTCGGACCACACGCTGGCGACCCGTGCTCCGGACTTCACAGGTTGCTCACAGGCCGCTGGCCCTTCTTTCCAGCGACATCAGCTCCCGGCTGGGCGGAGTTCTGTCTCCACGGACGATCTCAGCCTGCTCGCCGGTCGGCCGGGACGGCTCTTCACCGGCGCAGCCAGGGTGAACTCCGGCCTGTGGTTGCCCGCGCAGTAGGCGGTACTCGCGCCCGGCAGCCGTGCTCTCGTCTAGAATGAGCGGCACGAAGCGAGGTGAACGATGGATGAACGAGCGTGGCTCGAGACCGTGATCGCAGAGTTTCGAGCTTGCAAGGACCTCTCCGAGCGCGCGGCCGAGCAGGTCGGAGACGAGGACTACTTCCGTGCGACGGCGGACGGGACGAATTCGCTCTCCGTGCTGGTGAAGCACATGGGCGGGAACCTGCGTTCGCGCTGGACGGAGTTCCTCACGACCGACGGCGAGAAGTCCGATCGTCACCGGGAGCTGGAGTTCGAGACGGAGGGGGAGACGCGCGCCGAGATCGAGGCGATCTGGCAGCTCGGCTGGCAGCGCTGCCTCGACGCGCTGGCCGCGCTCGATCCGGCCGACCTCGAGCGGACCGTACTCATCCGGTCGGAGCCCCACGCCGTCGTGCTCGCGATCCACCGCGGCCTCGCGCACGCCCAGTACCACGCGGGACAGATCGTCCAGCTCGCCCGCCACTTCACCGGGGACACCTGGCGTAGCCTGAGCATCCCGAGGGGCGAGTCGGAGGCCTTCAACGCGGCGATGCGCGAGAAGTTCGGGGGCTGACGGTCCACTGTGCTGGGTCAGCGCTTCCGCAGCACGACGTCCACCATCGTGGGCGTGTGCACCCAGCTCCCGCCCGTCCCCGAGCGTCGGTCCCACTCAGCCTGGAACGCCTCGAGTTCATCTGCCGAAAGCAGGCTGCGTTCCACGACCTTCGGCAGGTAACTGCGGAAGAACCCGCCGAGCCAGCGCCACTCCATCGAACCCACGCATCCGATTCGAGCGAGCGGACGCAAGTGCTCCACCGCGAGGCCACAGTGCTCCGCGAGGCCCGGGATGAGCTCCCCGACGTCGATCATTCCGCCCCCCTCCTGCCAGCTCCGCATGCAGCCGTCCATGACTGGGCCGAAGGTCGCGCACTCGGGCACGAGCTTCATGGCGCTCCAATCGAAGTAGTCCTGGATCGCGACGGCGCCACCGCGCTTGACGCCGCGCGCCACCCGCTCGAGCACCGCGCCGGGATCCGGGAGCCAGCAAGACAGCCAGCGCGCGTAGACGCCGTCCAGGTGCCCGGGAGGCAGGTCGAGGTCCTCGACGGAACCCAGGCTCGGTTCGATTTGCGTGAGTGCGAGCCGGTCGCGCTCGGAGCGCAGGAACGCGAGGAATCGCGTGCTGATGTCGCAGGTGATCACGCTCCCAGTCGGACCGACCACGCGAGCGAGGTCGAAGGAAGTGAAGCCCGGGCCGCACCCGAGGTCGAGCACGGCGGCGCTCGCGCGCGCTCAGCGACCGTCCGGAGCACTAGCCGGCGCCGCCAGCCGGTAGAACCGGAACCCGCCTCCGCCCTCCCAGCCGACCACCTGGGTGACGCCGCTCCGGTCCGTCCCATCGATGACGGAGCGCAGGCGCGGGACGACGTGCGTCTCGCACTGGTCACCGGACTCGACCAGGATCCAGCGCCGGCCCATCTTCTGCGCGACGGCGCCGGTGGTCCCCGAGCCCGCGAACGAGTCGAGCACCCAATCCCCCGGTGCGGTGGAGAGCTCGAGGACGCGCTTGATGAGCGCTTCCGGCTTCTTGCCCTTCGTGAAGCGGACCCCGCCCTCGTTGTGGATGTTGTTCGACAGGAGGTCGTCCCAGAGCGTCGAGAGCGCTTGACCCGTCGCCCGCCGACCGTCGACGAGCCGCGTCTTCGCCGCGTAGAACAGCACCTGCTTGCCGTTCATGAAGTAGTAGTCGTCGAGGTCCGCGCGCGGCGAGCGGTGGATCCTGTCGGGGACGATTCGGGAGGCCTCCAGCACTTCCCGCGCAGCCCGATTCACGTCTTTCGGAAGCACCCGGGCGAGCTGCACGACCCGCTCGGGTTCCGCGAGCACGAACTCCTCGAAAGCCTGCTCGAGCCCTCCCTCACCGAAGCGCTGCTTGAGGTCCCGTGGCTCGACGCCGTGCCGGGCCGCGAGCGCCTGCCGGAGCGGGATCAACCGCCACTCGGAATGCGGCGCACTGAAGTTCCCGATCCAACTCGCGTAGCGCTTGTCCCGTGGGATGCGCACGTAGACGCGATTGGGACGCCACGCCGCGCGGTCCTTCGCGTAGTAGAGGATGAAGTTCGTCGTCGAGACGAGCCCCGGATTGCGGGCCTTGGGCCCGGACACCGAGCTCTGCTTGAACGTGGCGACCGATAGCCGGTTCTTGCGCCCGAAGATCTCGTCGAGCAGCACGATGAAATAGCCGAGCTCGTTGTCGTCGATGTGCACGAACAGCGAGCCGTCCGCGGCGAGGAGTGCGCGCGCGAGCTCGAGGCGGTCGCGCATGCCGCCGAGCCACTCGGAGTGCTCCACACCGTCGTGGTAGTGCTCGAGCGACTGCCCGGTGTTGAACGGCGGGTCGATGTAGATGCACCGGATGCGACCCGCGAACTCGCCCTGCAGAGCCTGCAGCGCGTGGAGGTTGTCCCCGCGGACGATCCGGTTGTCGAACGTGACCCCCGGCGCTGCCGGGCCGGGCGCGCGGTACGAGCGCTCGGGATCCTCGACGAGGGCGCGGGCCACGAGGATCGGGCGGTCGGACTTGCCGGCCCAGAGGAGCTCGAGCCCCGTGTGCCCCCCGACCATGCCTCAGTCCACGGAGGAGAGCCAGGTGTCGCGGATCGCGCGCTCGAGCTCGGTCGGGTCCTCCCGGAAGGAGAGGGACGGGTTCACGATCGGCTCATCGCTGAGGGTGACCTCGACCTCGCGCGTCTCGTCCCTCCGCTCGAGCGTGAGCTTGACCACGTCGCCGGCCGCGTGCGCGCGGAGGAACGTGTTCACGTCCTCGAACTCCTCCCCGTCGATCGCCTTGATGGTCTCGCCGGGGCGCGGCTCGTCGGTCTCCTCGCCCCCGGGCGCGGGACGGCCGGAGATGCGAGTACCCCGCAACGAGAACGGGAACGAGCACTCGATCACGTCCTCGGTGTAGTCGATCCCCGCGTAGGCGAGCCAGTCCGCGATCGGCGGGTCGACGGTCCCGAACACGTGGCGCGCGAAGAACTCAGCGAAGTCGTAGTTGCTGACGGCCGTGCAGGCCCGCTCGACGTCCATCTCCTCGAAACCGACATTGCGCTCGGCGAACCACCGATTGAAGAACCGCATGACGTCGTTGAGCGACTTCTTGTTGTTCGTCTCGTGCCGGATCTTCAGGTCGATGAGCGCGCCGAGCAGCTCGCCCTTGCCGTAGTAGTCGACCCGCGAGCCCTCCTCGTCGCGGTAGCGGTGCCAGGCGTTGCGGCTGGCCCAGAAGACCGAGTGCTCCTTGCGCCGCGGCTTGTTCTGCTCGCGCCGGATGATGCCCCTGAGCTTCCCGAGGAACTCCTCCGGCGTGATGATCCCCGTCCGAACGAGCGTGAGGTCTCCGAAGTAGGAGGTCCAGCCCTCGGAGACCCACAGGTTGCCCGTGTAGTTCTCGCGCTGGTAGTCGAACGGTCCCAGCACGCTCGGCCGGATACGCTTGACGTTCCAGGTGTGGAAGAACTCGTGCGCCACGACCGAAGCCCCGGCCTCCGGGTTTTTCTTCTGGGCGTCCGCCCGCAGCCCGATCGAAGTCGAGTTCAGGTGCTCGAGGCCCCCACCTCCGGGAAGCGTGAACAAGTAGACGTAGTTCGGGAAGGGGAAGCTGCCGTACAGCTCACCGCAGCTCGTCGAAATCTTCTCGACGATGTCGACGAAGGCGTCGATGTCGAAGTCGTACTCCTGGGCGTTCTCGAAGAAGATGCACGAGAACGGCGTCCCGTTCACGTCGAACGTCCGCTCCTCGAAGATCCCGACGATCGTCGGAGCATCGATGAACGTGTCGTAGTCGCGCGCGTATCGGACGTCCGGGTCCTCGGTCGGGAGGAGCCCGTTCGCGACGCGCCATCCGTCGGGGACGCTGTAGCGCGAGGTCACGCCCTGGTCCTTGTGGCCCCGCACGTACATGTACGTGTTCGGCCCCGAGATCTGAAACCCCGTGACCGTGGTCTCGCCGTCGCCGTCACCGCGCCGCCCGAAGCGCCGCCGGCGCGAAGCCGAGACGGTGTAGGACACCTCGATGGTCGAGTGACCGGCGGTGTCGACGCTCCACGTGCCCACATCCATCCGGGTCACGGGAAGCTTGGCGCGGTCGCCCCCGAGAATCGTGAGCTCGCGCACCCTGTCACCGTTGTCGCGGATGCCGTAGGCCCCCGGCGTCCAGCTCGGCATCGCGAGGTGCAGCGCCGGTCGGTTGACGTGCTCCACGACGACGTCGATGAGAACGCTCTTCAGATCCTTGGAGACGGTGGTCGTGTACGAAATCTCGAGCGGGGTGAGGTCGTCGCGGTTCGCCTGGGCGTTCGCGGTCGCGCCGAGAGTGAGCGTGAACAGGGCGGGTAGGATGCGCATGGTGTCGAGTGAGCTGGGGAGGAGGGGGGCGCTACACACGATAACGTCTCCGGGCTGTCTCCGGGGCGATCAGGAGCGGGCGGGACGCTCGAGCACGACGTCGGCGCCCGCGCGGACCCCGCTCCAACCCTCACGCCGCCACGCCGGCTCGCCCTCTTCGATGAACCGCTGCGCCGCGCGTTCACCCGCGAACCGCAGGCGCCAGACCTCGCGGCGACCGCCGCCCGCGACCTCGACGAGCTGCCACACGTCCGCGACGAGTGCCGCGCCGAGGGCCGCGGCGAGCGCGCGCGTCACCGGCTCCTGAACGAGCAGCCAACGTAGCTCGAACTCGCCGCGAACATCGGTTTCTACGACGCCGTCGCGCTCGGAGGGCGCGAACGGAATCATCTCCGCGGGATAGCGCTCGGGATGGAACAGCTCGGCCGTCGAGCGCGGGGGTCGGCCCCACGCTCGATTCACGGCGGCCCACCCGCCCGGCTCGGCGTCGCGCAGCGCGCGCACGAAGCGCAGGCCCATGCCGTAATGGAAGATCTTCTCGAAGCGCGCGCGGTCGACCTCGCCCTCGTCCGGGATCCGGGCGTGCTGCTCGAAGTCGTAGTCCAGCAGCTCGGATACGGCGAGCATCGCCTCGCCCTCGATCAAGCCTTGCAGCGCGTGCTCCTCGTCCGTCGTCGTCGCGGTTCCGTGCAGCACGGACAGGTCCCACGCCTGATCCTGCAGCGCATGGAACAGCTCGTGAAGCTGCGCACCGCGCGCGAAGCCCGCGCCCTTCCCCAGCACGACGACGAGCCGGCCCGTATCCGGCTCGTACCAGCCGCCGAGCTTCTCGTCGGGCGCCGTGTCCACGAACTCGGGCTCGACGGGGATGGTGAAGCGCAGGCCGCGCCAGTGCTCGAGCTCGATGCGCGCGGCCGCGACCTGTCGTAAGAGCTCCCGTTCCATCTCGGCGCGCTCGTCGTCACCGGCCGGCTGGTCGCCCGTGCCGGCGCCCGCCGAGTCCTCCGAGTCGGCGCCCGCGTCGCCCTCGTCGGCCGCCACCGGCGCGTCGCCCTCGTCGGCCGCCACCGGCGCGTCGCCTTCCTCGTCCGCCCCGAACTCGCCCCGCATCGCGGCCGCCTTGCGGGCGTGGGCCTCCTCGAGCAGGTCGCGCACCGCCGGGTAGTCGATCACGGCCAGCGCCGCCTCGTAGTCCGCAATCGCCGCGTCGTAGTCGCGCACCTCCATGGCGATCTGGCCGCGAGACGCGCGGTAGATCACCTGGTTCATGCGATTGGGGCCCAGCTCGAGCAGCCGTGTGTACGCGGCGCGCGCCCGGTCGAAGTCGCCCGCGTCGCTGGCGTCGCGCGCCGCGGCGGCGAGGGCCGCGGGTTCGTCGGGGAGCGGCTCGACCTCCGCGCCCGTCCCTTCGAAGATCACCGTGACACAGCGCGCGGGGTCGAGGAACCGCTGGGCGACCGCCAGCACGTCCGCAGCCGTCACCGCGTCGATCGCCGCCTCCCGGCCCGCGACGAGCCCCGCCTGCCCCGCGACCTCGAACACGCCGAACGTGGCCGCGAGCGAGAAGTAGGGCCGCGCCCGGAGGGGCAGGCCGGCGAACTCGTCGCGCAGGAGCCGTTTCACTTCGGCGAGCTCGGGCGCCCCCGGGGCCGCCGTGCGCGCGCGCGCGGCGAGCTCGCCGAGCGCCGCGCGGACGCCCTCGCCGCTGGCGCCGAGCCGCAGGAGGTCGCGGTCGATGCGCCCGCCGAGGGTCGCCGCGACGGGAATGCCGCCCGGGAGCTCCTGGCGGTCGAGCCAGTGCGTGAGCACCGCGAGCGCCGGGCGCGCGGGATCGCCGCGCTCGGGGACGAGCCACGTGAGCTCGATGCGATCGCGCGGCAGCACCGAGGGGATGCGCTCCTCGCGCGCAGCCTCGACCCACGGCTCGACCGGGACCGCCGTCGGTTCCGGACCGGCAGCGAGCGGACCGAACGCCGCCTCGATCGCTCCCAGAGCTTCGTCCGGCGCGAGCGGACCGACGACGACGACACAGACCATGTTCGGGTGGTAGTAGCGGTCGTAGAAGGCCCGGATCGCCGCGACCCCGAGCGCGGGGGCGCGGGTGTGACCCGCTTCGTCGCGCACGCCGGCGCGGTAAGGGTGCACGCGGAAGACCGCCGCCTCGAGCGCCTCGTCGCGGCCGTCAGCCGCCTGGAAAGTGCGCGCCTCTTCGACGGCGAGCCGGTCGCGCTCGTGCACGACGGCCGCCTCGTCGAAGGCGAGACTCCGCAAGCGGTCGGCTTCCATCGCGAGCACCGCGCCCAGGCACTCCGGAGAAAACGCGTGATCGTAGTAGAGGGTGTAGTCCTGGCGCGTGAACGCATTGCTCTCCCCGCCGCAGCCCTCGACCGTCCGCTCGTGCTCGTCGACGCCGGTCACCCTGGTCCCGCTGAACATCGCGTGCTCGGTGAGGTGCGCCAGTCCCGTCGTCTCCGGCGTCTCCTGCCGGTTGCCGACACCGACGACCATGAACACGGAGACCGTCTCGCCGTCGTCGCGCACCGCGACCGCGCGCAGGCCGTTCGCGAGGAGGCGACGGTGGAACACGTGGGGTCCGACGTGGAGCGGATCGAGGTCCGCGCTCCCCCCGAGCTCCGCCGGGCGGTCCTGCTGAATCGGCGTGGCGGCGACGAGGAGCCCTGAGGCGAGCGTCGAGAGCAGGCGGATGAGGGTCGGCATTGCGCCAACTATAGTGGGCGGGGCTCGAATCCAGAGCCAGGCACAGCGACACCGTCGCCCCCGGCGCGTGAGGGGTCACCCCGTCCAGGCGGTGCGCCGCGAGCCCCTGATCGTCCTGGTCCACCTGCCGCCCGCTGCCCTCGACGATCCCCTGCGGGAGGCGATGCTGGAGTGCGCTGGATCCGCGGAGCTCGCGAACGAGGCGGGGATACTGGTATGGGTGTTCCGTGAGGCCTGAGCCCCCGGGAACTCGAGGGCACCGGATCGATCCTTCTGTCCGCGGCAGCCTTGCGCTCCTCGCTCCGCCCGGCGCAGGGTCGTTGGGGCCTAGGCGATTCGGGCCATGGATGCTAGTATCTCAGACAAGTCCGCAGCAGTTCCCCTGATGTGGGAAGGTATTGAGGGGAGGAGGTATCCGAATTATGGCTCGAATTCCCAGGCTTGGGAGAACCCTGTGGAGGCTCCCCCGAGTAGCCCAGCTCATGGGCGTGCATTCCGCAACGGAGTTCGACCGTATCGTCGAGCGGGAACGCGCCCTTTGCGATCGTAGCCGTGATCGCCTGGCGCTCGTCGTCTTCCAGCCGTCGCGTCGCGCCGACCTGACCGCGATGGTCGATGTCCTCAACGAGCGCACGCGGGTCTCGGACGTCCTCGGCTTCCTCGACTCGGACCGGATCGCCGTGCTCCTGCCCAGGACGGATTCGGCGGGCGCACCGGTCTTCATCGAGGACGTGCTCCCCATGCTGTCTGCCAGAGGGGTGCACTGCACGCACGACATCTACTACTACCCCGAGACGACGTCCGTCGACCGTGGAGACGGAGGGCACGCAGACGCTGAGAGCGAGTCTTCCGGTTCCAGCCGCGCATCCACGAACGGCGCATCCGCGGACGGAGTGTCCACGGACGGCGACAGCACGGACCGGGCTTCCAAGAATGGAGCGCCCGACGACCGAGCGGGGACGGAGGGCGCGAACGGGACGGAAGCGACCCCGGGAGTGCCCGACCGCCGACCTGCCAGCGTGCTGAGCCGCGCCCGAGCGACCCACGCTAGGTCGGCGGACCTCGCACCGCATCTGCTCGAGCCGCTCCCAGTGTGGAAGCGAACCCTCGACGTCGTGGTCAGCGGCATCCTGCTCCTCCTGCTCGGCCCACTCTTCATCGTCATCGCCCTGGCGATCAAGCTCACCTCGCGCGGGCCGGTGATCTTCCGCCAGGATCGGGCCGGTCTCGGCGGCACGCCGTTCCCCTTCTACAAGTTCCGCTCGATGCGCGTCGGCGCCGACAGCGAGAAGGCCGGGCTCGAAGCGGCCAACGAGCAGGACGGCCCCGTGTTCAAGATCCGGAACGATCCCCGGATGACCTCCATCGGACGGTTCCTGCGCCGGACCAGCCTCGACGAGTTGCCCCAGTTGTGGAGCGTCTTCAAGGGGGACATGACCCTCGTCGGACCGCGGCCCCCGCTCCTCGACGAGGTCGAGAAGTATGAGCCCTGGCAACGCCAACGTCTCGCGGTGAAAGGCGGTCTGACGTGCATCTGGCAGGTCAGCGGCCGGAGCGAGGTCGGCTTCCAGGATTGGGTGCGGATGGACGTCCGCTACGCGCGGGAGCGGAGCATGCGCCTCGATCTGAGCCTCCTCCTCCGCACCGCCGGGGCCATCCTGTCCCGCCGCGGCGCCTACTGACCCCGGTCCCCTGACGGGACGAGGCGCCGCGCCGCCCTGGCGCATGCACCCGAACGTGATCGCGGACACGTCGATCTCCTTCCGTCCCAGCCGCCGGGCCTGCACGCCCCGACCATCCCATCCGCGGGCCGCGGCGGGCACGGTCCACCCGCGGCCTTGCCCCGCGCGCGTGCGTCCGAAGGCATGATGTGGCCATGAGTGGCACCCCGATCGAGCGCGAGCCCCCCGGCGGCACGGTCGAGCGGTGGTGCTGGGACTTCGTGCGGTCGTGCGAGCTGGCGGTCAAGCTCGACCCGCCCAGAGCGCCCGATCCCACCGCCGCGTCGAGTTGGGAAGCGGGCGCGCTCGCGCGCCGCATCGCCGGTCCCGGGCGCCCGCCGGAGCTCCGCGTCGCCGCGCGCGCCCCGCGCACGCCAGCCCCCGGCGCCCTCGTCCGGCCCGAGGCCCGGGCGCGCCTCGTGCACACCTTCCTCCACCACGAGCTGCAGGCGGCGGAGCTCTTCGCGTGGGCCGTACTCGCGTTCCCCGAGTCTCCGCGGCCGTTCCGCGCCGGGCTGCTGCGCCTGTGCCGCGAAGAGCTCGCGCACCTCGCGCTCTACGAGCGCCACCTCGCGCGGCTCGGATTCGCCGTCGGGACCTTCCCCGTGCGCGACTGGTTCTGGGAGCGCGTCGTGCGCTGCGAGAGCGCCGAAGCGTTCGTGGCGCTGCTCGGACTCGGTCTCGAGGGCGCGAACCTCGAGCACACCGCGCGGTTCGCCACGCTCTTCCGCGCCGCCGGCGACGAGGAAGGCGCGCTCATCCTCGAGCGGATCGAAGAGGATGAGATCGGGCACGTCGCGTTCGCCGTGCACTGGTTCGAACACCTCGCGGGCGCCCCGCTCGACTACGAGCGCTGGCGCGCCGCGCTGCCCGCGCCGCTCACCCCCGCCGTCCTCCAGGGCCGGCCGCTCAACCGCTCGGCGCGGCGCCGCGCAGGTCTCGATGAATCGTTCCTCGCGCAGCTCGCCGCGGAACCGCCGACGACGGCGCGGAGGCCCGGATGAGCGGTGGTCCGCGCGCGTGGGTCCTGAACCTCGACGCCGAGCACGAGCTCGCAGCGGCCGGCGGGCGCTACGCTCCGACGCAGCACGTGCGGGCGCTGGTCGAGCGCGAACAGCGCCGACTGCTCGGCCGTCTCGTCGCGCCGCACGACGTCGTGCTGGCGGAGGACGCGGGCGCGGGAGACGAGCGCGCGCGCGGGCTCCCGGGTTTCGCCTGGTCCCCGACGCCGCGCGCCCTCGCGCGCCTCACTGCCGCGGGCGCGCGACCGATCGCCGCGCCGCCCATCGACGTGCTGCGCGCAGTCAACGCGCGGAGTTTCGCCGCCGTCGTCCGCGCGCCGCTCGCCGAGTCCAGCTTCGCGAAACACGGCGCTGCCACGTTCGACGAAGCGCTGGCGCTCCTCGCCCGCAGGGCCCCGGACGGCTGGCTCGTCCGGCGCACGTTCGGTGCTGCCGGGCGCGGGCGCCGGCGCATTGCCGCGGGGGCCCCGGGCGCGGCCGAGCGCGCCTGGCTCGCGTCGAGCCTGCGCCGCGGCCCGCTCCTCATCGAGCCGTGGGTACGCGTGACGCGCGAGTACACGCGCTCGGCGTTCGTGAGTCCGGATGGAAGAGTCCTGATCTCGCCGCCCTGTCTCCAGGCGACCACGCCGGAGGGCGCGTGGACGCGCACCGAGCGCGCCGAGTCCGGCACCGTCTCGCGCGTGGACGACGCCCGCCTGGAGGAAGCCGTCGCCGCGGCCGGGACAGCACTCGCGCAGGCGGGGTACTTCGGCCCGTTCGGCATCGATGCCTACCGGCACGAGGTCCCCGGTCGAGGGCGAGCGCGCGAAGTGCTGAACCCGCTGAGCGAGATCAACGCGCGTTTCACCATGGACTGGGTCACGGGCATGGGTGCTCGCTCCGATGTGCTGGAGACCCTCGATACGGTGTCGCACACTCGCGCGCTGCCCGCCGATCGGTCGGTACCGCACAAGCAAGCCGCCCCCCGCGGTGCGTAGGCACTACGGCGTGGCCCTTGTGCGGTACGAGTCGGTCGAGGAGTAGCGAGCGAGTATGCGACACCGTACTCCGATGGAATCGAACACAGGTATCAGGATCGCGCCAGAGCAGCTCTCATCGGAGGCGTTGCGCGGCGTCGTCGAGGAATTCGTCACACGCGACGGGACGAATCTCGCGGAGTGCGAGGCGAAGGTCGCCCAGGTCATGGCACAGATCCAGGGCGGCGACGCTGAGATATGGTTTGACGAGGTGACGCGTACTTGCAGTATCGTCGCGCGCCAACGCCCCTGATCGTCCCCGATGCCGCTCACACCCGGACAGTCCCTCTCCTTACTATAGAATTCTCGGCCCCCTCGGCGCTGGCGGAATGGGAGAGGTCTACCGGGCGCTCGACACGCGGCTCGATCGTGAGGTCGCGATCAAGGTGCTGCCGGAAGAGCTCGCGGACGACGAGGAACGGCACGCGCGGTTCGCGCGGGAAGCGCGCATGCTGGCGTCGCTCAATCACGCGAACGTCGCGCGTATCCACGGCGTGGACGAGGACGGTGGCGTCTACTTCCTCGCGCTCGAACTCATCGAGGGCGAGGAGCTCGCGACGCGTCTGGCACGCGGACGTCTCGCCGTAGAAGAGGGGTCGACGTCTGCCGCCAGCTCGCCTCCGGGGTCGAAGCGGCGCACGAGGCCGGTGTCGTGCACCGCGACCTCAAGCCATCGAACGTGCGCATAACGCCCGAGGGCGTCGTCAAGGTCCTCGACTTCGGACTGGCGAAACCACAGCGTCATGGCGCTGACCGCGGGCGATCACCCGGGGCGGCCGGCGTGGAGTCGGACAGCTTCCTGATGACCGGGGAAGGGCGGGTGCTCGGGACGCCGGTCTACATGAGCCCGGAGCAGGCGCGTGGCAAGGTCGTGGATCGTCGCACTGACGTCTGGTCGTTCGGTTGCGTGCTCTTCGAATGCCTCACCGGGCAGCGCGCCTTCGCCGCTGAGTCCTTCGCAGACCTGATGGCGGCGATCGTGGGCAGCGATCCGGACTGGTCACTCCTGCCCGCAACACTTCCGCGGAGCGTCCGGCAACTCCTGG
Source organism: Planctomycetota bacterium (assembly GCA_004357655.1). Classification (GTDB taxonomy): domain Bacteria; phylum Planctomycetota; class UBA1135; order UBA1135; genus N075bin59. Next base: position 17,920 of record SMVQ01000046.1, read on the forward strand.
CGCGTTGCCTGGAGAAGGACGCTCGCGAGCGATTGCGTGACTTGGGAGAGGCTCGGGTGATCCTCGGTCGTGCGTTCCAAGGTGACGATGCGGGCGAGACGGACCTGGCAAGGACAGGTGTGCGCGCCCTCCGCTTCACGCTCAAGACGGAACACGTGCGGCGCCTGGAGAGCCCGATCCCGAGCATGATCGGTGACGCACTGATCTACCTGGACAACGGGCGCGCGTCGGAGGTACTGGTCATATTCCTGCCCGGGATCGGGCTCGATGAGACGATCTTCCGTGGGATCCTCGAGGACCTGCCCTGTCGCGCCGTCGCCCTGAGCCTCTTCGGATTCAGTCCGAAAGCGCGGCGGCGTCCGGCCCTCTCGCTAGAGGACCACACCCGGCTGCTCGTGGAGCTGCTCGCCGAACTCGAGCAACGTGTTCGGCCCAAGCGCGTGATCCTGGTGGGGTTCTCGGCGGGAGCGGACCAAGCGCTCAGTCTCCTGGCGTCCGAGTCCAGTGCACGTCTGACCTTCGACGGACTCTTGCTCCTCTCTCCGGCGGCTCGTCGCGGTATGCTCCCGATCACGCGGGCGTTCGCGTCACTGCCCGAGGACTCGGACAAGATCGTGCCCGTGCTGAAGGAGCTCGGCGGCTCCTTCGACTCGCTGGGGGACTGGCTCGGGATCCACAGCTACCTCGTCCAGGCGTTCCAGAAGTTCGGGTCGGATCCGAGGACGCTCCGGGACCATGCGCGCAGCCTCATCGAGCCCTTGGAGCGCGATCCCGACTTCTTCCTTCATTCCTTCCGCAATGCGATCGAGCGAGTTCGTCGGCTGACGTGCGTGTTCGCCATGCACGAAGCACACGACCTGGACTGGATCCTGAAGCGCCATCTGGAAGACGACGCTCTGGGGTCGGACTACCAGGAGGAGATGATCTGCCTGTCCGCCGCGGGCCACATGCAGCTCGCGGATACCGACGTCATTCGCCCGTACCTGGACGCATTGATCGCGGCACTCGAGACACCGCGCGACGGGGCGTGATCCGGTGACGCCTCCGGGGACGCCTACGGGGCGGGCGCTGCTCGGGGGTCGGCGCGCGTCGCTCGGAATCCAGCCTTCGACGCACCCGTCCTGGGGCGCGCTGTGTCTGGTTGTTTGCGGCGGCGCATTCTTCCGCCGCGCAGCCGGATGACGAACCTCCCGATCGACCTGAGAGACCTCGCGCGTGAGCGGAAGAGCGTCGCGGCGCTCGCTGCGCATCTCATCGCCGAAGGGCACGGGGCGGAGGACCTCGCCCAGGAGAGCATCGTGCGTC
>SMVQ01000047.1 GCA_004357655.1 Planctomycetota bacterium
AGGTGCTGTGCGGCGAGGGCGTGGACACGGGCGCGAGGGTGCTCGTGACACACGCGGGCGTCCCGATGGCCAACGTGAGGGCAATCAAGATCCGCAGGGTCACCGCCAACTTCCACCAGCCCGGTGTCCACACGAACGACAACGCCATGAACCTGGCCCTCCAGACGGTGGTACCGGCCCTGCCCTGCCAGCCGTTCCAGTACCACAGGGAGTACGGCACGGTGTCGAACCGCTCCATGCTCATTCCCGGCTCGTACATCGTGACGGCGCGGGTGCGGATCGGTAACCACAACCTCAGCCAGGCGTTCTCGTTCAACGTCGACTCGTGCGGCTTCAACCCGACGATCGTGATCGACTTCCCCTGAAGTCCGATGTTCACGTGGGTGGTCGCGAGCTGAATCGCGGCCACCCACCCTGTTCACCGGGCTCCCCGCCGTCAGGCCAGAATCTCCTTCACCACCCGCCCGTGCACGTCCGTCAGGCGGTAGTCCCGCCCCTGGAAGCGGAACGTCAGGCGCTCGTGGTCCATGCCGAGCAGGTGCAGGATCGTCGCATGCAGATCGTGCACGTGCACGCCGCCCGTAACCGGGGCGTAGCCGATCTCGTCCGTCTCACCGTGTGAGAAGCCGGCCTTCACGCCGCCCCCGGCGAGCCACATCGTGAATGCATCGATGTGGTGGTCGCGGCCGACGAACTTGCGCACCTCGCTCATCGGCGTGCGGCCGAACTCGCCGCCCCAGATCACGAGCGTGTCGTCCAGCAGGCCGCGGCGTCGCAGATCGATGACGAGCGCGGCCGACGCCCGGTCGACCTCGCGGCAGCGCGCCTCGAGCGGCTCGCCGAGGTGGTTCTTTGGGTCGCCGTGGTGATCCCAATCCGTGTGGTAGAGCTGGACGAAGCGCGAGCCGCGTTCGATGAGACGGCGGGCGAGCAGGCAGTTGCGCGCGAAGCTCGGCCGATCGTGCTCGAGGCCGTAGAGTGCACGGACCGACTCGGGCTCGCTGGCGAGGTCGACGAGCTCCGGCGCACTCGTCTGCATCCTTGCGGCGAGCTCGTAAGCCGCAATTCGCGCCGCGATCTCCTCGTCACCGAGCGCCTCGTACCGCAGGGTGTTCAGGTCCTTCACCGTGTCGAAGAATGCCCGCTGCGCCTCGGGGCTGACGCCCGCGGGCGACTCGAGGTCGATGAGGGGCTCGGCTCCGGAGCGGAACGGAGTGCCCTGGTAGCGCGGCGCCAGGAAGCCGTTGCCCCACAGCGGCGAGCCGCCGCGCGGTCCGCGGCTCCCTGAAGTCAGGACGACGAAACCGGGCAGGTCGTCGGCCTCGCTACCGATGCCGTACTGGATCCATGAACCGAGGCTCGGCCGGCCGAACTGGCCGAAACCCGTGTTCATGAAGAGCTTCGCCGGACCGTGGTTGATCTCGTTCGTGTGGACGCCGCGCAGGAAGCACAGCTCGTCGACGATACCCGCCGTGTGCGGCAGGAGCTCGCTCACCTGCGCGCCGCACTCGCCGTAGCGCGCGAAGGTTCGTTTCGTGCCCATCAGCTTCGCGTGCGCCCCGTCGACGAACGCGAAACGCTTGCCCGCGACGAAGCTCGCGGGCACCGGTTCGCCGTCGAGACGTTGCAGGGTGTCCTTCGGCTCGAACAGCTCGAGCTGGCTCGGGGCGCCGGCCATGAACAGGTAGATGACGCGCTTCGCGCGCGCGGGGTGGTGGCGCGCGTCGCCGTCCGCAGCAGAAGCGTCGCGCGCCAGGAGCTGGGCGAGGGCGATGGCCCCCAGCCCCACGCCGCCCCCGCGCAGGAGCTCGCGCCGCGTCACCGTCCGCTCTGGCAGTCCGTCGTGGGCGGCACATCGCCCTCGGGGCCGGCTGGATTCGGGCTGGTCTGGCGCGCCGACGTCGTGTATTCGCTGGCTGCTCGGGGGCTGAGCGCCGGTCCGCCGAAGGCGGATCGAGACGTCCCCATGGGGTCGTCTCGAAGGCGTCCCAGCCACGCCGCCAGGGCGGATCCCGGCGGTCTCGCGCGATTCGTGACGCTCGCCACGGGCTGCTGAATCACGTTCCATGCGGGTTCAGTTCCTCGTCACGAATTCGTCCAGATTGAAGAGCACCCGCGCGACCGCGGTCCAGGTTCGTCGCTCGACTTCCTCGGGCGCCGCACCCGCGACCGTGTGCCGACGGCGCTCGCCCGCGACGTGGCGCGCGACGAGCGCCTCCTCCGCGGCGTCAGGCGGCCGCGAGAGGCACACCTCGAACGCCCGCTGGATCCGCGCCCGGTCATCCTCCGCCTCCGCCATCACGCGCCGCGCGAGGCCCCGCGCGAGCTCCATCATCATCGCGTCGTTGGCGAGCACGAGCGCCTGGAGCGCCGTGTTGGAGCGGATCCGCCGGGTACACGTGACGTTCGCCGCCGGCGCGTCGAAGGTCGTGAGGAAGGGGTACGTCGAGGAGCGCCAGATCCGCGTGTAGAGGGTGCGCCGGTAGCGGTCCTCGCCCTCGCTCGGTAGCCAGTTCTTGACGCTCTGAGTGAACGCGAACACACCGTCCGGTTGCGGCGGCTGCACCGGCGGGCCGCCGAGCTTCGCCTGCAAGAGACCGCTCGCAACGAGCGCCGCGTCGCGCACGCACTCCGCGTCGATCCGCAGGCGTGCCTGGCGCGCAAGTTTTCGATTGCGCGGGTCCGAGAGCTTCGGCCGCGGCGTCGACGACTGCCGGTAGGTCGCCGAGGTCACGATCACCCGGTGCAGCGCCTTGCGCGAGAAGCCGAGACGCACGTGCTCGCGTGCGAGCCACTCGAGGAGGTCCGGATGCGACGGTGCCGCACCGCGCAGGCCGAAGTCGTTCTCGGTCGCGACGAGCCCGAGGCCGAAGAGCTGCTGCCACCACCGGTTGACGGTGACGCGGTGCGCGAGTGCGTTCTCGCCGTGACCGAGCCAGCGTGCGAGGTCGAGGCGGGTGCGCGGGACGGCATCCAGCGCAAAGTGGTTCCAGGCCTCGGGGAAGCCCGGCTCGACCCGCTCGCCGGGGTCGAGGAAGCTGCCGCGGCGGAAGAGGCGCGTCGTGCGCGGCGCGGCACGCTCCCGCATCACCATCGAGGTCGGCAGGGAGGGCCGGGTCTTGCCGTGCTCCTCGAGCGCGGTCCACGCCGCGGGCCACGCTCGCGGCACGTGCGGCACACCCCGCGCGGCGCCGAGTCGGATGCGGAAGCGCCCGAGCACGTGCTGGGACCCGAAGCTCTGGTGAAGCTCGAGCCGCACGCGCCGATCCGACGCCCGCAGCGGCTCGGCGAACGTGACGACGAGGACGTGCGGCTCGCCGAACCGCGGGCTCACCGCCCAGCCGGTCCGCTCCTCGTCCACGAGCACGCCCGTCGCGGGGTAGTGCCCGCCGCCGGTCGACCGCGTGTCCTGCTCGAAGTCCGCGGACGCACTCGCGAGCTCGAGCTCGCGCCAGGCGGCATCCTCGCCGTCCGCGCGCGCGTACACGCGGACGCGCGAGATGACGAAGTTGCCGCTGCCGGAACGCCCGGGTCCACTCGCCTTCAACCCGTGGCTCGGCAGCGCTTCGATTCGCACGGCCCCGACCCCGCCTTCGCCCGCACCCCCGGGGACCGGCCCCTCCAGGGTGTAGACCGACGTCTGCGGGTTCTGCCCCACGCTCAACAGCGACCCGTCGGCCTCGAGCAGGAGCTCGGGGCCGTTCTCCCCACGGGCGACGTCCGGCTCGAAGAGCGTCCAGCCCACCGCCGCCGCTGTCTCCGCCTCGTGCAGCGCCCGCTCGAGACCGACCTTTCCGGCCTCGTACCGCGCGAGCCACTCCCACGTCGACTCGTCCGACACGAAGGTCGTCGGCCCGAGGGTGACGCCGCCGTCCATGGTCTGGTTGAAGAAGGCGAAGAGCTGGTAGTACTCGATCTGGGTGAGCGGATCGAACTTGTGACTGTGGCATTGCGCGCACCCGACCGTGCTGCCGAGCCAGACCGCACCCGTCGTGTTCACGCGGTCGATCACCGCGTTCACCCGGTTCTCCTCGTCCTTCGCCCCACCCTCCTGGTTGATCTGCGTGTTGCGGTGGAAGCCCGTCGCGACGAGCTGCGCGTTCGTCGGCTCCGGGAGGAGGTCGCCCGCGAGTTGCTCGATCGTGAAGCGGTCGAAAGGGAGGTCGGCATTGATCGCGTCGACGACCCAGTCACGGTACGGCCACATCGACCGTCCCTGATCGATCGTGAAACCGTGGGAGTCCGCGTACCGCGCGAGGTCGAGCCAGTGCCGGGCCCAGCGCTCGCCGTAGTGCGGCGACGCCAGCAGCCGGTCGACGACCCGCCCGTAAGCGCCACGCCCGTCATCGGCGAGGAACGCCGCGACCTCCTCGGGCGCCGGCGGCAGCCCGACGAGGTCGAGCGCGACGCGCCGGATCAGCGTGCGCCGGTCGGCCTCCGGCGCGGGAGCGATACCGTCGCGCTCGAGCCGCGCGAGGACGAAGCGGTCGATCGGGTTCCGGACCCAGGACTCGTCCGCGACCTCGGGCGCCGCGATCGTCCGGAACGGAGCGTAGGCCCAATGCGGCTCCCAGACGCCGCCCGCCTCGATCCACCGCCGCAGGACGTCGATCGACTCGCGCGCGAGCCGCTCCCCCGCCTTCCGGGGCGGCATCCGCTCGGCTTCGTCCGCGGTCACCAGCAAATAGAGCTCGCTCTCCTCGGGCTCGCCGGGCACGACGGCCCGGTATCCGCCGAGGTCCCTCGTGAAGTCCTCCGCGCGGTCGAAGCGCAGCTCGGCTTGCCGCTGCCCCTCGTCCGGACCGTGGCACGCGAAACAGTGCTCGGCGAGGATCGGCCGGACGTCACGCACGAAGGAGATGGAGTCCTGTCCGCCGAACGCCGGTGCGGGCGAGAGCGTCGCGATCACCGCTGACAGGAGCGCGCTCATGGGCCGAGAACCTCGTGCAGGTGGTCGGCGACGAGGTCCGCCTCTTCGCGGCCGAAGACCAGCGGCGGCTTGATCTTGATCACGTTGTGAAGGGGACCGTCCGTGGAGAGCAGCACTCCGCGCGCCTTCATCGCCTCGACGACCGCGTGCGCCTCATCGGTCGCAGGCGCGAGCGTCCCGCGGTCGCGGACGAGCTCGAGTCCGAGAAAGAGCCCCATCCCGCGCACGTCCCCGACGACCTCGTGCTGCTCCCGCAGCGCTTCGAGTCGGCGCAAGAAGTGCGCCCCCACGACGCGCGCGCGCTCCTGCAACTGCTCCTCCTCGATCACGTCGAGGACGGCGAGGCCGATGGCGCAGGAGACGGGATTGCCGCCGAAGGTGTTGAAGTACTCCATACCGCCCTCGAACGCTTCGGCGACCTCGCGCGTGACGACGACCGCCGCCATCGGGTGGCCGTTGCCGATCGGCTTGCCGAGCGTGACGATGTCCGGCACGGCCGCCTGGGCGTCGAAGCCCCAGTAGTGCGTGCCGACGCGGCCGAAGCCCACCTGCACCTCGTCGGCGACGCACAGTCCCCCCGCCGCCCGGATGTGCCCGAAGGCCGCGCGCAGGTAGCCGACGGGGGGCACGATCTGGCCGGCGCAGCCCATGAGCGACTCGCAGAAGAAGGCGGCGGGACCGGTCTCCGCGCGCGCCGCGGCCGCGCGGACCGCTTCGGCGTACTTCGCGCCCGCCTCGGGATCGTCCGCGCGGAACAGGCCGCGATACACATCCGGAGTGGGAGCGACGTGGACGTGCTCAGCCCGACCCCGACCGCCCGGGCCGTCGAACTTGTAGGGTGAGAGCTCGATGAGCGAGCTCGCGGTGCCGTGGTATGCGCCGTCGACCACTACGACGTCGCGCCGATTCGTCGCTGTGCGCGCGAGTCGCAACGCGAGGTCGTTCGCCTCGCTACCCGAACAGACGAAGAAGCAGACCTCGAGCGGCCCGGGGAGGAGCGCCGCAAGCCGCTCCGCGTACTCGGCGAGGCCGTCGTACAGATAGCGCGTGTTCGTGTTGAGCACCGCCATCTGCCGGCACCCCGCCTCGACCACGCGCGGGTGGGCGTGTCCGACGTGGCACACGTTATTGACACAATCAAGGTACGGCCGGTCCGCCGCGTCGTAGAGCCAGGTGCCCGCGCCACGGACGATCAGGAGCGGCTCTTCGTACGCGAGACCGAGCGCGCCCGAGACGTGCCGGCGTCGCCGTTCCAGGACCTCGCCCGCGTTCATCCGGCGACCCCGCCTGCTTCGAGGTGGGCACGCTCGAGCGCCAGGGCCAGCCAGCGCTCGCCGTCACGCCACCGACCGAGCAGGCGCCACGCGTCGGCTTCATTCGCGGACACGTACTCGTTGTCGGGTTGCCGAGCCCGCTCGTGCGCGGCCATCGTCACGCTGACGCAGAGCCGCGCCTCGACGAGGCCCGGGATGAGGGCGACCTCCCGCGCCGTGAGCGGAAACTCGCGTTGGTAGCCGGAGAGGACCGCGCCCGCGGCCGCCCCCGGGTCCTCCTCGGCGAGCATCGCGTAGGCCATCGCTATGGCCGGCTCGCAGACGATCGCCGTGCGCAGCATGTCTCCGAAGTCGATGAGGCCGAGGACGCGCGGCGCTTCCACCCCGCCGACGAGGACGTTGTAATCATTGGCATCATTGTGGATCACGCCGCGGCGGAGCGCTCGGAGCTCCGGCAGGGTTCGGCGCTCGAACCGCTCGAGACCGGCCTCGACGCGCGCCCGACCGAGAGGATCGCCGATGGCGTCCACGTGCGCCCGCACGTCGAGCGTCCACAGGAGATCCCAGCAGGTGTGCCGCTCCAGCGCCGCGGCCGGAAAGTCCTGCAGCTCGCGGTCGAGGGCGCCCAGGAAACGGCCGAGGCTGGCGAAGAGCTCCGGCGTGCGGGACGAAGCGTCGACGAGGAGCCCGCCGGGGAGGTAGGTGAGCAGGCGCACGATGCGTTCCCGACCGTCGTCGTCGCGCACCGTCCCGAGCTCCGACCCGTCGCGATCCGGACGCGCCACCGGAACCGCGAGGCCCGCGGCGGCGAGCTGCGCCATCGCCGCATTCTGAGCCGTGAGCAGCCGGACGTCTTCACCGGGGTGCGAGAGCTTGAGCACGAAGCGCTCGCCACTCTCGGTCTCGATGAGGTAGTTCTCGTCGATGTAGCTCGGCAGATCGCGCGCGGTGCCGCACAGCCCGTAGCGGCGCTCCGCGAGCTCGACGGCACGCGACGGACCGAACCGGCGGCCGGGCGACTCGTCGGAGACCATGACGAAATCATAACGGGCGGGGAGCGAGTCGGGCTCGGGCACGATGTCAGCCGTCTCCGGGGTCCTCGACTCGCGGCCGCCGCGCTCCGCGGCGCGCGAGCAGCACCGTCGCGAGGAGCGACAGGGCCGCGAAGGCCAGCACCGTGGCCCGCGCGCGCCGCATCGAGGCGCTGCGCGCAGCCACGGACGCGAGCAACCGGTCGGCGCGCTCGCGCAGGGCGTCGAGCCGGTCCGCGGGCACCGTGCTTACGCGCTCCAGCCGCGCCACGAGCTCCGACATGAGCTCGGCGGCGGCGAGATTGCCGGCGAGGTCCGCGCTCTGCTCGAGCAGCCACGCCTCTTCCGGCGCCGCCCGCAGCCCCGCGAGGCCCGCCGCGAGGCCGCCGCGCAGGTCGCCGGCGGAGTAGAGGATCCAGAGCCGGGCTTGGCTCGCGAGCACGCGGTCCTGGAAGGCGTCCGCGCGCTCGAGCGCTTCCAGGTAGCGTCGTTCGCCCACGAGCGGGAGGATCGCATCGAAGCTCTCAGCCTGCGCGTGAAGGGGCGCGACGAGCGCGGCGGCGGAGGC
>SMVQ01000048.1 GCA_004357655.1 Planctomycetota bacterium
CTTCCGCGCCGAAGGAAATGCGCATTCGCAGCGACTCGTCCTCGTCGCTCGTCGAGAGCCAGGCGCTCTTCGCCCACAGGTCCTTCACGCGCGGTGACGAGGGGTCACCGGGATCGCGCTTCCAGGTGATCGTCACGCACTCGATGTCGCGCTCGGCGTCGAACAGTCGCCCGGGCCGCGGGTTGACGCGGTAGGCCGGCTCGAGCTCCGATTTGTGGCGTTTCAGGAAGCGTCGCAGGCTGCCACTCGCCTTCAGCTCGTCGTGCAACCGCCGCCGCTCGGCGAGCTCCGTGGCGAACTCGCCCGGCGCGGTCGCGCCGCGCAGGACGATCGGCTTGGCGGTGTGCCACCGTTCGGAACGCACGGCTTCCGGCGGACGGCCGGTCGCCGTGATGAGCTCCCCGCCCTCGACCTCGGCGATGTGGCCGTGGAAGATCCCGCGCCGATCGAGCGTGACGCGCCGCCGCGCGCGCCGCTCGATCGCGTCCAGGAACGCAGGCTCGTCGTCGTCGCGGTACGACAGCACGGGGTGTTCACCCGGCGAGTGGTCGCGGTCGGGCGCGCCGAGGACCTCGCGGAAGAGATCGCTCGCGGGGGGCTCGGCGGGCGGCGGCATGGCGGGATTGGAGCATGCCGCGCCCCCGGCGGTGAAGGCTCACGGCGGGAGTTCAGCTCCGGATCGCGAGGTGAGCAGGGGCGGGGAGATCGGGCTCGGGTTCGGGCGCGATGGACGCGCGGGCCCGGTCACGGAGCTCCCCCGGCGGCCTGATAGGATGCGTGGTTCGGAACGACCCTCCGTGACTGCCTCCACACCGACATGCACCTTCCGGCTCTCCGGCCTCGAGCTCGGGCTCGACGAGCCCGAGTCGGCCCTGCGCCAGCGGGCCTGCGCGCGGCTCGGGCTCGAGCTGGGTGAATTGCGCGGGTTCCGCATGGCGAAGAAGTCGCTCGATGCGCGGCGGCGGCGCGGCGGGATGCGGTACGTGTGCAGCGTCGACCTCGTGCTCGGAGACGGCCGGCGCACCTCCGGGTTCAAGCGCGCGCTCCGGTCCGGCAGGTTGAGCGCGGCTCCGGTCGTGGGCTCGTTCGAGGTCGAGGTGCCGCCGGAGCGCCGCGGGCGGCGCGTGGTCGTCGTCGGCTCTGGGCCCGCGGGCATCTTCGCGGCCCTCGTGCTGGCGCGGAACGGCGCGCGCGTCACCGTGATCGACAGGGGCGCGCGGCTCGAGCAGCGCGGCCCGCGGGTCGTCGCCTTCCACCGGGGGCGGACGCCCGACCCCGAGACGAACCTGCTCTTCGGCGAGGGCGGCGCGGGCACGTACTCGGACGGCAAGCTCTACTCCCGGGTGGACGACGCGCTCGAGGTGCCGATCCTCGAAGAGCTCGTCGCGTGCGGCGCGCCGGCGAGCCTGCCGTACGACGCTCGCGCGCACATCGGCACGGACCGGCTGCACCGTATCCTGCCCGAGCTGCGCGCGCGCCTCGTCGCGCTCGGGACCGAGTTCCTGTGGGAGACGCGGCTCGAGGCGCTCGTCACCCTCGCGGGGCCGCCGCGCGTCGTGCGGGCCGTGCGGACGACGCACGGCGAGCTCCCGTGCGACGACGTCGTGCTCGCGACGGGGCACAGCGCGCGCGACACGTGGGCGCGCCTCGCGGAGCAGGGCGTGGTCTTCGAGGCGAAGCCGTTCCAGCTCGGCGTTCGCATCGAGCACCCCCAGGAGCTCGTCACGCGCGGGCGGTTCGGGCACGGCGACGAGGCCGCGCTGCTCGGCCCCGCGGCCTACAACCTCGTGTGCCGAGCCGGGAGCGGGGAGCCCGGCGCGTTCTCGTTCTGCATGTGCCCGGGCGGCAAGATCGTCGCGAGCGTGAACGAGGCGGGGCTCCTGTGCACGAACGGGATGAGCAATTCGACCCACAGCTCGCCCTGGGCGAACGCGGCGATCGTCACCACGTTCGGGCCCGATGACTACGCGGCGTACGGCGCGGGCCCCTTCGCGGGCGTCGCATTCCAGCGCAGCCTCGAGCGCGCCTTCTTCGAGGCGGGCGGAGGCGACTACACGGCGCCGGCGCAGCGCGTGCCCGATTTCCTAGCGGGGCGCGAGAGCGCGGGGAGCCTCGCGACCTCGTACACCTTCGGCGCCCGGCCGGGGCGCATCGATCTTCTGCTCCCGGAGCGTGGCCGCCGCGCGCTCGCCCGCGCGCTCGTCCGGTTCGACGACATGCTCGCCGGCTTCGCCGGCCCGGAGGGGCTGCTCGTCGGCGTCGAGGCGCGCAGCTCCGGGCCGGTGCGGATGACCCGCGATCGCGTCACGCGCACGGCCGCCGGCTTCGAGAACCTCTATCCGGTGGGGGAGGGCGCGGGCTACGCCGGGGGCATCATGAGCGCCGCCGTCGACGGCGCGCGCAGCGCCCAGGTGCTCCTCACGACGGACTCGCGCGTCTGCGATAGTGGGGTTCGCCCCCGAGGTGGGCTAGATTGAGGGGCCCCTCCCCGCTGCACCGAGCCGTCATGCCCAACTCCCCGCGCTCCAAGCGCAAGAAGAAGATCACCACCAAGGGCCTCCGCAAGATGAAGGAGGAGGGGGAGAAGATCAGCGCGCTCACGGCCTACGACTGCGTGATGGCGCAGCTCCTCGACCAGTCGGGCGTCGACGTGATCTTGGTCGGCGATTCCGTCGCGACCGTCATGCAGGGCCTGGACACGACGGTGACGGTGACGATGGAGCACATGCTCTACCACGCTTCGCTCGTGCGGCGCGGCGTGGAGCGGGCGCTCGTCGTCGGCGACCTGCCGTTCATGTCGTACCAGGTGAACAGCGACGAGGCCCTGCGGAACGCCGGCCGCATGGTGAAGGAGTCCGGTGTCGAGGCCGTGAAGCTCGAAGGGGGACAGGTCGTCTGCGAGACGGTCCGGCGCATCGTCGGCGCGGGGATCCCCGTCATGGGGCACCTCGGCCTCACGCCGCAGTCGATCCACAAGTTCGGTTCCTATCAGGTGCGGGCGACGACGGACAAGGAGGCGGACGAAGTGCGACGGGACGCGAAAGCCCTGGAGGAGGCGGGCGTCTTCGCGATCGTGATCGAGAAGGTCCCGGCGGCGCTCGCCACGGAGGTCTCCCAGTCGGTCAACGTGCCCATTATCGGGATCGGGGCGGGCGCCGGCTGCGACGGGCAGATCATCGTGTCGCACGACATGCTCGGCATCTACACGCGCTTCCACCCCCGCTTCGTGCGGCGCTACGCCGAGCTGGCCGAAACCATGCGCGACGCATTCGAGCAGTACGTGGGGGACGTGAAGAGCGGCGAGTTCCCGTCGGCGGACGAGAGTTACTAGTCGTGTGAGGGCTTTGCCCTAGAAGCCTCGAGTGATCTTGATCCGTGTGCGATCTCCTCACGAACGGCCGGAGGTATCTTACGCGGCCGGCCGGGGCCGGCCTTGGTGCGATCCTCGAGACCCTTGGGCCCCTCCTCGGCGTAGCGCTTCAGCCAGGACGACAGCGTCCGGTCCGACACGCCCCACAGCGCAGCGAACTCCACGACAGTTCGGCCCGAGCGCTCGAAGGCTTCGATCGTCGTCCGACGCTGCTCCGGTGTGTACCGCGGGTGCCCCCGCTTCGCCGCCGCGCGCTGTGCCGTGCTGTGCCGTGCGCACCCAGGTGTGCAGGGTCGTCGCGTTCAGGCCCCGCGCATCTGCGAACTCCGCCACGGTCTGGCCCGAGACCTCCAGTGCCGCCAGCAGCTCGCGCCGCTGCGATGCGCTGAAGCGGCGGCGGCCGCGGCCGTCCCGCGCTACCGGACGCGCACCGGCGTCGTGCTCGCCGCTCCCTCCCGGGAGGCTCTCGGGGCGTTCAATTCTTTCGGGTTGGAGCGGAGGATCCTCGGACCCTCCGGACCTGCTCGCGTCCTTCTGCACCGTTCGCCTCCACCCGGCTCGCGCCGGGGCTGGGAGGCCGCGCTGGACGCCCTGCTAGGACAATGCGAAGCGGAAGGAGTCTTGTTGAGCAGTAAACCTGCACGTGGCCGGGCGAACTGGCGTTCGAGGCGGAGTTGGGCATGCTCCAGATGAGTCGGGCCATCCAGACCGGCCTAATTCATGTGGACGAAAAAGGTACGTTTCTGTACTTTTTCCGGCCTGATGAAAGTGCAGGTCGACGCCCTTGCCATCCAGCGCCTCGCGACGCGGCAGCGAGGAGTGCTCTCGAAGTCCGACTTGCAGTCCTTGTTCGCCGAACCCCACTCCGCGGCGTTCGTGCGGAGGGTTCGAGCGCTCGAAGAAATTGAAGTGATACGGCGGTTCTGCCGCGGCTGGTACGTGACTGAGTCGTTCGATCTGCCCACCCTGAGTCAACGCTTGGCTCCACACTCGTACGTGAGCTTCGGAACCATTCTGGCGCGCGAGCTTCTGATTGGGACGCGGCCGGAGCGAAGAGTGATCGCCGCAAAGGTCGGCAAGACGCGAACCTACGTCGGACTCGGCAACGAGATCGTTCACGTCCACGTTGCACCGCATCTCGACTTCGGCCACGCCGCGTCACAGGGCGTCGAGTTCGCGAACGCCGAGAAAGCCGTGCTCGACGTGCTGTACTTTCACTTGCGCGGGCGGCGCTATTCGTTCGACATCTACTCCGACATCGATTTCACGAAATTGAAGAAGAAGCGCCTCTCCGGTTATCTGACACGGTATCGGAATCCGAAATTTGTTTCGTTCGCCACCGGGCTACTGGAGCTCTGATGGCTCTCCCGCTCGCACGCCCCGCGACTCCCGACGGACTGTTCTTGTGGGTGATGCACCGCTTTGCGGAGGTCTTCGAGGATCACGCGATCATCAAGGGAGGAATCGCGCTGCGCCTTCTCGACTGTCCTCGGTCGACCACGGACATCGACTACGTCTTCGTGCCGTACCGATCAAAGAAGGGGATCATGAGGCAGGTCGAGAGTGTCCTTTCCGAGATCGAAGGCGCGAACGTGACCTCGACACTCCATTCGAAAATGCTGCGAGTCACCATCGAGCTCGACTCGGCCGCAATCCAGGTGGAACTGAACGTCGACATGGAGTGTCCAGCGATCGCGGTCCCGACCGGTGAGCTGGCTATCGATCAGGGGCAGCCGTCCCGCATTGTCCGTGTGATGGCCCTCGACCGCGCGCTCGCAGCCAAGCTCGCGGCATGGAACGAGCGACGTTTGTTGAGAGACCTGTACGACTGCTACTTCCTGGCCGGTCGGCTCGCCGAAATGCCCGACATGGACGCTCTCGACGCTCGCCTCGGGAAGATCGAGTCAAGGCTTCCGCGGCTGAAGAAGCGCAAGTCGATGAGCCGAGCTGAGTTCGGAGAGGAGCTCCGGGATGCGGCGGAAGCGCTCACAGAACCTGCGCTGCGGGAGGAGTTGGGAGGGATCCTGCCGCCGGACGAGCTGGTCGGACTCGTCCCTCGGATTCGCTCGGCAGTGATAAAGATCGCGGAGCTAGTCGAACGTTCGTGAGGGACAGCGAGTTCCGGCGTCTTCACGGCGTTGGCCCCGAGGAGGATGTCGTCCGAGGTCGCGCACTCGCTACCCCCCTACTTGTTCAACCGTTTCAGCTTCGTCACCCGTCCGAGCCGGTTCCAGTCGAGCACGTACAGGTTCCCCTTAGGGCCCGTCCGAGAACAAGTGTCACGTTTCGCCGGCCACCGTCGTTCTGGTGGATCCGCGGCTTGCCGTTGGCCGTCAGCCACGTAGAGGCCGCCGCCGGTGCACACGGCGACGCTCGTCGGTTGGTACTCGCTCGCGTCAGGTGCTCACGAGTCAACTGAGCCTCGTGCCGGGCACCCTGTACTTCCAGTGCTTCTATCGCGATCCCGCGCCGGCGGCACGGGCCTCAACTCCTCCAACGGGTACGCGATCGACTTCGTGCCGTGAGCGCGCCGGAGATACGGAGTCAGGCCAAGATCCGCCGGCACTTCCGATTGCCGGTGCGGAGCATTGGCAGTCGGAAGTGCGGGCGGATCTTGGCCTGACTCCGTATCTACTTGTCCTGAGTTCGTGACGTTGGATGTTCTCGTATAGATCGAGCACACGCCTTGTGCACGGTCGCATGCAGCCTCTTCCCTCTGGGTAGGAGGGAAGCGGGGTGACGCGTTGCTTGGCCATCGCCATGCGAAGCTCCCGCTCGATCAGGGCTTGGACCAGGAGTGCCAGGAAGTAGACGCACAGCAGTGCTCCGATGCGAGCGACGTTCTTCAGCTAGACAGGAGCAACCTCGAACTCCGTCTTGATCTGAGAGAATCGCTTTTCGACCACTGCTTGCTTCTTGTAGGCCACCAGTACTTCACGCTCGTTCAGGTCCGACTCGTTCGTGACCAGCGGAAATGCGCCGTCCGTGAGCGCTTCCTGCCTGACAGCTTCCTCCCTGATCTTGCACTCGCTTTTTCC
>SMVQ01000049.1 GCA_004357655.1 Planctomycetota bacterium
CGTGGCGCTCACCGGGTTCGCGATCGATCCTGCCGCCGTCTCGGAGACCTCGAAGTCAGCGACGTAGGCGCGTTGCGAGCGAATCGAGACCGATCCGGTGCAGCCGTCCCAGAGCGGGATGCGGCTCTCGGCGAGCAGCGTGCCTCGCTCCAGCAAGGCGGCTACGCGCTCGTCCCCCAGGGCGGCGATGAACTCCCGGTCTCGGAGCTCGGGCAGGAGCTTATCCAGCATCGGAGTGGGGAACTCGACGACCCGGACATCGGCGTGGAACTCCGGGGCAC
This sequence comes from Planctomycetota bacterium, assembly GCA_004357655.1. Taxonomy (GTDB): domain Bacteria; phylum Planctomycetota; class UBA1135; order UBA1135; genus N075bin59. The sequence continues at coordinate 282 of SMVQ01000049.1, forward strand.
CGGAGGTGTCGAGGGGTGCTTCCGCGGCGGTCTGCACTTGCGCTCGGGGCGTGGCGGCGCAGGCGGGTGCGAGCCAGATGGGCGCCAGGCAGATGGGCGCAAGGCAGGCGAGGACTCGGTGCATGGGGGCTTCCGGGGGGGCGAAGGGTGCGCGTGCACTCTACCCGCTCGCGGCCGGCGGACTACCCGACCGCGTGGGCTTGCCGTCCGCACGCGCGGGCGCGCATTCACGGAATCGCATGGACGTCGGCGTGGCAGCTCGGCCCCGGGCGGCACGGGTGGAGGGATCCGCCGCGGCGCCGTACCCTGGAGCGCCCCCATGCCGAGCACCGCTCTCTCCACATTCGCCCTCGCAGTCGCGCTCGTCGCTGGGGGCGGCGCCGTCGCGGCGCCGCTGGAGCAAGGCGCGGAGCCGCCCGAGAAGCGGACGGCCGAGCTCCTGAAGCAGGTCCAGGCGGCGCCAGGCAAGGTGCCCACCGTCGTCTTCGAGAAGATCGCCAAGAAGCAGGACGCCGAGTCGTTCGCTGCGCTCAGGGATGCGATCCGCGCGGTCGAGGGCACCAATCGGCTGACCGCGGCGTTCGGCGCCCTCCGGCACTACCGCGGCGTGGCGCGCCTCGAGGCACGGGCGCTCGCTCTGCTCGAGACGGCGTGTGACGATGCGCAGAAGAGCGCGCGCTACGCCGCGGTCTACGCCCTGCAGCGGTTCGGTGAGCCGGCCCTGCCGGTGCTCGGTCGGTTGCTCGCGCGGAGCCGGCATCCCGAGGTGCGGACGCGGGCACTGAAATCGGTGCTCCCCGTCTTGCGCGAGAAGGGGGATGCGCGCTCATTGCAGCTCGTGCTCGACAACTTCCAATCGAACACTTCCGGTCGGCTCGAGACGCTCACCGAGGCGATTCCATCGTTCCGCGGCCCCAGGGTGGTCGCCGCTCTGCGCTCGATGCTTCGTGACGAGAATCGGAAGCCGAAGCTGCGCGTGGCCGTCGTCGAGGGGCTCGAGGAGTACGACGGCAAGGTCGACCGGTTGCTCGTCGAGCTCCTCAAGGCCAAGTCGGCGAGCGTCGTCACCGCCAGCATCGTGGCGCTCTCCGTGCGCGAATACCACGGCCACACGGCCGAGCTCAGGAACCTTGCGCGCTCCAAGGATCCCGACCTGCGGCTCTCGGCGCTCGTCGGCCTCGCGAAGATGTCGGGGGACAGCGCGGTGTGGGACAAGCGGCTGGCGAAGGACGCGAGGGACAAGAGTGCTGCCGTGCGCATGCGGACGGCCTCGGCGCTCGGGTTCCTGGGCACGGAGGGCGCGCTCGAGACGTTGCACGACTTGCTCGAGGACGAACATGAGAAGGTCAAGCTGACGGCCCTGAAGCAGGTCCTCAGGCTGCGCCGCCGCGCCTCGGTCCCGATCGTCATCGAGCGCCTGAAGGTCGAGGAGAAGCCCGTCGACGTGGAGCTCTACCGGGCGCTCGTGCTGCTGACGGGCCTCGACCACGGCAAGTCGGGCGGGCGCTGGTCCTCGTGGTGGACGAAGGAAGGCGTGGCGTTCACGGTCCCCGAGCTCGACGTGGCGATGGCCGCGGACAAGGCCCGCCGGCGCGCGGCGTGGGAGCGCGAGGAGCGCTACACGTTCTTCGGCCTGTCCGTGGACGGCGGCAACGTCTGCTTCGTGCTCGACGCGAGCGGCTCGATGAAACAGAAGAACGACATCGACGTCTCGCGGCTCGACATCGCGAAGCGCCAGCTCACCGGCGTCCTGCGGCGCCTGCCGGAGGGCGACGCCTTCGACGTGATCTTCTTCGGGAGCCGCGTGGAACCGTGGCGCGAGGAGCTCGTCCCCATGGACGCGAAGTACCGCGCCGAGGTCCTCGAGCACGTCGAGAAGCAGGGCTTTCTCGGCGGCACCGCGCTGTACGACGCGCTCGCCGTCGCGTTCGAGCTCGAGCAGCTCGAGATCATCTACGTGCTCTCGGACGGCGCGCCGAGCGGCGGGACCGTCAACGACGTGAACAAGATCCGCGCGGAGGTCGCCGAGTGGAACGCGGACCGCCACGTCGTGATCCACTGCATCGCCGTCGGCGGCGGACACCGCCTGCTCGAGTGGCTGGCGGAGGACTCGGGCGGGAATTACGTGCGCGTGAAGTGACGCGACCCGCGTCACCCGAGGCTGGCGAGCGTGCGCCGGGTGCCCTCGGCGAGCGAGACGTCCTCGCGGTAGCCGAAGTCGTCGCGCGCGGGGGCGAGGTCGTAGGTGTGCGACGTGCTGAGCTGCGCGGCGACGAAGCGCGTCATCGGTGGCTCGCCCGGCAGGTGCAGCGCGCGCCAGGCGAGCTCGAGTGCGGCTCCTACGCGGCGCGCCGTCTGCGCGGAGACGCGTCGGGTGACGGGCCCGAGGCCCTGGCTCGCGAGCAGTTCGTCGATCCAGGTCCACAGCGCGACGGGCTGCGCCTGGCCGATGAAGTAGGCCTTGCCCGCGTGGCGCGCTCCGGGCGCGAGCGACTCCGCGGCCTGGAGGTGCGCATTCGCGGCGTTGTCGACGTAGGTCAGGGACACTTCGTTCGTGCCGTCGCCGACGATCGCGAGTCGGCCTTTCTTCGCGCGGTCGAGGAGGCGCGGCACGAGGTGCGGGTCGCGCGGGCCGAAGATCAGGTGCGGGCGCAGGGCGCACGTGGCGAGCTCGGGACTGTTCGCGGCGAGGACGAGGGCCTCGGCGCGGGCCTTGCTCGCGGGGTAGTGGGCGAGGAAGCGGCGCGCGTACGGCAGGTCGTTGCCCGCGTTCACGTGATCGGCGCCGTCGAAGCACACGCTGGGCGACGACGTGTAGACGAGGCGCGGGACGCCGTGCGCGCGGCAAGCCTCGATGACATGGCGCGTGCCTTCGACGTTGGTCCGGAAGTACTCGTCGCGCGGGCCCCAGACGCCGGCTTTCGCGGCGGCGTGGAACACGGTGTCGGCGCCTGCGATTGCGGCACGTAGCGCGCCTGCGTCGGCTAGGTCCGCCCGCACCGTCCGTACTCCCAGCGCTTGGAGCTCGGGGTAGGCGCCGCGCGAGATCGAGGTGACCTCGTCGCCCCGGGCGAGGAGGCCCTCGACGATCGCGCGCCCGAGGAAGCCCCCGCCGCCCGTCACGACGGCCTTCACGCGAGCTGCTCCTCCGCCCAGCGCTTCAGCTCTTCGCGGTCGATCTTCGCGTTGTGGCGCACGTCCACGGGGAAACCCGGGTGGTAGAGGAACGTGTCCACGTCGGATGCGATGTGCACGCGCCGGCCGAGCTTCGCGAGCTCGGAGTCGAACCGATCGCGCTCGGCTTTGGTGTGTGGCAGCGCGCCGGCCACGGGTTCCACGACGAGCACGGGCGTCTCCTCGCCCGGCACGCCCGCGCCGACGAGCGCCGTGCGGTGTACGCGCGGATGAACATTGAACACGTTCTCCGTGGGGACGGGTGTGCGCAGGCCCTCCGAGGTCGCGAGCAGGTGTGCCTTGCGGCCGCAGAACCAGAGCAGGCCGTCCGCGTCGAAGTAGGCGATGTCACCCATGCGGTGCCACGCGGGGCTGGTCCCCTCGGCGCGGATCTTCGCGAGCTGCGTGGCTGCGGGGTCCTCCTCGTACTCCTGCGTCACGACCGGGCCGCGCACGCACACTTCGCCCTGCTCGCCTTGTTCGACTTCCAGGTCTTCGCGCCAGTCCTCGATCGCGTCGTCCGTGATCTCGATGAGCTTCAGGTCGATGCCTGGCGCCGGGCGCCCGATCGGCGTGCCCCAGCCGCCGCGGATCTTATCGGTGAGTGCCGGGACGATCTCGCGGCCGCTGATCGACGAGACGGGCAGAGCTTCCGTCGCGCCGTAGGGCGTGTAGACGTCGCCGCGGACGGGCAGGATATTGAGGAAGGACTCGATCAGGTCGGGTGGCACGGGCGCGCCGGCGATCAGGACGCGCTCGAGGGTCTTCAGGCGCACGTCGTGCTCCAGGCACCAGGGCACGACGCGGCGCCAGATCGCCGGCGAGCCGAAGGAGGTCGTCGCCTCGGTCTCCTGAATGGCCGCCACGATGCGCGCGGGGTCGCACTTCGCGGGGTGGCTCGGGTCCAGCTCGGGGAAGACGCTCGTCATCTCCAGCGCCGTGTTGAAGAGCGCGAAGAGCGGCAGGCAGGCGAGGTCGACCTCGCCCGGACGGAACCCGTAGAGGGCGTGCAGGGCCCGGACCTGCGCGTCGAACATCCCGTGCGTGTAGGTGACACCCTTGGGAGGTCCGGTGCTGCCGGACGTGAACAGGATCGCCGCCTCGTCGTCGGCCGACGTGTCGCGGCACGTGAACGTACCCGCCTGCCTGTTCTCGCGGATGAGACCTTCGAGCGTGGGACCGAAGGCGAGGAAGCGCGGCCCGACGGTGACGGCGAGCCGTACGCTGGCGAAGGACTTGCGGAACACGCGGCGCACGGCGTTGGCCAGCGGGATGCCGATGAAGACCTCCGGGCGCATCTTCTCGATCACGGCGAGCAGGCGCTCGCGTCCCATGCCGGGGTCGGCGATCACGGGGATGGCGCCGGCCTTGAAGAGTGCGTACGTCACGGCGATCAGGTCGATGCCCGGGCGCACGAAGAGGCACACGCGCTTGCCCGAGATGTCCATACGTCTGAGGAGCCCGTGCGCAATCGCGTTCGAGCGCTCCTCGAGCTCGCCGTACGAGATGCAGGGCCAGTCGGCCTTCGGCCCGCGGGCGACGATGATCGCGGGCCGGTCGGGGCACTTCGCGGCCATCTCCGGCAGGTACCGCGCGATGTTCACGCGGTCGGGCAGGCGCCCGAACGCCCAGAAGGGGTCCGTCTCCGTCAGGCCGAGGGTCTTCATCCGACGGGGTGCTTCGCGAAGAACTGTTGCATGTGGCGTGTCACGTCTTCGGGCGCGTCCTCCATCACGTAGTGCCCGGCGGTCTCGAGCGGGTGCACTTCCGCATCGGGGAAGCGCGCTTGCCACATGCTGCGGAAGGCGGGCGTGAAGCACCAGTCCTTCTCGCCCCACACGATGCAGGTCGGTGTGTCCACGAACCTTGCGAGCGAAGCGCCGATCTCCTGTAGCGTCCGGAACGAGCGGTGTTTCGGGGACATGGGGATGTCCTCGACGAACTTCCAGGTCGCAATGCGATCGTGCGCGTGGCGGTAGGGGGCCAGGAGTCCGTCGCGCGCCTCGCGCGAGAGCGGGCGCTCGACGGCCATGTGCACCGCCGCGCTCGAGAACGCGCCGAGGCCCTGGACGGCGAAGCGCCCGAGGATCGGCGTGCGGCAGACGGCGATCCGGAAGGGGATGCGGTCGGACAGGAAGGCCGCCGTGTTCAGGATGACGAGGCGCGCGATGCGCTTCGGGTGCCGCGCGGCGAAGCCCATACCGATCGCGCCGCCCCAGTCGTGGAGCACGAGCGTGATGTTCGTGAGGTCGAGCTCCAGCACGAGCCGCTCGAGGTTGTCGACGTGCGCGGCCAGCGTGTACGTCCAGTCCTGGGGCTTGTCGGACAGGCCGCAGCCGATGTGGTCGGGGACGACGACCCGGTGCGTGTCCGCAAACGCGGCGATCACGCGGCGGAAGTAGAAGGCCCAGGTCGGGTTGCCGTGCACCGCGAGGATCGGCGCGGCGTCCGGTGCGCCCTCGTCCACGTAGTGCATCACGCCGCCGTCCACCGGGAGGAAGCGCGGCTCGTAGGGCCAGGCCGCGCGTACGCGCGCGGTCGTCGCGAACGCGCGATTGCGCGCGGCGCGTTGGACGGCGTACGGGAGCCTGTCCGCGGCTTGCGTGGTCATGCCGGCACCAGGCATTCGCTCGGCCAGGCCACGGTCCAGTCGGTGCCCGGCGCGTGCACGGCGATGACGTGGTCGCCGGCGAACGCGTGGCGCACGAGCTTCGTCGCGCCCCGGTGCGCGAGCAGCATCACGTCCGGCGTCGGCGGCGCGGCGAGCCGGCACTGCGACAGCTCTCCCAGACCGACGCCCGCGCACTTGAGCACGGCCTCTTTCGCGGTCCAGAGGCGCATGAAGCCGCGCCAGTCGAACGGGCCCAGCAGCGCGCGCTCGGCCTCCGAGAGCACGGGTGCCACGAGCTCGGGGCGGCGCTCGGCGATGCGCTCGAGGTCGATGCCCACGGGGCCCCTGTGGACGATCCCCGCAGCCCACTCGGCATCGTGGGCGAGCGACCAGTGCCAGCCGTTCGAGGGCAGAGGCGCGTCTTCCGCGTCCTTATCGAGGGTGCCGAGCGTCGCGCCGCAGCGCTGGGCGGAGGTCGCGAGGGCCTCGCGCGCGTTCGCGCTCTGGAGACGGACGCGCGCGCGGCCGTCCGCGGGCCGCGCGCCGTTCGGCGTCCGGACGAGGGAGGGGGTGAGGATCACTGCGCTCATTCGCCGGACTCCGACACGCGCCGCACGATGTCCGCGTCGAAGTAGTTGACGCCCATGCCGGCGTCGACGACGAGGCCCTGGGCGTTGATGCCCGACGAGCGCTCGGACAACAGGAACAACACGGTATCCGCGACCTCGGGCGTCGTGACCCCGCGTCCGCGGAGCGTCGCGCGCTCGCCGTAGAGGTAACTGTCGAGATACCCGGGGATGCCCGCCGACGAGCGCGTCTTCAGCAGGCCCGCGCGCACGGCGTTGAACCGGACCTCCCGTTCCTTGCTGAAGCTCTTGGCGAGGAAGACCACGGTGGAGTCGAGCGCAGCCTTGATCGGCGCCATGTAGCCGTAGTTCTCGGCCGCCATCGTCGTGGTCGAGATCGAGATCGTCACGACCGACGCATTGCGCGTGAAGCGCTCGCGCAAGGCGTTCGCGAGCGAGATGAGCGAGAAGCAGGACACGTCGATGGCCTGCAGGAAGTCCGCCTTGCGCGTCTCGTGGAATGGCTTGGGACCCTCCGAGTAGTCAGCGAACGCGATCGAGTGCACGAGTCCGTCGATCTCGGGGTACGCGCCACCCAATTGCTGGGCGAGGCGCGCCACCTCGTCCTCCTGCTCCACGTCACACGTGAACACGTCGCGGTCCGGGAACAGCGGCCGAACCTGTTCGCGGCGCTCGTCCGTGTGGACGACGAAGATCGGGACCGCGCCGGCCTCCGCGAGGCGCCGGCCCACGTGGTAGGCCACGCTCTTCTTGTTGGCGACGCCGGTCACGACGATGCGCTTGCCCGCGAGGGCGAGGAAGTCGCTCACGAGGGCGCCTCCGTCACGGCGAGCGCGAACTGGATGCGCAGGACGGTCTCACCGGCCGAGGTGACCTTGGCGGAGAGGTAGCGCGCGTTCGCGAGGCTGTCGTCGAGCCGCACCTCCGCGCGCAGCGTCGCGCCGGGCCGGACGATGCGCTTGAAGCGCGCGTCCTGGATGCGCGTCAGCACGGGCACGCCGGGCAGCGCGCGTTCGGCCTCCGAGGTGCCGTAGATGAGCAGCGCGCCGCTCTGGAAGCAGAACTCCGAGATCAGGACGCCGGGCAGGACGGGCTCGCCGGGGTAGTGGCCGCGGAAGCACTCGAGCTCGGGCGCGACGTCCCACTCGGTGGTGATCGTGCCGCCGCCGCGTTCGACGATGCGATCGACGAACAGGAACGGCGCGCGGTGGGGGAGCAGCGCCTCGACTTCGGCGCGCGCTTCAGAGACCACCGGTCACCTCCAGGACGCTGCCCGTCACGTATGACGCGCCTTTGGACGCGAGGAACAGCGCGGCGTGCGCGACCTCCTCCGGCGTGCCGAAGCGCTTCATCGGGACGGAGCGCTCGTACGCCTTCTTCTGCTCTTCGGGCAGGTCCGCGAGCAGCTCGGTCGCGATGAAGCCGGGCGAGATGCAGTTGACGGTGATCTTGCGCTTCGCGACCTCGCGCGCGAGCGAGCGCATGAGGCCGACCTGGCCCGCCTTCGAGGCGGCGTAGTTGCCTTGACCCTCGAAGCCGTGCTGGCCCGACGGCGATGTCACGAACAGGATGCGACCGTAGCGACGGCGCATCATGTTCAGGACGGCGAACTTGCTCATGTGGTAGCCGCCGGTGAGGTTCGTGTCGATCACGGCATTCCAGTCCGCAGGCGACATCATCGCGAGCACCGCGTCGCGGCGGATCCCGGAGTTGTTGACGAGGACCTGAACGCCGTCCGGCGCGGCCTCCTCGAGCTGCTCCCAGAAGCTCTCGACGGCCCCGTAGTCGGCGACGTCGAAGCGGTGTAGCGCGAGTCGGCCTGTGTGCGCGGAGCACTGGTCCGCGAAGGCGCGCGCGGCGTCCTCGTTCGAGCGGTACGTGGCGTGGACGAACGCGCCGTCCGCCAGGAACGCGCGCGCCATCGCCGCGCCCAGGCCCCGCGTGCCCCCCGTGATGACGACCGTCTGACCTTCGAAGCTCATGAGACCGCCTCCTGGAGCGTGTGCAGGAACGCGTCGGCCTTGTTCGCGGTGATCGCGCCGTAGTTGGCCGCGCCGAGCCAGCCGGACATGATGATGCCGACGCTCCCGGCATGGTAGAGACCTTCGATGTGCTTCGAGAGCTCCAGGCTGTACGGCAGGCCTTCGAACTTCGTCCCGAACGAGCTGCCGGCGAGGTGCTGCGTGTAGAACTTGAACGTGCGCGGCGTCGAGGCCTCGACGTGGTCGATCTTCGCGCGGACGCCGGGGATCACGCGCTCGAGGCCGTCGAGCGTGTCCTCGATCATGCGGTTCTTCTCGCGCTCGTAGTCCGCGTCCGAGAGCTCCGCCCAGTCGGAGTACAGCGCGTTCGTCGAGCTGACGACGGTGTAGCGGTTCGAGCCGGGGCGCGTGCGCGGGTCGTAGAACGAGAACGTGCGGCTCTCGCCGTGCATGTCGCACAGCGACTCCGAGCGGAACGTCGGGCGCGTCGACGTGAACATGAGGTCGGTCACGAACGGCAGGCTCTCGCCCTCGCGCACGCCCATGTACACCTGGCACGAGGACGTGTTCAACCGGACCTTCCGGAGGCCCGCCATGTACTCCGGGCTGAAGTGCTCGGCGCCCACGAGGCCTTCGATCGTGCCCTTGAGGTTCGCGTTCGAGATCACGACGTCGGCCGCGATGAACCGGTCGCCGGCGAGCACGCCCTTCGCCCGGCCGTGCTCGACGACGATGCGCTCCACCTGGACCCGGTTGAAGATGTCGACGCCGTTGCGCGCGAGCTCAGCCTTCATCTCGCGGATGAGCACGTCCGTCCCGCCGCGGAACGTGTACACGCCCTTGCTCATGAAGTTCGAGAACACGATCCCGTACGTGATGGCGGGGTCGGCGAGCGACGATCCGTTCGCGTACGCGATCGGCTCCATGAGCAGCCGGTGCACGTCGTTGCGCCCCGGAAAGAACTCCTCGAACAGCTCGCCCGTCGTGCGGCCGTCGTCGGCGTAGTAGTCCATCGCGTGGATGTGCGCGAAGAACGCCTCGACGGCCTTGCGCCCGATGCCGAAGACGTCCTCGAGCTTCTGGGTGAAGTCCTCGCGCGTGAATGACGTCTCGAAGTCGAACTGCGGGTTTGCGAAGCGGACGGACTCGAGCTGGACGATCGAGTTCGCGATCGTCGCGTTCCAGTACTTGCGGCACGTCTTCTTCATGCCGACGGGGAAGCCGTGCAGCGAGATGTCGAAGACGTGCCCGCCCCGGCGCTTGAACCACGTCGCCATGCCGCCGTAGTTGAAGTGTTGTTCGAGCACGGCGACCGAGTGCCCCGCGCGACCGAGCACGTTGGCCGCCGTGAGGCCCGCCAGCCCGCTGCCGATCACGACCACGTCGTACCGGGACCGCGCGCCGCGCAGGGGGTCGAGGCGCGTCGGAGCTTTCCCGTCGCCGCTGCCCTTGTGATAGGTGCTCGCGGGCGACATCAGTGTCCCAGGGCAGGCGATCCCGTGTCGAAAGTGCACTTCAGCGCGGCGGGGCCGGGGCGCGCCGGCGGCGCGTATCCACTGGGATGCTCGGAGAGGCGAGTCGCGGTCCCCCGAAGGCGGACCGCGCTGACCCAGTGGGGCGTTTCGCAGGGGACCCTGCCACGAAGCGCTCGGCGTGCTGAGGTGTGCATGGTGTGCGTGACCGTCCGGCTCGGGGCACTAGGCGGTCATCAGGGCGTGGCGGTTGGCGATCGAGACCCCACTGAGCATCGCGCCGACGATGCCGAGGTAGCCCTGATCGGTGCCGCAGATGTAGAGGCCGCGGAGCTCGGTCTCGCCCGAGGTGCGCTTGTTCGGGCTGCCGTAGACAGCGCCGTTCAGGTGGCCGGTGAACTTCTCGATCGTCCGCGGCGTGAAGATGTCCTTGAACACGGTGTGGGGACGGATGTCCGGCGCGAAGTCCGTGATCGCGCCGTGTCCCGTGCGCCAGAGCTCCTCCTTCTCGGCCCGGTAGCGCTCTTCCGGGAAGGCGGTCCAGGCGTCGTAGTTCGCGAGCAGCGTCAGGCGGAACAGCCCTTCCTGCGCCGGCGCGCGGCACGCGTAGTTGTCGGGGCAGCAGATGACGCCGCTGCGGTAGTCGACGGGCGCTTCGGGCTTCGCGTAGACGAGCCGGTCCTCCGAGTTGAAGAACGTGATGGTCGCGTCGTGCCCGAGCTCCGCGGGCTTCGTGTCGAGCACGGAGATCGACTCGACGAAGGAGAGGTCGCCGAGATCGCCGGGTCGCACGGCGCTCGCAGCTATCGTGGCGCCGCAGAGGCGCATCGTCTCGACGTAGCCGGCCGACGAGATCACGCGCTCGGCGGCGACCTCGGTCCCGTCCTCGAGGCGGACGCCGCGCGCGACGCCGCCTGAGTGCAGGACGCGCTCGACCCCGCACCGCATGCGCAGCTCGCCGCCGAGCTCGGCGTACCTGTGCCGCAGGAGGTCGAGGATGGTGCGGACGCCGCCCTCGGGGCGCGCGAAGCCCTCCTCGTAGAGGCTCTTGAACAGGATGACGAACGAGGTCCACTCGATGTCGCCCGGCGTCGGGCTGCCGTAGTAGCACACCGGCAGCAGGAGCATGTCGATGAGCAGCGCCTCGGTGAGGTACTCCGCGAGCCGCTCGCGGGCGGAGACCCGCGGCGCGTCGCCGTCGAGCACGGGGTAGTCCGCGAGGTCGCGGACGAGGCGTCGGAAGCCGTCCGCATCGCGCGGGAAGCGCGCGAACACGTCCTCTTGCAGGAGCCCGAAGCCGTTCTTGAAGCGCAGCCTCACGCCGGGGAAGGCGATCGCCGAGTAGTTCTGCTCCCCGAGCTGAAGGTCCGCGTGGGACAGGCGGAGCTGGCGCAGGACCCGCGCGAGCGGACGGCGCTTGGCGCCGGGCGCTCCGGGCGGCATGTAGTTCGTGAGCGCATGGAGCCCGACGTCGAAGCGCCTGCCGCCGAGCTTGTAGAAGGAGTTCAGTCCGCCCCAGAGGTAG
>SMVQ01000050.1 GCA_004357655.1 Planctomycetota bacterium
CCCGTGAGGGGAGCGCACCACCCAAGGCCGGCAACGGCAATGGCAATGGCGAGCTCCAGGTGCGCGGCTACCGCATCGAGCGCATGATCGGCCGCGGTGGCATGGGCCGCGTATTCCTCGCGGTACAGGAGAGCCTGGACCGCCGCGTGGCGCTCAAGATCCTCTCGCCCGAGCTCGCGAACGACCGCGAGTTCGTCGAACGCTTCCAGGCCGAGGCGCGCGCCGCGGCAGCCCTCAACCACCCGAACGTCGTGCACGTGTACGACGTCGGTGAGGACGGCGGGCACCACTACCTGTCCATGGAGTACATGGACGCGAGCTGCCTCGAGACCCGTGTCGCCACCAGCGGACCGATCGGCTGGCGGGATGTGCTGCGCATCCTCTCCGATGCCGCGAGCGGGCTCGTGTACGCGGAGGCGCGCGGGATCGTACACCGCGACATCAAGCCCGCGAATCTCATGCAGAACGCCGACGGCGTGACGAAGATCGCCGACCTGGGCCTCGCCGTGCAGGTCGAGCAGGAGGAGGTTCAGGCCGAGGGCCGCAAGATCCTGGGGACGCCGCACTTCATCGCTCCCGAGCTGATTCGCGGCAACCCACCCGACTGCCGCTCGGACCTGTACTCCCTCGGGGCGACCGCGTACCGCCTGCTCTCCGGGCACACGCCGTTCGAAGGCTCGACGTCGAACGAGATCCTGCGCCGCGCGCTGTTCGACGAGCCGACACCGCTCGCGCAGCGGGTCCCGGATGTGCCGCCCGGGCTCGCCCTCTGCATCGAACGCCTGCTCGAGAAGGATCCAGCCGCCCGTCATCCCTCCGCGGGGGTGCTGCTCGCGGAGCTCGAGCGGCTGAAGCTCGACCCCACGGATGGTGCACCGGATCGCCCGGCCGTCCGGCCCCGCGGGGTGGGTCGCAAGCTCGCGGTCGCTGCGTTCGGCGTGCTCCTGCTGGGTGCCGTGGGCTTCGGCGCGAAGGCGCTCCTCGGCGGGGACGACGACCGACGTGAAGACGGCGGCAACAACGCGTTCGCGCGCGAACCGCACGGCACGTCGGTCGGACCGCCGCTCTCGGTCGGCCCGACGACCTCAGACGCAGAGGTCGTGGCGCCCGCGAGCACAGGTCCTCCGACCACGGTCGAAGCGGTGGACGACGAACCGGACGAGACCACGCTCGCGCTCTTCGAGGCGAACGCCAAGCTCGCCTTCCGCGACGTGCAAGACGAGGTGCTCGCACCGGATCGCCGGATCGCGCGACTCAATGACCTCATCGCGGAGTACGACGGCACCGACGCCGCGACGGCGGCGCGCATCGACGTGACGGCGATCGAGGTCGCGCAACGCCAGGCGGCGACCGCTGCCCACACACGCTCCGAGGCGGCCCGGGAAGTCCTCGCGAACCTCGCGGCGTCGGCTGCGCTCGACGCCGATCCCCCCCGTCCCGGGCTCGCCTTGCGCGCGATGATGCAAGTACCCGGGCAGGCGGAGCTCGCCGGGTACAATCCGTTCCAGATCGAGCGCGAGAAGCTCATGGACGACGTCGTGGGCGTCGCGCTCGACTGGGGACGCGCGCGCGAGAGGGCCGCGGAGAAGGCGTTCCAAGCCGGCGACTTCGAGGCGATGCGGGCGGAGCTGACTTCGGTCGTGGAGATGGTCGACATCTCGGGGCTCGATGACGCCGGGGCTCCGCCGCGGATGAGCGAGCTCAGGGGGCTCGCGGCCGAGGCGCAGACGCGGATCGACTCCATCGGAAGGCTGCGGGCGGGTTACGCCACGCGGATGGAGCACGAGGACCGGACCACGATCGCGACGGAGCTCGGGGGTTCCGCCGGCTTCGAGAGCGAGCTCCGTCGGCTCGACCTGGATGCCGCCACGGACCGGCTCGGGCGGGCGCTCGAGCGACTGGGGACCCCGCGCGCGAAAGCGCGCGTCGAAGTGCTGCGCACCGACCTCGAGCTGGCCGCATGGGCGCTCGTAGCCCTGGGCGCGGCGTGGGACGAGGGCGAGTGGCGACGCAAGACCATCGTCGATCTCCGCGGCCGGCGGCTCGTGAACCGCGTGGCGATGCGTGCGAACGAGACCGGGGTCTACGTCGAAGTGAACGGAGCCAGCGAACACCTGCCCTGGTCCACATGGGGCGGCGATACCCGCCAGATCCACAAGCTGTTCAACGAGCGGCTCACGCGCGACTGGAAGCCGGAGGAGCTCCGTGGCATCGAGGCGCTCTTGCGCTCGGCGGCAGTACTCGAGGCGATCGACGTCGCGGGCCAGGTGCTCCAGAGCGATGCGCGCCTCCGCATCAGCGACGGCGAGGTGCGGAGCATCGAGGCCGTGTTCTCGACCGCGCTGGAATGGGCCGAAGCGGCCGGCGCAACGGAGCGCCTGCTCCGCGAGCGCAAGGCTTTCGACGGGTTCATCGCCGCCGCGAGCGCCGCGAGCGTGGGCGCCTGGTCGCGCGCCGTGGAGAGCACCGAGCGGGTGCTGGAGGAATACGAGGACACCCTCTTCGTCACGCTGCTCTCGGACGGAGGCGACTGGCACGCCGCCCCGATCGTGGCGCCCGAGGCAGGCGACCCGGACGAGGAGAATCGATCCAAAGACGAGTGATCGGCGTTCGCGGCGGACCGGCGCGCCCCCTATCATCCGCGGGCGATGGTCATCCTCTCCCTCGATGCCGCCGTGTTCCCCGCCGCCGACGCACTGCGCGGCCGGGGCCTGCCGCGGCCCAAGGTGCTGTTCTTCATGGGCACGGGCGTCGGCACGATCCCCGGCGCGCTCGACTCCGCCGACCGCGTCCCGCTCTCGGCCATCGCCGGCGTCCCGCCGGCGTGGCGCGATGCCACCCTGCTCGCGGGCCGGCTCGGCGGCGACGACGTGTGGCTGCTCGAGGATGCGCCCGGCGACCTCGAGTCGGGCGAGGGCGGCGGCGTGACGTCGCCCGAGTGGGAGCGCGCTTTTCCCGTGTGGCTCGCCGCCGCCATGGGCGCGACCCTGTGCGTGCACACGTCCGCGGGCGTGACGCTCCAGCCCGCGGCGAACGCGCACCCGGTCGGCTCGCTCGCGATCCTCTCCGATCACATGAACCTGTCGGGACGCACGCCCCTGCGCGGACTCGGCGTGACACGGCTCGGACCGCTCTTCCCCGACGTGACCCGCCTGCACCACGAAGGCCTCCGCGCGAAGGCGATCGAGCTGGCGTCGCGGGCCGGGTTCCGCGCCCGCGCCGCGCTCGCCGCCTGCACGGTCGGTCCCACGGCACACACGCCGGCCGAGCTCGCCTGGCTCAGGCAGACCGGCGCTGACATCGTCGTCCAGGGCGTCGCGGACCCGCTGCTCGCGTGCGCCCACGCCGGGCTCTCCGTCCTGGCGCTCGTGGCGCTCACCGATGCGGGCGACCGGCCGCTGAAGTTGGAGGAGCTCGTCACGCGCGCCGAGGTCTGCGCGCCCGCGCTCGAAGACCTCATCACGGACCTCGCGCCCGATCTCTGCGCGGCCGCCCGCGAGCTCGAGGAAGAGGCCTGATGACCTCCCGTAGGATCGGCGTGTTCGTCTCGGGCACCGGGCGACACCTCGACAACCTGGCGCGCATCGCGAGCGCGGGCGAGATGGACTTCGAGATCGGTCTCGTCGTGTCGAACAAGGCGGGCATCCTCGCCCTCGAGCGCGCGAGGCGACGCGGGCTCGAGACGCTCGTGCTCGACCCCGAGCGCGAGCTCGACACGGCGGCGTTCAGCCACGCCGCGTTCGAGGCCGTCGAGGAGGCGGGCTGCGACACGGTCGTCCTCGCCGGCTTCCTGCGCCGGCTCGCCATCCCCCAGCGCTGGGCGGGGCGCGTGCTCAACATCCACCCCGCGCTCCTGCCCGCCTTCGGCGGCAAAGGGTACTACGGCGACAAGGTGCACGCCGCCGTCCTCGAACGGGGCTGCCAGTTCACGGGTTGCTCGGTGCACTACGTCGACGACGAGTACGACCACGGCCCGATCCTCCTGCAACGCTGCATCGAGGTGCGCGCGAACGACACCGTGCGCACGCTCGCCGACCGCGTCTTCGCGGAGGAGGAGCTCGCCCTGCCCGCGGCCCTCGCGCAACACTTCGAGCGCACCGCAGCGTCGTGACCGCGCGCCGAAGATGATCCCGACCTTCCTCATCTCCTTCGCGGCCCTCGTCGCCCTGTACCTCGCGGGCGACCGCCGCCTGCGCCGGCTGCAGGAGCTGCACGACACCCTCGGGCGCCACTTCGCCCACGCCGACGCCCTGTTTGCCCGGCGCCACGACACGCTCGAGCGGCTGATCGAGACCGCCCGCGAAGCGCTCCCACCCGAGTGGACGACCCTCGATGCGCTCGAGAGCGACCGACGCGCGGCATCGACCGCACGCCTGGCCTGCGCCAAGGATCCCACCGACTCCGCCGCCATCCAGGGTCTCGCCAGCGCGGAACAGTCGATCGACGCCAACCTCGCGCGGATCGCCGCGGCGTTCGCGGCCACCGAGCCGTCGCCGGACCACTCCCTCGCCCGCCTCCTCGCCGAGCTCACGGACAGTCGCGAGCGACTCGACGCCGCGACGCGCACCTTCGACACGGCGATGCAGCTCTACAACACCGAGCTCGCCACGTTCCCGAACCGACTGTTCGCAGCGGTGCTGCACATCGCGCCGGGGCGAATGCTGGCGGGGACAGCGGGAGGATCAGGGCCAGCCGTGCCCACCGAGAGTCGTGTCCGGCCGGCTTCCTAGCCTCGAGTTTCGCCATTCTGGGCGAAACTCGGGCGCCCGCCGTGTGGGCGAGCCGGCGGCGTAGCCGCCGTACGGTGTCGGCCTCCGCGTACGCGAAGCGCGCGCATCATCGGCCCGAAGGGCCGTCCTGACCGCGCCGCCGAAGACTGCGCGGCACACGGGCCCTGGTCCCGAGCCAGTGACTCTCTGCTCACCCTGCTACCGGGCGGCCGCGCGACAAACTCCGGGGAGCTCCACCGAGGGCTCTTCGGCGCCGCCGGAAAGGGCGAGACTCCCGCCTGACGGCGAGCACACGAAGTTCCTGACGCCGAACCCGACGCGATCGCCGCAGCCGGGTCGTGCCGGCCGAGGAGCCCACGGCCTCCATCCTCGCCTCCTTGACTGGCGCACCGACCGTCTCGAGAATGCACGCGTTGAAGACCTGGTTCGACAGGGCCGGCCCAGCCTGCCCGACCCAGTCCGTACATCCGGGGTTCGAGCGGGAGTGGAGACCATGGACAGTGGCGGTGGAGGCTTCTTCATCTTCTTGACTTTCGTAGGCGGCCTCGCCTTGACCATCTTCTGGATGACGGTCGCGTGGCGGGCGATGCGCGCCCACGAGAAGATTGCCGACGCGCTCCAGCGCGGTGGGAAGCCGCCGGATCCAGGCTCCTAGGTCGCCCGATCCGACTCCTGCCGCACCTGTTTCGCCGCGAGGCGCGGAGTGCGGCGGTCCAGGTCCGCTTGGAAGGCGGTCAGCTCGCGGCCGGTGTGCCGGCGGGGCGCGATGTCCCGCGCGCGCAGGCTTGTCGCGTGGGCGGCGGCGAAGTCCTTCGCGTCGTGCTCGAGGAGCTTCGCGAGCTCGATCAGCGCCGGGGTCGTGTGGCGGTCCTCCGGGCCGGCGGCGAGGGCTTCGAAGTCCGCGCGCGCGGCCGCGGACTCGCCGGTGAGGCGTAGCGACTTCGCGCGCAGCAGCACGAGGTCGCGCGGGTCGGCGCCGGCGGCGCGTTCGCGCTCGATCGCGGTGTCGATCCACGGCAGGGCGGCGCGGCGGTCGCCGGCGCCCAAGTGCGAGCGCGCGAGGGCGCGGGCGCGGGCGATCGCGCAGCCCGCGAGGGGGCGGCCGTCGGCCCGCACCTCCGCTTCCGCGCGGCCGAGGTAGGCGGCGAGCGTGACGAGGGAGAGGACGTCGTCGAGGTTGTGCTGGAACACGCCCTCGAGGCGGTGCGCACGGCCCGCGAGGAAGTCGAACCAGGCGGCGGGAGCCAGCGAACCGGGCAGGTCGCTCTCGCGTTCGAGGCCGCACAGGACGCTCTCCATCGTCGCGAGGCGCGAGTCGGGGAGGCGGCCCTGCGTCAGGCG
>SMVQ01000051.1 GCA_004357655.1 Planctomycetota bacterium
CCCTTAAAGAAGATTCTTAGTCTTAATAAGGGCGGGGTCGAATTGCGCACAACCTCTGGGATGACCGGTGCAAATATAACGCTACCAACGGCTTGCGTCTACCCATGGGGTGTGGAGAGATGCGGATCCGGTGTGGATCAGGGGTGGAAGAAGTCGGACTTCTCCACGGCTGTCCAGAGGCCACCGCGAGGGGCCCGGGGGCGGGGCCTGGGAATGTGGAGAAGGGGCGGCCAGGGCCCCGGGTGTCCACGGGGCGAGCACAGGTGAGTCCACGTCGTTTCCAGAGGGTTTCCACGGGTTGTCGGTCGGTCTTCCAGGTTCCTACGGGTCCTCAATGCCTCTGAAGTCGCTGGAAGAGCCCCTCGAGCGCGGCCTGGGTATCGGGATCCTCGGTGTTCAGCTTCGATATCTTCGAGACCGCGTGGAGGACGGTCGAGTGGTCGCGGCCCCCGAAGAAGCCGCCGATCTCCTCGAGGGAGTGGCGGGTGATCTTGCGCGCGATGAACATGGCCACCTGGCGTGGGTAGGCGATGCTGTTCGTGCGCTTCTTGGACTGCAGGTCGGAGAGCTTCACGGCGAACTTCTCGGTGACGACACGGATGATGTCGTCCATCGAGGGCTGCCCGCGCTGGACCTGGAAGATGTCGTGGAGCGCCTCGAGGGCGAGGTCGGTGGTCACGCGTTGGCCCGTGAGGTTCGAGTACCCGAGCAGCTTGATGACGGCACCTTCGAGCTCGCGCACGTTCTCCTCGACGTGCTCGGCGATCATCTGCGCCACGTCGTCGGGGAACTCCTGACCGCGCTCGCGACTCTTGCGCTTCACGATCGCCATGCGCGTCTCGTAGCAAGGGGCCTCGATCTCGGTGACCATGCCCCACTTGAAGCGCGACACGAGGCGGTCCTGGAGGGTGGGGATGTCCTTCGGCGGGCTGTCGGAGGAGAGCACGATCTGCTTGCCCGCGTTGTAGAGCGTGTTGAAGGTGTGGAAGAACTCCTCCTGGGTCCGCTCCTTGTTCGCGAGCAGGTGGATGTCGTCGACGACGAGCACGTCGATGCCCCGGTACTTGTTGCGGAAGGCGGCGAGGTCCCCGTTCTCGAGCGCGCCGATGAAGTGGTTGACGAAGGTCTCGCAGGAGAGGTAGAGGATCCGCACCTGCGGCCAGCGGTCGAGGATCGAGAAGCAGATGGACTGGAGCAGGTGCGTCTTGCCGAGCCCCACGTTGCCGTGCAGGAAGAACGGGTTGTAGGACTTGCCCGGCGACTCGCCCGCGCCCATCGCCGCCGCGTGCGGGAAGCGGTTGCACGGACCCACGACGAAGTTGTCGAAGGTGTACTTCGGGTTCAGCACGACGTCGCTGTCCCAGAGGAGCCCGTGGGTCCGGGCCAGGGCCGCGGGAGGCGAGGTCCGCGGGCTGGACCCCGAGGTGGGCGCCGCGGCGGGCGCGGCGGGCTGCGGCGATTCGGGCGACGGCCTACGGGAAACGGTCAACTCAGGGTCCACCGTGAAGGTGACGGTCCGCTTCGTCCCGAGGACGGCGAGGACCGACTGCTCGAGGATGTCCCGGTAGTACTTCTCGAGCCAGTCCCGGGCGAAGCTGTTCTGCACGGCGAGCACGACGTTCTCGTCGTCGACGCTCGTGAGCGCGGCACGCCGGAACCAGGTCTCGAACTGCTCCACTTGGACGCGCTTCATCACGGCGCTCTGAAGCTTTGCCCAGATGTCCTGGAGCTCGTCGGCGGCTCCCGAAGGTGACACGGCCAGCGTCATCGTCTCACCACCCGATCGGTCCGGGTTGCGATCCGAGACCGGAAGCACGCTCGACTCCTGCATGGAACTGAATCCTTTCGCTCTCGTCCATGGAACGATCTCTTCCAGAAATGCGCCGGAGCTCGAAGCCCGCGCCAGCTCGAGCCGGGGTGGGCCGCCTCATGACCTTCCGACCCTGGACGCACACGCTCGGTTGGCAGGCGGCTCTGGCGAGGTTTCACCCCGTCGACGCCCGAGGAAACCGGTGCGGAGATCTGCACGGGATCTGTGGGCTCGCGGTGGTGGCTGGGGGAGAGCGGCTCGGCAAACGGGTGACCCTTGGTCGGAGGGCATTACACTCGCGAGCTGTGGAGAGGTCAACGTCTCCGCGCGAACTCTTCACACTCTCCCCACGCGAAGTGAAGAGTCACGAGCACTTACGCGCATGCGAAAAAGTTTTCCGCAGTATGTCCACAGCCCTGTGGATATCTTGTTCATTCGTGGTCCGCCCGAGCGAGATGCGCAGCCCTGCGCGCGCGCGTTCCGCGTCGAGGCCCATGGCGATGAGCACGTGCGAGGGCTCGGGCGCTCCGCTCGCGCACGCCGAGCCGGCGCTCACCTCCAGGCCGGCGAGGTCGAGGCGCGTGACGAGCACGCGGCCGTCCGCTTCCGCTATCGATAGGCACAGGGTGTTGGGGAGGCGCTGCGCCGAATCGATCGCGGGTCCGAGCAACGTGACGGACGCTATAGTAGTCTGAACTTCCTGCCACAGGGCCTTCGAGTACACCCGAGTGCGGGCCGCGTAGTCCGCCTGCTCCGCCGCGGCGAGCTCGATGGCGAGGGCCCCCCCGACGATCCCCGCGACGTTCTCTGTTCCGGGACGGAGACCGGCCTCCTGCCCCCCCCCATGGCTCAGCGGGGCGAGGACCGTCCCCTGGCGGCGGTAGAGCACGCCCACACCTTGGGGCCCGCCTACCTTGTGGGCGGAGAAGCTCGCGAGGTCCACGCGCCACTCCGTCAGCTCGACCGGCACGCGGCCGAGGGCCTGCACAGCGTCCGTGTGGAACAGCGGGCGTTCCCCCGGGGGTAGTTCCGCGAGGCCGGTGCCGATGGCCGCGAGCGGCCCGAGCGCGCCCACCTCGTTGTTCGCGGCCATCACGGAGACCAGGCGCGCGCCGCGCGCGGCCAGCAGCACGGCGCGCGCGTCGGGTCGCCCCTCCGCATCGACCGCCACGCGGTGCACGGGATGCCGCTCTGCCTCGAGCGCTGCGGCGGGACCCAGGATGGAAGAGTGCTCGACCACGGTCGTCACGAGTGCCGCGCCCGGCCCGGCCGCGCGCACGGCCCCCAGCACGGCCATGTTGTTCGCCTCCGTGCCGCCCCCCGTGAAGAGGATCTCGTCCTCGAGGGCGCCGAGTGCCGCGGCGACGCGCTCGCGCGCGTCGTCGAGCAACTGGCGGGCCCGCCGGCCCGATCCATGGACGCTCGACGGGTTGAGAGGTGGGCCGGAGGCGAGCTCGGCGAGTCGCGCGCGCACTTCCGGCCGCAGCGGGGTCGTCGCGTTGTGGTCGAGGTATACGCGGCGCATGGTCAGCTCCCGGCGGCGGGCAGGAGCGACCGGTACAGGTCCGCGTACCGGTGCACGATCTTCCGGCGATCGAAGCGCTCGACCGCGATCGCGCGTCCGGCGCGCCCCATCTCCGCCGCCCGCGCGCGGTCGCTGAACAGCGCGCGGATGCGCTCCGCGAACGCCTCGATGTCCTCCACGGGCACGAGGAAGCCGCTCACGCCGTCGTCCACGACTCCCGCCACGCCCCCGACGTCCGTGCCCACGACCGGCGTGCCGCAGGCCATCGCCTCGAGCGCCGAGAGTCCGAACGACTCTTCTATCGACGAGAGCAGGAAGACGTCGGCTGGCGCGAGGAGCTCGGGCAGGGCGTCACGGGTGCCGAGGAACGTCACGCGCCGCGCGAGGCCGAGCTCGCTCGCGAGGCGCCGGCACTCCGCCTGGTCGGGCCCGTCGCCCACGAGGGTGAGGCGCGCGTCGGTGCCCTCGGTCGCCATCGCGAACGCGCGCACGAGCCACGGCACCCGTTTCACGGCTCGGAAGTTGCTGACGTGGACAGCGCTCGGCGGCCCGCTCGGCGCGTGCTCGCCCGGCCTGAACAGGTCGACGTCGACGAAGTTGGGGATGACCTGGATCCTGCACGGCGACTCCCTGAAGCCGTTGGAGAAGTTGTCGCGCGTGCGCTGCGCGAGCTCCTCCGAGACGGCCGTCACCGCGTCGCTGGCCAGGATCACGAATTGCGTCAGCGCCGCGTACGAGGGGTCGTTGCCCACGAGCGTGATGTCCGTGCCGTGCAGCGTCGTCACGACCTTGGGCGCCGGGCGGCCCTTGTCGCGCTCCGCGGCGGAGCGCGCGAGGAAGGCGTTGACCGCGTGTGGCAAGGCGTAGTGCGCGTGCAGGATGTCGAGACCCTCGCTGCGATGCAGGTTCAGAATGCTCGATGTGATCGCGAGGTCGTGCGGCGTCGAGTGGAAGAGCGGGTACGGGATACCCTGCGCCACGTGCATCTCGACTGGCCCCGGCGCGCGCGCGAGCCGGGGCGGGACCTCGTGCGAGAAGAGGTGCACACGGTGGCCCTCATCGGCGAGCGAGAGTGCGAGCTCGCTCGCGACGACACCCGATCCGCCGTAGGTCGGGTGGCAGAGGATGCCGATCCTGAGCTTCGATTCGTTCGGTTCCATGGTGGGTCCAGGCCGATTGCGACCCAGCCTGTGCGGGCGGCGGCGATCACTCCGCGGAAGGTGGCGTCCGCGCCCCGAAGACCTCGCGCGGCAGCGCCGGCAGATCGCGCGCGCGCACGATCTCAGGCGCCCGTGCCGGCGCCGACGCGCGCGGCGCCCGGCCGCCGCGGCCCGGTGGCGTGATCACGCCACCGTCGCCGGCCTTCGTCCGGGGCAGCGCGGCGAGCTCGGGGTCCTCCGCTTCGCGCTGCATCACCTCCGCGGCGAGCAGGTCGTGGTCACGTGCGCCACGCGAGGTGGGGGCGTACTCGAAGATCGTCTGCCCGTAGCTCGGGGCCTCGGCGAGCTTGACGTTCGTGCGAATCGCGGTCCGGAACACCTGCTCGGGGAAGTAGGTCCGAATCTCGCCGAGCACCTCGCGCGCGAGCTTCAAGCGGCTGTCGTAGAGGCAGGGCAGGATGCCCGTGATGGCGAGCTCGGGGTTCATGCGCCGGCGGAGGAGCGCGACGATCTCGACGAGCTTGCTCATGCCCTGCAAGGCGAAGAACTCCGTCTGCAGCGTGATCAGCACTTCGCGCGCGGCGGCGAGCGCGTTGATCGAGAGCAGCCCGAGGCTCGGGGGGCAGTCGAAGAGCACGTAGTCGGCGGGTGCCGACCCGGTCGTGGCCCGGCCGTCCGCCTCCCAACGCTGGACCGCGTCGCGCAGGATCGTCTCGCGCCCGATGGCGCTCGCCAGCTCGAGCTCGGCGCCCGAGAGATCGATGTGGCTCGGCACGATGGACAGGCCGGGGGTGCTCGTCTCACGGAGGGCGTCAGCGAGCGGCAGGTCGCCCAGCAGGACGGCGTAGGTCGAGCACTCGCCCGCGTCCGCCTCGACGCCGACGTGCATCGACAGGTCCGCCTGCGGGTCGAGGTCGATGAGCGCGACGCGGCGCCCCGCGCGAGCGAGAGCCGCCCCGAGGTTGGCACACGTCGTCGTCTTGCCGACCCCGCCCTTCTGATTGATGACCGCGATGCGCCGCATGCTGGAGAGTGTACGGCGTCCGTCACTTTCCCCTCCCTTCCGCCGCGGAAGCGGGGAAAATGTGACGGACGCCGTACGTCCGGCGGACGCCCTACGGCCGGCGCGTGTCAGCCGGGGACCAGCGGGTCCTCGAGCGCCACCGGACCGACGTGGATGAGGGGCTCTCCGTACCGGACTCCGATCCGCTCGCCGAAGTAGCGCGCCTTCGTCTCCATGCGCTCGAGTACGTTCGCACCGAAGAGGAGGTGACTGCCGTCGTCGTCCGGGCCCGTGGCCTCGAGCTGGCTCGCGTAGCACGAGACGAGCCGCACCTTCTCGTCCCAGACCGGCGTGACGTCGATGACGAAGGCCGGATCGCCGGCCAGGTGACTCATGAAGTGGTAGATCCGGCGCGGGCGGTGCGCGGGCGGTCCGCCGTCCTCCGCAGCGAGCCGCGCGAGCCCGGAGAGGTACCAGGCGTCGCGTGCGAGCCGGCCCGCGGCGATGTGGTCGGGGTGCAGGTCGTCGAGGTGGTGTGCGAGGACGACCTCGGGCCGGTAGCGGCGGAAGATGGCCGCGAGCGCCTCGCGCGCCTCCGGGGTCGCGACGACGCGCCCGTCCGGGAGCTCGAGGTTCGCGCGCATCGCGAGTCCCATCAGTTCGCTCGCGGCGCTCGCCTCGGCGGCCCGCGTGGCGCGGTCGCCGCGCGTGCCCATCTCGCCGCGTGTGACGTCGACGATGCCGACCTTCCGGCCGCTCCGCACGAGCTTCAGGATCGTCCCGCCCACGGAGATCTCCGCGTCGTCTGGGTGGGCGGCGATGACGATGGCGTCGAGCTTCATGCGCTTGCCTCTTCTCCTTCGGGCACGAGATGCACGACGAGGTGCTCGGAGGAGAGCGCCGGCAGCTCCTCGTAGAGCGCATCGATCCACGCCCGCCCGTACCGGACAGTGTAGGCGAACGGCCCGAACACGCGCTCCTGCGGCAGGCCGCGCGGGAACAGCGTGTTCGTGACGCGCCGCGCGTTCCGGCGGCCCCGGCCCGTCTTGTTCGCGTGTACGCGCTCGGCCTTACCCAGCAGCTTGTCGATCAGCCCTCGGATCTGACGCGCCGTGCGCTTCATGTTCTCGCCGAGCGCGGCGTCGATGTTCGCGAGTTCGGCGCGGTGCGCGAGCAGCGCCCCCAGGGCTTCCTCGGTCGTGGCGCGGATGTCCGCGATGACCGGCGGGGCGTCCGGTTGCGCCGCTCCCGGCGCGAGCTCGCCCTTGTGCCTGAGGACCTCGAGCGTGTCGGTCGCGAGCACCTTCATCGCCGCGTCCGTCTCGGGCTCGACGAGCGTGCACGAGATGCGCGGCACGAACGGCGTGCGCGGCACGTTGCGGGCCCGGCGCAGGGCATCGAGCCCGGCGTGGTAGGCGAGCTCCCCGAAGCCGCCGATGGTCGCGGCGACGGGGAACACGAGGTCCTGCACGAGCGGTCGGAAGAGCGCCCCGGGTGACCACGCGCCGGGTTCGGCGACGATCTCCGCCGCGAGCTCCGCGGGCGAGCGCGAGCCGCGCTCGCCGTCGAAGCGATACCCGTCGCCGCCGGCGCGCAGTGCATGGCGGCCCGTTTCCGTGACGTGGTAGACGAGCGCGGCCTCCGAGGGCTCGAGCGCCGGCTCGAACCCGAGCGAGCGCAGCTCCGCGGCGCCCTCCGCGAGCGGCGGGAGCGGGTCGTGCGAGACCAGCTCGGCGAGCGCACGGGAGATCTCGCCGCGGATCCAATCGGGCTCGACGACGACGAGACCGTGCTCGCCGAGGAGCGCCGTCATCGCGCGGGTGAAGGCACGCGCGAGCGTCTCGCCGCTGCGCGGGAAGAACACGTCCAAGGCGCTCTCGAGCGACTCGGACTCGCCAAGTCCCTGGGTGAGGATCGAGCGGATCGCCCCGAGATGGTGGCGCGAATCGGAGAGTTGGATGCGCCCGATCGGCAGCCTGCCCGAGGAGAGTCCCGCGAGCGTGATCTTCTTGACGTCGAGCGATTCGTTCAGGAGGTAGTCGTGGTGCACCTCGGCGACGTCGTGGTCGTCGGCGTGGTTCCAGAACACCGGCACCACGGGCGAGCCCCAGTCGAGCGCCAGCTCGTGCGCGAGCCGGCAGGCCTGCATGCCCTTGTAGAGGCTGTAGAGCGGGGAGGCGAGGAAGCCCGGTTGCTGGCCCGTCACGACCGCGAACACGTCGCTCGTGCCGAGCACGTTCAGCGACGTGACGACACGCGATGGCGGCCGCAGTGGCTCGAGCCCGGTCTTGATCTTGCGCGCGAGGGTGGCGCGCTCCGTCGTGTCGAGCCGGTCCGCGGGGCGCAGGATGTCGGCGGTGCGACGCGGGACAGGCAGGGGCGGAAACTCCGGACCCGCGCTGAGCGCCGCCCGCGCGATGTCGGAGAGCCCGAGCACGTCCGCGGGCAGGTGTTCCAGTCGAACCTTCAACCCGATCCCGTGCTCTGGCCGAGGGGCGCCCCGAGCGCCTCGATCATGGCCTCGAGCGCCTCGCGCGTGGCGTCCTTCCACGGCACGCCGGGGCGGTTCCGATAGGCGAAGAGCACCGCGCGCGAGGAGTTGACGAGCGCGCCGCGGCCACCGTCGAGGAAGCCGTGGGCGACGTCGGCCGCCCCCGCGCCCTGGGCGCCGTAGCCGGGCAGGAGCAACGGCGTGCGCGGCATCCGCGCGCGCAGCTCGGCCAGCTCACCGGGCAGGGTGGCGCCGACCACGGCGCCGACCGAGGACATCCCGCACTCACCGACGAGCGGCTCGCCCCAGCGCACGACCGCGTCCGCGATGCGCTCGGACAGGCTCGGCGAGCCCTGGGCCTGGAACTCGTCGCTGCCGGGGTTCGAGGTGCGCACGAGCACGTAGAGGCCCTTCTCCCCGCGCGCGCACACGTCGAGGAAGGGCTGGATCGACTCGGATCCCAGGAGCGGATTGACCGTCACGGCGTCGCAGAGCGCGCTGGGGTTCGAGCCCGGCAGGCCCTCGAGGAAGGCGGTGGCGTAGGCCGCCGCGGTGCTGCCGATGTCACTGCGCTTGACGTCGCCGATGACGAGCAGCCCGGCCGCGTGCGCCGCCTCGACCACCGTCTCCCACGCCTGCGCGCCCGCGGGACCGAGCAGCTCGAAGAACGCGGACTGCGGCTTCACGGCAGGCACGCGGCCCGCGGCGACGTCGATCACCTCGAGCAGAAAGCTCGTGACGGCCGCCGCGCGCTCCGCGCGGGACGCCGCCGGGTCGCGCGCCGCCGCGAACTCCGGCGGGAGGAGCTCGAGGTGCGGATCGAGGCCGACGAGGCACGGGTTCCCCGTCCGGCGGACGGCGGCTTCGAGTCGATCGGCGTAGATCACGCCTCGGCGCCCTCCACGCCGGGGATCCCCGCCGTGCTCTTCGGCCGGAGCTGGTCGCCGGCGGCGCCCGCGACCAGCTGGTCCTTCGGCACGAGGACGCCCGCGGAGACCGTGATGCGCAGCGCCTCGTCGACGGTGAGGTCCAGCGGGATGAGCCTCTTCGAGTCGATGAAGACCGTGAAGCCGGTCATCGGCATGGGCGAGGTGGGAATGAACACCGACACGTGCCGCCCGCCCGTCTCTTCGTTCAAGCTCCGGAGCCCGTTTCCGGTGACGAACCCGATCGCCCACACGCTGTCGGTCGGGTAGGGCGCCGCGACGACGGTGTCGAACTCGAGCTCCTTGTCCGACAGAAAGAACTCGACGATCTGTTTCGTGTACGGATAGACCGATTTTATGATCGGTATCTGGCTCAAGGTGCGGTCGAAGGACGAGATCGCCCGGCGCCCGAGGAACCCGCCGGCGAAATAGCAGGCGACGAGCACGAGCGAAACCGAGATCAGGATACCGACGGCTGTCGGGACCTCGCCCTTGACCGCGGCCCGCAGTTTCTCGCCATCGATGGCGAGGGCTTTGAAATTGCGCAGGAACGTCTCCTTGGTCTCGCGGTAGTTCGCGAGGATCGCCCGGGCCGGGACCTCATCGAACCCACCGAGGTCGTCCACTTCGTCCCGGAGCGCGACGGGCAGCTCGCGCTCGTCCAGGAACTCCCGGTCGTACGGGTCGATCTCCATCAGGGTGAGGACGTTCCAGCCGAGCCCGTTGCCGTCGAGGCTGCCGTAGATCACCTTGTTGATCGGCGAGGTGAGGTAGGTGTTCACGAACTGGAGCACCGTCACGAGGATGAAGATCGTGAGGGCCGCCGGGAGCAGCGTGATGAGACCTCGGACGAACAACCCGCGCTTCGACTTCTTGCGCGCGGACCGCTTCTTGCGAGGGAGTTTCGGGTCGGTCATGGGAGCAGTTCCGTGTCTCGTGTCCGCTCACTCCGGCGGGTCGACCCGCCGGGAGGGGTGGGCGCGACGAAGGTAATGATTCGCCGGGGAGAACGTTGCGACGCGCGGCGGAAAACTCAACCGGCCGCGCCGAGCGGCGATCGATCGGGCCGGCCGGTCGTGCGCGCGGGTGCCGGGGCGCCGCCCGCGGCCGGGACGGCCGGGAGCTTCGTGAGGAACTCGGCCGCGACGGCGTCGGCGACGGGCCGGCCGCGCTCGGTCAAGCGGTAGCGCCCTTCCGCGAGCTCCAGGTGGCCGGTCGCCGCGAGGCCCTCCGCGATGTGGACCGCCGGGCAGGGGTCCTCCACGCAGCCCGCGGTCGCCCGCGCCGCTGCGGGCTCGACGCCCTCGGCCAGCCGCAACCCCAGCCACCAGGTCTCGGCCAGCCGGGCGCGCGGCGTGAGGCATTCCCCGAAGGCGAAGGCCGTGGCGCCCGCGGCCACGAACCGCCGGTAGGCGTGGATCCCGCGCGGGTTGCCGGCCCGGACCTGCCCGACCTTGCTGACGGCGCTCGGCCCGAGGCCGAGGTAGGGCCCGTTGCGCCAGTAGTTCACGTTGTGCGCGCACTCTTCCCCAGGGGCGGCGTAGTTGGAGATCTCGTAGGGCGCGAGCCCGAAGCCCTCCGCGATCCGACGGGTCGCCGCGAACATGGCGAGCTCGACCTCTTCCGGCGCGGCCACGAGTCGGCCCTCGTCCAGCCAGCGCTTGAACCGGGTCTCCTCCTCGAAGGCAAGATTGTAGGCCGCGAGGTGATCGGGCCCGAGCGCGAGCACGCGCGAGAGGTCCGATTCCCACTCCTCGACCGACTGACCGGGCACGGCGAAGATGAGGTCCAGGTTGACGTGCTGGACCCCCGCCGCGCGCGCGGCCTCGTAGGCCCGGAACGAATCATCGACGCTGTGAACGCGCCCGAACAGCTCGAGCACCTCCGGCCGCAGGCTCTGGACGCCGATCGACAACCGCCGGACGCCGAGCCCGAGCAGCGTGCGGGCCTTCGCGCGATCGAGGCTCTCGGGGTTGCACTCCGCCGTGACCTCGAGCGCCGACGCCCGAAACCCCGTCAGCGCATCCAGGCCGTCGAGCAGGCGGGTGAGCTCGCGCTCGGAGAGCAGCGACGGCGTGCCCCCGCCGAAGAACACGGTCCGCGGCCGCCGCGGAGCCCGAAGCTCGGCCTCCGCGAGGATCGCATCGATCATGCCGCCGATGTCCTGACCCTCGTCGGCCACGGAGAAGAAGTCGCAGTAGTGGCACTTCGCCGTGCAGAACGGGAGGTGGACGTAGAGCGGCGTGCCCTCCGGAGCGGGGCCGGGGACGGGTTCCTGGGCAGCGGGGTTCATTCTCCGCGCGGCGGGCACCGCGCGAACCCGGCATCATCGACCCGCGCGCCCCGCCCCGCAAGTCGCGCCCGGTCTCTTCGAGCCCGAGCCCGGGTGATCGGCACGGGGGCTAGTCATCGCCCATCACGCCGTACAGCTTGCGCAGGGCTTCCTGCTCGATCTGGCGCACCCGCTCGCGCGTGAGCCCGACGATCTTGCCGATCTCCTTCAGCGTCATCGGGTCGCCCTGCCCCCCATCGAGGCCGTAGCGCAGACGCAGGATCGTGGCCTCGCGCTCGTCGATCACCCCAAGCAGCTCGTCGAGCTTCAGGAGCAGGTCGGACTGCACGATCTGCTCATCGGGGCCCACCGTGTTCTCGTCCTCCACCGTGTCTTGCGTCGCGGAGATGACGTCGAGCGAGATCTGGCTCCCCGAGGCGGAGGTCTCGATCGTGCGCTTGAGGAGCGGCCAGCTCTCGCGGGGGATGCCGAGCTCCTTCGCGACCTCTTCGACGGTGGGGATCCGCCCCAGGAGATAGGCGAGCTCCTGGCTCACCGTCCGCCACTTCGAGATCATCTCGGCCATGTAGCCGGGGACGCGCACGGACTTCACCGTGTTCGTCAGTGCGCGGCGGATCGATTGCTTGATCCACCATGTGCCGTAGGTCGAGAACCGGCAGCCCGCATCGGGGTCGAATTTCTCGGCGGCCTTCATGAGGCCGATGTTGCCCTCGGCGATGAGGTCCTGGAGTACCAGCCCGCGGTCGCCGTAGATCTTCGCGATCGAGACGACGAGCCGGAGATTCGCTCGAATGAGGTGTTCGCGGGCCTCCAGGTCGCCATGGTGGATGCGACGACCCAGTGCCCGCTCCTCCTCGGCGGTGAGCAGCGGTACCTCGTTGATCTCCTGGAGGTACGTCTCGAGACAGCGTTCAGCTGAGATGGTGGGTCCCTCTCGTGTGCTCGGCGGGAAGATGGGCCTGGTGGGGTGGCCCCACGCGCGGCGTGGCGAGGGGGGACCCGGGATGCGAACATGCCCTGGATCGGCCTCTCGCCGCTCTGTTCTTGAGCCCCATCGGTGGGGCGTGCGAGGCCCCCCCCGGGTCTGGTACCGTGTCGGCGGGGCCACCCGCACGGGGCCCCGGTCCGCGAGCATGAACACGCCCCGATGAAAGAGAGCTCCCTCGAGCAACTCGTCCCCGAGAAGGATTTCGCGCCCCTGCTCCAGGGTCACGCCGACGTCCTGTTCCGGCTCGCCAACACCCTCCTCGCGACCCCGGGCGAGGCATGGACGAAACGCCACTACTTCCAGCTCTACAGCGAGGCCGACGAGCTCGAGTCGTTCCTGGACGACTACGGCGCCCGCTACAACCAGACCTTCAACTACCTGACCGAGCTCATCGCCTCGGTGCGCGGGTTCGCGCTGGCCGGCCTGTCCCTCGTCCACCTGGTCCGGCGCCTCGAGGGCTACGGGGCGCTCGATTCTCTCGCGCCGGAGGAGAGCGAGCGCGCCGTCAGGGACATCCAGGGCGCGCACCTGTTCGTGAACGACGCCCTGCGCGCCCTGATGACCGCCCTCCAGGAGGAGGCGCGGCACGAGGACCTCGTCCTGCCCACGGAAGCCCTGGAGCTGGATCCGTTCGAGGTCTCCGCGCAACGCTTCAGCCTCCCGCGGAACATGGGCCAGGAAGACCTGGAGGACGAGGCGCAGAAGATCGCCGAGGTCGCCTCGAAGTATCTGGAGGCTTGCACGATGATGCGCGAGCTCGGCGTGCGGCGGATCGGGGACGAGGCGGACCGCGCGAAATTCCTGCGCAACCGCGGCTCCGAGGAACACGCCCGCGTGTACGAGGCCACCGTCCACAATCTCCAGTCGGCCTACGACACGCACATCAAGAACACAGTTCTCGAGGCGGGCGACGACCGCCTACCCCGACTGCGCGGGCACGTGTCCTCCGTGCTCCATCTGCTCGAGGCGGTCACGCAGCTCACCCACTTCGTCGAACGCCACGAGAGCGGCGTTCGCACCGAGGCCGCCGAGCGCCGCCTCGCGGAGATCGTGCACCGCGTGGAGGTCGAGGACGTCACCCTCAACAGCCTTCTCTATTGGGCGGACCGGCTCATCCAGGCCGGCCGCGGTATCGCCGAGGAGCTCCTGCCTACGTACACGAACCTGCAGGTGCTGGAGGTCGAGCTCGAGGACGGCCTCACCCTCCATGCCCGCCCGGTCTCCCTCATCGTGGCCATCGTCAATCACTACGGGACCCCGGTCGAGATGGAGGTCCAGGGGCACACCTGCAACGCCAGCTCGATCCTCGAGCTCATGATCGCGGCCGGATCCCACGTCGAGGCGCGGCGGTACACCTTCCGGGGGGACGAGAATCCCTTGGGAGACATCGCCCGGCTCTTCGAATCGGCCCTCGGTGAGGAGGGGATCGACAAGCTGCCGGACCAGCTCTCCTACCTTCGGAACGATTGAAGCCGGCGGCGATCGGCTGCCGCCGGCGTTCACTCATGGAGTGATCGCAGGGAGTGATCGCCGGAGCTCTTCACCGGCCCGCGCCCGTGCCCGGAGCGGTCAGATCCCCAGGAAGAGCCGTTCCGCCAGAATGTTCGGCAGCCCCGCGGCCCGGATGCGTTGCGCCTCGCGCTCGATGTCGTACTCGACGCGCCGGAGCCAGATCCGAGCTTCGTCCGAATCGTAGAGGGCGTAGATCGTGCGCGCGTTCTCGTCGCGGGGCTGGCCCACGCTGCCGACGTTGACCAGGGCGCGGCTGACGTCCGCCAGGTCGATCTCGGTCGCGACGGTGTAGCCGGTGTGGGTCGGATCGTCGGTGAGCCTCAGAATCGTGACCGGGACGTGCGTGTGACCCACGAAGCACACGCCTTCCTCGAGCAGGTCGAGCGACGGATCGGCGTCCTCGGTGCTCTGGATGTACTCGTAGAACTCCGGATCGGCGAGCGTTCCGTGCGCCACGCAGCAGTGCGTCTCGTGCGCTACCAGCGGCAGCCCACGGAGCCACTCGAGGTCCCCATCGCCGAGCGCGGTGCGCGTCCATTCGATGGCCGCCCGCGCGTAGTGGTTGAAGAACTTCATGTCGAGCTCCCCGGTGCAGGCTGCGTCGTGATTGCCCTTCACGACGACGGCATTCACCTCCCGCAGGATCTGGATGCACTCCCGCGGAGCTGCGCCGTAGCCGACGACGTCGCCAACGGACAGGATGCGGTCGACGCTCTCGCGTTCGATCTCGGCGAGCACCGCCTCGAGGGCGCTCAGGTTTGCGTGGATGTCACCTAGGATGCCGTAGCGCATAGGGGGCGAGCGGGGATCGCGCGAGTAGGAAGGCTGCTCCCAGCAAGCCTATGATCGGCCCGAAGACCGCTTTCCATGCATGGGGAGCGAGAACTGTTCCCCGGGCTGGATCCAAGTGGCGGGCCACACCGAGGTCCGCGTGAACGAGATACCCGACGGGACCGGCCTCGGGCAGCAGGCTCGGGAGGACCCACACGAGGAGCGGCAGAGCCGCCAGCCGCGCCGTGGGCGACAGGGGCAGGCGCAGCAGGACGAGGGCGATCGCGGCGAGGTGCAGCAGGCACACCGCGGCTCCAAGGGGGATGTGATCGGGGCGGAGGGCTGTCCCCTCGCCGAGCAGGAGGCCGGGCAGGAGCCCCGCCAGGAGGAAGAGCAGGCCGGCGGCGGACAGGGCGGAGAGCTCGACCACGAGCCGGCGAGCGGGAGCGAGGGCTGCCAGGAACCAGGCACCGCGCTGCAGGATGGCGGTCCCGGCCAGGACCCCCAGAAGCGAGGCCACAAATGCAACTTCGTATAGCGCCGGGGCGTTCCCCGCGTTCGCGGTCGTGGTTCCGAGGGGCGTGAAGGCCGCCACCGCCGGCCAGGTGGCAGCGACGAACGTCGCCCAGAGCCACGTCGAGGGGCGCCTCAGGAGGAGCACGAGAATCCAGCGGGCGGTCGTCACCGGAAGCATGGCGCACAGGTTCTAAGGCAGAGCCCGTGGATCCGTCCAGGGTGAGCCCGAAACGGCCGTGGAACCCTCGTTCCATTGAGAATACAGGATATAGTGTTCCTTCACAGGAGAACCACGACATGTGGTTTTTTAGTTCGGCAGGATGTTCCACGTGGAACAATCAGGGGACCAGGACGCAGGCATGGAAAAGCGACTAGGACGCGGGCTCGGCTCGCTGCTCGGCGGCGCAAGTTCGATGGCACAGCCAGAGAGCGGCGCTGAACTCCCGCTGGATCAGATCCGGCCCAATCCCTATCAGCCCCGCAAGGTCTTCGACAGCTCGAGCATCGAGGAGTTGCGCGACAGCATCAAGACCCACGGAGTTCTCCAGCCGATCTGCGTTCGGGGGGGCAACGGACGCTTCGAGATCATCTCGGGCGAACGCCGGTGGCGTGCATCGCGCCTGGCGGGCCTGGCCTCCATTCCCGCCGTCGTCCGACCCGACGTCCCCGATGGGGAGATGCTCGAGCTCGCCCTGGTGGAGAACATCCAACGCCAGGATCTCGACCCGATCGAGAAGGCGTCCGGCTACCGCGAGCTGATGGAGCGGCTCGGATTGACCCAGGAGCAGGTCGCCGGGAGAGTCGGCGTCAAGCGCGCGACGGTCGCCAACCACCTGCGGCTACTCGAGCTCCCCGCGCGGGCCCAGGAAGCGATCTCCGCCGGACTCATCAGCATGGGCCATGCCCGAGCCTTGGCGGGGTTGCAGGACCAGAAGGCGGTGATGCGATTCCTGGCTCGGACGGCGCGGGACGACCTGTCGGTGCGGCGACTCGAACACCTGGTGCGGGAGAAGAATCGGGCCCTCGGAGGCGTGCGTGAGAAGATCGTCGTCCCGGCGGCGCCTTGGCTCCAGGAGATGGAGCACCGCATCCGATTGCACCTGGGAACACGGGTGACGATCCAGAACGGTGAGGGCTACCGGGGTCAGATCGTGCTCCAGTACCATGACCGTCCGGAGCTGGACCGGCTCTGCGAGGTCCTTGCGCCGAAAGACCAGCTGCGCTGATCCGAGCCCGGGCAAATGTTCCACGTGGAACAATCGGGCGCACCGCGGCCGGCCAGGGCGCGAATGTTCCACGTGGAACAATCGGGTGCACCGTGGCCGGCCAGGGCGCGAATGTTCCACGTGGAACAATCGGGTGCACCGCGGCCGGCCAGGGCGCGAATGTTCCACGTGGAACAATCGGGTGCACCGCGGCCGGCCAGGGCGCGGATGTTCCACGTGGAACAATCGGGTGCACCGCGGCCGGCCAGGGCGCGAATATTCCACGCGGAACACTCGGGTGCACCCGGTGCATCGGAACCCAACCGGGGCCCAGGCAGACACCGCGGGCTATCGGACCGGAGGATTCAGAGCACGGTCGTCGAGAGGATCGCGACCGGGGCGACGGGCCGATTCGTGGCCATGTCCTCGATCTCCCCGGCTTCGATCAGCAAGACGATGTCCATGCCCTCGATCACGGCCCCGAACACGACGTGCTGTCCATCGAGGTTGTGGGGTTCACCCGTGGTGAAGAAGAACTGGCTGCCGGAACTCTGGATCTCGCGCTCCTTCTTCGCCGCGGAGAGGACGCCCTTGAAGTGGTAGAGCTCGTTGGTTTCCACCTCGAGCTTGTAGTCTGGACCACCTTGGCCCCAGGTCGTGAAGTCCTCCTCGATGGAGTTCGGATCACCGCCCTGGACCATGAAGCCCTTGATGACGCGGTGGAACTTCGTTCCGTCGTAGTATCCCTCGCGGCAGAGCTTCAAAAAGTTCTCGACGTGCTTGGGTGCCTCCGTGAGATAGAGGCCCACCGTGATGTCGCCAAGTGCAGTCTCGATGCGGACCTTGGGGCAGTCCTCCGGCGGAGGAGGGTTCATGAAGAGGGCGGGATGCTCTGCCTCCCACTTGGCTTGAGCGCCGATGAGCTCCGCCATTCGATCCACGAGGGTGAGCTGGGCGCCGGAGGAGCCGATGGGATAGGTCTCTTCGGTCAGCGCGGAGACGTCGGTCCGGCGGAGGCGGTCCAGGGCCTCGAGCGCGCCGTCGTACTGCCGATCACCGACGTAGGCGTACACCTGTGCCAGGGTGGCCGAGGGCTCGACGACCGTGCCCGCGAATTCCGCCAGCGCCGCGTCGAGGCTCGCGGGGTCACCCCCCGCATGATCCGCCAAGGCCCTGTCCAGGCGGTCCCACTCGGCATCGAGGTCCGCCTTCGTTCTCTGGTTCGAATACTGGGTCACGAGGATGACCCCGCTCACAGCGACCGCCAGGATGGCTCCCTTCAGCCAGTGACGATCGACCCATTCGCGGAGGGCGGACCGCTCCTCGTGTTCGACAACCGTAACCTGAGTGGGGGCCTTGTGTTGTGCCATTTCTGGTTCTCTCGCCGTGCGTGGAGTGGCGAATGGAGCTGGTGGTCAACGCGGCACTCTCGGGATGCCGCATCTAGGATGTCGCAATTGAGGCGGCGCGGCTCGGCGCACGCTCGCCGGGCACGAAGCGCCCGGTGGCGTGGCTGACCCGCGAACGGCCGAGCATTATAGGGATCCGGTTCGGGCAGTCACAAGTGGGACCCCATCGACCCGCGGCTCACGGACCAGGACTCGGAACGCCCGGTCCGGATACCATCATTCACCGGCGCGTTGTGCAGCCGTCCTTCGGCGCCCATTCCCCGGCGTGTCCGCCACCATGATCTCAGCCCTCATTCTGGTCCCGACCCTGTTCACTCCCGCCCCGTGCATCGCTCCCCGCCCCGCACCGACCCCGGTGCAGGCCGACGCAGCCTACGAAGAGCGTCGGACCAGCGCCGGCGAGAACCCCGAGAAGCTCTGGGAACTCGCGATCTGGTGCGAATCCACGGAACGCGACAAGGAGGCCCGGAGCGTTCTGCGCAAGCTCCTGAAGCTCGAGCCGAGACACAGGCGGGCGCACGAGAAGCTCGGTCACATCGAGTACGAGGGCGAGTGGTTCTCGACCCGGAAGAAGCTCGCGGTCCACATCGCCGGGGAGGAGCAGCGGCAAGCGAAAGCCGACGGACTCGTTCGGTACAAGGGCGCGTGGGTGAGCCCCGGGGACATCCCGTTCCTGAAGCGGGGTCTCGTCCGCGACGACCTCGGCTTCTGGCTCACGAAGGAGGAGTATAGCTGGTCGAGTCGAGGTTACGTCCGTCAGGATCTCCGTTGGATTCCGTCCGAGGAAATCCCGCAGATCGAGGCGGGTCTCTGGAAGTGCGGCGACGACTGGCTCGACCTCGAGGCCGCGAAC
Source organism: Planctomycetota bacterium (assembly GCA_004357655.1). GTDB lineage: Bacteria > Planctomycetota > UBA1135 > UBA1135 > N075bin59. The sequence continues at coordinate 18,463 of SMVQ01000051.1, forward strand.
AGGTTTCACTCGGACGTCGACCACATGTGGCGGATTCCCGGCGAGCACCTCGTCGCGCGCACGACCTGCGACCGGGGTGTCGCGCTGCGAGCCATTCGCGAAATGGAGTCCGCATGCGGCGACCTCGCGCGGATCTACGGCCAGTCACCCTCGAGCCCGATCGAAATCACCGTGCTCCGTGACGCCGAGCAGTACGACAGATTCGCGCGAGGCAACGCGGGTAGCACGGTCCCGAAGACGGACCTCACGGGCCTCGCCGCCCTCCACCACGCCTTCTTCGCCGAAGGCTGGCTGGACCCCGATGCCGGAGAGTACGAGGGGATGGGCGCGGCCTACTGGGATGACTCGACGGAAATCAAGGCCCGCTACGGCATCTGCGCCGTCCGCCACGCCGTGGGGCTATCCTTCGCCGAGGCGCTCGACCCGAGCCCCAACGCCGTGGAACGCGCGCGCAGAAAGGCCTCGCGGGCACGTGGCAAAGCCGCGATCGTGGACGCCTCCTGGGCCGAAGGCTTCCGGTCGGAGAAGCGCATACCGCGCTGGTTCCGGTACGGAGCGGCTTCCTACGTGGAACGCTACTACCACGACGACCACGTCGGGGCGGACGATGCATGGTGGACCCGCAAGTGGTCCATCGGCGACATCGATGGCGGCTTCGGCCTCGATTCCCTGAAGACCATCTTCGAGTTCGACCTCGAGCGGGCAGGAGACAAGTCGACGCACCTCCTGAACGAGGCGGGGCTCCTCGTGGCCTTCGTGCTCGACGGAGATTGCAGACCCGTGAAACGGCGGCACGGGTCGCTCGTGGAGACCATCCGGCAAGGGCAGGACCCCAGGAGCGCATTCCAAGCGCTCGCGAAGGCGATCGCCAAGGCCGACGACGAGCTCCTCGAATTCGCGGGGCTCTGATCACAGGCTCGCATGCCGCCCATGTCCATCCCCACCCTGATCCTGATCGCGCTCTTTCCTCAGGCCGGAGGGCACACGTCCCTGCACCCCTCCGGCGCCCTCGCCTACGTCGAGATGCCGGCCGTGCAAGCGCTGAGGGAAGTCTACGGCGAGACCGCGCTCGGCCGGCTCCTCGCGGACGAGGACGTGCACGCCGCCCTCGGAAAGGTCATGGGCCAGGCGGTTTTCGATCCCCGCACGCCCCTCGCTCGGGCGCTCGCCGCCCCTTCGGTGGACGCTCCCGGAGCCCCGAGCTGGGAAGAGCTGCTCGGTGCGCTGACCGCCACGTCGTGCTCTTTCCACTCGCGCGCGGGCGGCTTCGCGACGTTCTTCGCGAACGCCGCCGGCCTCAAGCGCATGGCGTGGGACATGCGCCGGCTCGCGCGTCTCGTCGTAGAGCAGCGCGAGCGGACGGGCGGGCTCCCGGAATCCCTCGCGGGGCTCGAGGGTGCCCCGCCGGAGCTCCTCGTCGATCCCTGGGGCTCGGCGTACATCCTCGTCGGGACGGACGAATCGCCCGGCTTCACCCTGCGGAGCCTGGGCCTCGACGCCCGGCTCGGTGGGGAGGGCAGTGGGGCGGACCTCGAGTTCGGCCTGTCTACCGAGGCGACCCAGATCCGGCTGCTGGCGGAGACTTTCGGCGCCGAGCTCGTACTCGAGTTCGACGGTGAAGAGCTGAGCGCACGGGCCTTCGAAGTTCTCGCCGCGTTCGCGGAGCGCGGGGGCGTCGAGCTCGAGCGTGGGATTCTCGCGCTCCCCGGGGGCGGGGAATGCTCCTCGATGCGTCTCGCGGACACGAGCTTCGGGCCGATCGAGATCGTGCACCACGGCACGCGCATCGTCGCGCTGCTCGGGATGCTCGAGCGGGACGCGCTGGCCGAGCGGCTCAGCGGCACGGGTTCGGACGCCGCCGGTTCCGACGATGCCTGGTACAGGGCGGCCGCCGCCTGTTTCACGGCGCCCGCGGGCGTGACCGTCTTCAGGGGTTACTCCCAGCTTGCGACCCCGCTGCTCGCGCTCTCCGAGTGGCCGACGCCAGCGCCCCTCCTCGACGTCCTGGAAGGGCTGCTCGGGCCCGCCTTCGCCGCCGTCACGCGCGACGGCACCTGGCGTGTCGAGCTCCGCGAGGGCGTGTTCGTGGCCGAAGGGCTCACGAGTCCCATGGCCGACGACCCCTTCGAGGGTGTCCTTGGCGGGACGAAGCTCGACGACGTCGCCTTCGGGCTCCTGAATCCCGCCGCCCTCGCCGGCTGGCTCACGAGCTTCGACGTCCCGCGGCTCGTCACCGCGGTGCGCGGGTTGGACGTGGGCGGAGCGGGCGAGCGCGCCCTCGCGGCCCTCGACGAGACGTTCGGTTTCCGGCCCGACCGCGACCTCGCCCTGCCGCTCGGGGGCGAGCTCGCCTTGAACCTGCCGCCCCTGCGCTCGGTGATGTCGGCCCCGGACGTGAGCCTCGCCCTGTCGCTCCGGGACCGCGAGGCGTTCCTGCGCGGGATGGACGGTGCCGTGCAGTACCTGCTCGCGGAGTTCGGTGACGACGTGAAGGTCGACGTGGTGTCGTACAAGGGGACGCGGCTCTACACGTTCACTGCGACGAGTCTGCCCTTCGGGGCAGGTGCCCTGCCGATCGACCCCTCGGCCCTCGTACATCCCACGGTGGCGGTGCTCGCCGACCGAGTGCTCGTGACGACGCTTCCGAGCCACGCGAAGCGCGCTGTGCGGCGCCTCCTGAAGGACGCTCCGACCGAACCGACGACCTTCGACCGCGGCCGCTTCCCCGCCGATGCGAGCGTCGTGGCGTTCGCGGACTGGGCGACCTTCTTCGGCCGGATCTACGCCAGCGCACGCGTGATGGCGCCGATGCTCGCCATGGGCGTCGAGCTCCCGTTCGACCTCACGACGCTCCCGGAGGCGGCGGTTTTCACGCGTTTTTTCGGGCCGTCGGTGCGCTGGAACCGGCGCGTCGAAGGCGGCGTCCTGCACCACGCGGAGTCGTCGTTCGGTCCCGACGTGCCGCTGCTCGTGCTCGTCGGCTTCGCGGCCCTCGAGGCGGCCGTGGGCGGCAGTGGGGACGAGATGGACGTCGACGTGTCGGAAGCGCCGCCGGCGGTCGCGGCCGAGGGCGCGCCGGCCCGTCGCGCGCGCGAGGAGACGCTCCTCGCCCTCGCTCGCGTGAAGGTGGCGCTGCAGGTCTTCAGCTTCGACCAGGACGCGTTCCCTGCGGAGCTCACCGCGCTCGAGGTAGCGACCGCGGCCTTCCCGGACGGGTTCCTCGACGGCGGCGCGGTCCCGCACGACGCCTGGGGCCGGGCGCTCCGGTACGTGCGCGGGTCGCAAGGCTACGAGCTCTGGTCCCTCGGGCCCGACGGGATCGATGACGAGGGCGGGGGCGACGACGTCCGCGCCCACTGAGCCAATCATGACGGGCACCTTCGGAGAGGCCGCCCCGGACGATCGCGCGACGAAGGCCGGGCCGGGCCGGACGCGGAAGCGACGACCGTCGCTCCACCAGCGTTGGAAGCTCGTCCGCCGCGCGGCGGGGCTCGTGTTCGCGCGAACGATCGCGCCCGCCACGCTGAAGCTCCTGGCGAAGACGTGGAGCTACGAGACCCTTTTTTCCGAGCACCACGCCACGGCGCGAGAGCACGGGGGGGGCTTCATCATCGCGCTGTGGCACGGCCGGATGCTGGCGTTGATCCTGCCGTTCTACCGGCAGGACGTCACGATCCTCGTGTCGGGCAGCCGGGACGGAGACCTCTCCGAGGCGCTGCTCGAGGGCTTCCGATTCAAAGTCATCCGCGGCTCGTCGAGCAAGGGTGGAGCGCGTGCCCTGCGGCAGATGATCACGGCGCTCGAGGGCGGCTCGATCGTCGCGATCACTCCGGACGGTCCGCGGGGTCCGCGGCACTCGATGAACCCCGGCCTCGCGTGGATGGCACGGGCGACGGGCTTCCCGATCCTGCCGGCCGGCATCGCCTGCGATCGCGCCTGGCGCCTGTCGAGCTGGGATGCGTACAGCGTCCCGAAGCCGAGGGCGCGCATCGCTGTCGCCTGGGGGCCGCCCGTCTCGGTGCCGCGCGACTCCTCTCCGGAGGACATGGAGCAGGCGACGCGGGAGATTCGCGAGCGGATCATGGCGGCGGAGCGCGCGGGGTTCGCGCACCTCGGAATGGAGCCGGACTTTTGATCCGTCTTGGTCCCGCGGGCGGGTCACAGCCCCGACGCTCGTGATCCACGGCGCGGCCGACGAGTCCGTCGCGGTCTCCGCGGCCGAGACGATCTTCGCCGCGCTGCCGGAGGCCACGCGCGAGCTTCTCATCCTCGCGGGCACCGGGCACACCTTCGGCGGCGTGCACCCGCTCGCGGCCATCCCCGAGCCCCTGGGGCGGGTGTTCGAGGCGACGATCGGGCATCTCGCGGCGCGGCTCCCGTGACCGTCAGTACTGACGGTTACTGGAGCGAAGCCACGTTGTCGCTGATCACGCCGTCGACGCCCATGGCGTAGAGCTCCGCCGCACGCTCGGGCTCGTTCACGGTCCAGGCCCACACGGCGAGGCCCTTCTGGTGGGCGGCATGGACGGCGGCCGCCGTCAGGCCTTCGTGGCCGACGCCGACGATGTCCGCCTCGATGCGGGCGGCGAGCTCGATCTCCTCCGGGGAGGCGTGGCCGGCGAGGTAGAGCGTGCGTGCCTTTGGCGCCGCCAGGCTCGCGGCGACGATGACGTCCGCGTGAAAGCTCGCGATCACGTGCCGGGCGAGCTCGCCGCGGTCGGCAACGAGGCGCGCCACGCGGTCGCCGATGCCGTGCGCTTTCACCTCGATCATGACGCTCGTCGTCGTCGCCGCCACCGCGTCGAGGACCTCGTGGAGCGCGGGCACCCGCTCGCCGCGGAACGCGTCGCCGAACTCCGCGGAATAGCCGGCGTCCGCCTGGCGGATCGTGCCCCAGGCGAGCTGGGCGACGCGGCCCCGGGCGTTCGTGGTCCGGTCCAAGGTCGCGTCGTGAATGACGACCAGGGTTCCGTCGGAGCTCCGGTGCACGTCGATCTCCACGTACTGGGGCGGGGGCTCGAGGGCGAGGGCGGAGCGGACCGACGCGAGCGTGTTCTCGGGGGCGACGCTGGAATTCCCGCGATGGGCGATACGCTCCGGAGCCCCGGACCAGATCCCCCCAGGGGAGGTGCAGCCGGCGGCCGCGATCGCGAGCACCGCGGCCAGGCGGGCCCACCCAGGTCGGAGGGCGCGCTCGCGCCTGGAATCGCCCGCTCTCCTCGCCCGCCCGCCCCGCTCGGTGATGATGGCCATGCGCGAAGCATAGCTCCCGGTCACACTCTCTGGCACCGCCCGTACTCGCCCGCTGGCGCGGATAGTTCGCGCCGCGGAACCGAGCGCCGGGAATGGCCCTCCCGGTGCCGACCGCTACCATTTCTGCCCGATATAGCCGATATTGCTGCCAGCGACGGCCCGCGCCGGACCGGCATCGCAGACAATCGCACGGACTTCGTGGACACCCAATCGATCATCACCTTCGCCTACCTCGGCACCCTGGCGCTCCTCGGCGTCTACGGGCTGCACCGGCTCGCGCTGCTCGCGCGGTTCCGATTCTGGCGCGCACGGCCCTCCGACCCTCCGGAGGAGGATGCGCTCCCCACGGTGACGGTCCAGCTCCCGCTCTACAACGAGCGCACGGTCGCGCGCCGGTTGATCCGCGCGGCGGGAAGCTTCGACTACCCCGCCGCGAAACTCGAGCTCCAGATCCTCGACGATTCGACCGACGAGACGTGCGCCATCGTCGATGAAGAAGTGCGCGCGCTCGTTCAGCGCGGCATCGACGCGAAGGTCCTGCGACGCGACGATCGCGTGGGCTTCAAGGCCGGTGCGCTCGACCATGGCATGCGCCAGGCACGCGGCGACCTGCTCTGCATCTTCGATGCGGACTTCATGCCCGAGCCCGGGTTCCTGCGCGACACGGTCGGCTCGTTCCGCGATCCCGCGGTGGGCATGGTGCAAGCGCGCTGGGGACACGTGAACCGGGAGGAGAGCCTGCTCACGCGCGCGCAGTCCACGCTCCTCGACGGGCACTTCGTGATCGAGCACACGACGCGCTGCGACGCCGGCCTCTTCTTCAACTTCAACGGCACGGCTGGCATCTGGCGCAGGGCGGCGATCGAAGCGGGCGGCGGCTGGCAGCACGACACCTTGACGGAGGACCTCGACCTGTCCTACCGCGTTCAGCTCGCCGGCTGGCAGTTCGTGTACATGCCGCACGTCGTGGCGCCCGCGGAAGTACCGCCGGGAATCGGAGCCTTCAAGTCGCAGCAGCACCGGTGGGCAAAGGGCAGCGTCCAGGTGTTCCGCAAGCTCGCGTGGCGGATCCTGCGCTCGCACGAGCCCGCGCGCGTGAAGCTCGAGGCGCTCGCCCACCTCACGGGTAACGTGGGCTATCCGTGCGTGCTCCTGCTCGCCCTGGTCCTGCCGCTCGTGGCGAGCGTCCGCAGCGAGGGGATCCATCTCTACCAGCTCGCCCTGTTCCTCCTGTGCACGGTCTCCGTCGTGCTCTTCTACGAGCGTAGCCAGCGCGCCGTCGGGCGGCCGCTCGCGAAGCGGCTTTGCGACAGCTTCGCCGCGATCTCGCTCGGGATCGGCATGTGCGTGAGCCAGACGCACGCCGTCCTCGCGGGGCTGAGCGGGGAGACCGGCGTGTTCGTCCGAACGCCGAAGCGCGGCGAGGCGACCTTTGCACCGTACCGGCAGCGCTTCGCCGGCCTGCCCGGGTTCGAGCTCCTGCTCGCCGGATGGTGCGCGTGGGGCGTGCTCGCGGCGTCGCGCGTCGGGAACTGGGGCTCGCTGCCCTTTCTGTTCCTGTTCTTCTTCGGGTTCGCATGGGTCGGAGTCCTCTCGCTGCGCGAGCACTTCGCAACACAGGTGGCGCCTCGAACTGGCTGAGCGACTCCGGCTAGACTGCCTGAATGACCGCCGTCGCCGTCGTGCTCCTGGCGCTCGTCGCTCTCGGCCTCGGCTACCGCTTCTACTCGCGCTTCCTGGCCGAGCGCATCTTCGAGCTGCGCGCGGACGAGCCCGTGCCCGCAGTCGAGCGGGAGGACGGCGTCGACTTCGTGCCGACCAGGCGCGAGGTGCTCTGGGGTCACCACTTCGCGTCGATCGCGGGTGCCGCGCCCATCCTCGGACCGGCGATGGCGATCGTCTGGGGTTGGGTGCCCGCGCTGATCTGGATCGTCGTCGGCGTCATCTTCATGGGCGCGACGCACGACTTCGGCGCACTGGTGCTCTCGATGCGGCACGGCGGACAGAGCGTCGGCAACCTCACCGAGCGCTTCATCGGGCCGCGCTCGCGGCTCCTCTTCCAGATCGTGATCTTCTTCCTGATCTGGATGGTGGGGGCGGTGTTCGCGTTCTCGATCGCGAAGCTGTTCGTGGCCTACAGCGCCAGCATCCTGCCCGTGAACCTCGAGATCGTCGTCGCGGTCGCGATCGGTTGGCTCGGGTACAAGCGCAACCTCGGGCTCTTCTGGCCGTGCCTCGCGGTCCTCATCGGCCTCTACGCGATCATCGTGGGCACGGCCACGGGGTTCCTGTGGGTGCCCGCGGAGGGCTCGATCTTCCTGTCCGTGGACTTCTGGCTCGTGGCGCTCATGGTCTACGCATACGTCGCGAGCAGCCTCCCGGTGTGGCTCCTGCTGCAGCCGCGCGACCTCGTGAACAGCCACCAGCTCATCGTGGGGCTCTCCGTGCTCTACGTCGGCTTCTTCGTGGCGCGCCCGGAGCTCGTGGCGCCCGCGGTCGGCGAGCTCTCCACGCTCCCGGCGCTCTTCCCGCTCCTGATGGTGACCATCGCGTGCGGCTCGATCTCGGGTTTCCACGGGCTCGTGAGCTCCGGTACGACCAGCAAGCAACTGTGCCGGGCGGCCGACGCGCGGCCGATCGGCTACGGCGCCATGCTGGTCGAGGCGTGCCTCGCGATCCTCGCCACGATGGCCGTCGCCGCCGGGATGATGTCCGACGGCGTGCAGCACGCCTTCGAGCACGTCCAGGCGGCGAGCCTCGCGGGCGGCAACTCGCTCCCGGGCGTGGGGGTGGCGCTGTCCGCGTTCGTCGAGGGCGCGGCGAGCTTCCTCACGGCGCTCGGCATCCCCATCGAGGTCGGCAGCACGGTCGTGGCGGTGCTCGTGATCTCGTTCGCGGCGACGAGCCTCGACACGGCGCTGCGCATCCAGCGCATGATCCTGGCCGAGGTCGGCCGGACGTACAGGATCAAGCCGCTCGAGAACCGTTGGTTCGGCGGCCTCATCGCCTGCGGCACCGTGCTCGCCCTGATCTACGCCGACAAGGCGAACGGGGCGAAGAGCCTGTGGCCGGTTTTCGGCGCGACGAACCAGGTGCTCGCGGCGCTGACGCTGCTCCTGTGCGCGCTGTACCTGCGGACCTTGGGCCGGCGCACAGCGGCCTACGCGATCCCCGCCGTCCTCGTGCTCGCGGTCACGTTCACGGCGATGGGCCTCCAGGTCTTCCGCGACTTCGGAGCGGGCCGGCACCTCGTCGCCACGGTCGGTGCGGTGATCGCCGTCCTCACCCTGTGGGTCGCGATCGAGGGCGGGCTCGCCTGGCGGCGCGGGCCGGCGCGGGCCTGAGGACGCGGGCGAACCCGCGGAACCCGGGCCGGTCTGGAATATCCACGGCCCGGGCGCGTAGAGCAGCCAGTCCTCCGCCCCGCACTGCCTGCCATGCAAGACTTCGACCGACCAGGACTGTTCACCTTCGGGATCGTCGTGACGGTGCTCCACGCGCTGCTCTGCCTCGCCGCGACCTCCCTCGCGCTCTTCGGCGTCGCCCTCGGCGCCGGTGCGGCGACGGTCGCGTTCCCGCCCCTGGGCTTCCTCGTCGGAGCCGGCGGAATGCTCTTCGTGGGCGTGTTCTGGGCCTTCTATGCCGCGGTCCTCTGGGTCGCCTGGCAAGCCTGGGAGGGCTCGCGCCCGTGGATCTGGGCCCTGATCGTGGGCACGTTCCTCGGCATGGTGAACACGGGACCGATCAGCCTCATCATCGGGATCCTGACGCTCGTGGGCTCGTTCCAGGCTCTCGATCGGCTCGAGCGCGCGCCGCGGACGAGCTAGGCGGCGACAGGGGTCGAGCTCGCACGGGTTGGCGCGGAGCCCACGCTTCGCGCCGGCCTGCTACGATCCGTGCAGCCTGGCGGTCACTTCTCGGGAACCCGGAGTTCACGATGCACCGCATTCATTCGCACGCCCTCACGGCCACGGCTGCCGCGGCACTGACCTCTGCTCTCGTCGGAGCGCTCCAGGGACCGGTCTTCACGGACGAACACGAGCAGATTCTCCGTCACATGGAGCTCATCGATCTTCCGGACGGGATCGGCGGCACGGTTCGGACGCTGCGTATCACCGGGGTGAACGTGCAGATCGTCAACGGACTCGGCGCGACGACCGGGAACCCGGGCATGCCCGGGGACGTCGTGACGAACGGGCTCGGCAACCTGATCGTCGGCTACAACGAGGACGCGTCCGGTTCGACCGATCGCAGCGGCTCGCACAACCTCGTCGTCGGTACGAAGCACGGCTATAGCGGCGTCGGTGGCGCCGTGATGGGCGACGAATCCACGATCGCGGGATCCTGGAACGTGGCTCTCGGCGGACGCGGAAACAGCGTCGATGGAGTCTGCTGCAGTGTGCTGGGGGGATACGGGAACCGGTCCGGCGCGTTCGCAAGCACCGTTGCCGGAGGCTTCTCGAACGACGCGGCGTCCTCGGGCTCGACGGTGAGCGGCGGCGAAGGGAATACTACGGGCGGCGAAGGTTGGGGCATGTCGGTGTTCGGTGGGCAGTTCAACCGAGCGGAGAACTGGCACAACACGGTCGTGGGCGGCCTCGAGAACGAAACCGTCGGCGGATTTGCCAGTGTCGTCGTCGGTGGCTACAACAACCTTGCCGCTGGCGGCAACCAGGCACTCGTCGCTGGGGGATCGAACAACGAGGCGAGATCGTTCAATTCAGTCGTCGTCGGGGGGAACCAGAACGTGGCCCAGTCGGCAGGGTCGGTATTCGGCGGACAACAGAACACCGCTTGGCCCTATGGGGTCGCCGTCGGAGGCCACGAGAACGTCGCGCAGACGAGAGGCTCAGTGTTCGGTGGGCGCCAGAACTTCGCCCTTCCATTTGGGACAGCGGTCGGTGGAAGCGGAAACAGCGCCACCGGGAACAACTCGACGGTCGTCGGCGGAGTGGACAACGTCGCTTCCGCTGACGGCGCGACGGTTGGCGGGGGCCGCGGAAACCACGCGAGCGCGAACGGTGCGACGGTCAGTGGAGGTCGCGGCCGGACGGCGGACGGCCAGGACGATTGGGCAGCAGGCAGCCTGCTCGAGGACTCCTGACGGAATCCGGGGCTCCGCTACCCGCTGACCGTCGTCGTGAGATGATCGACGAGGTCCATCTTCGTGACGATGCCGACGAGGCGACCGTCGTCGTCGACCACGATTCCGACCTCGTCCTTGGCGAAGATCTCGAGCAGGGCGCCCGCGTCCTCCGTGACGTGCACCGTGTCGACGTTGCGGAACATGACTTCGGCGACCGTGCTCGTCAGCTTCGCCCGGCCCTCGACGATGCGCCCGAGCAGGTCCGACTCCGTGACGATGCCGGTGATGCGACCGTCGCCGAGGACGGGGAGCTGGCTGACGCCCGCCTCCTTCATGCGCATCACGGAGTCGGCGACCGTCTCCTCGCTCGAGGCTGTCAGGATCTCGCGTGTCGGCATGCGCTGCAGGATGTCGCCGATGCTGTTCGCCTCCCAGCGCTGCTCGGTGAAGCCCTGCTCCTTCATCCACTGGTCGTCCATGAACTTCGTCATGTAGTTGCGGACGGAGTCGGGGAGGATCACGACGAAGCGCTTGCCCGGGCCCTCGCGCTTTGCGATCTGGAGCGCGGCCCACATGGCGGTGCCCGAGCTGCCGCCGCACAGGAGGCCCTCCTTGCGGATGAGGCGGCGGGCGACGAGGAACGACTCGTGGTCCTCGGTCTTCACCCACTCGTCGATGAGGCTCCGGTCGAGCACGTCGGGGATGAAGTCGTAGCCGATGCCCTCGACCTTGTACGTGCCGACCTCGGCCGGGCCGGCGAGGATCGAGCCGACGGGGTCGACGCCGACGATCCGGATGTGCGGCTGTTCCTCCTTCAGACGGCGCGCGATGCCGGTGATCGTGCCGCCCGTCCCGGCGGTCGCGACGAGGAAGTCGAACTCTCCACCCGTCTGCTCGAGGATCTCGCCGGCGGTGTCGTGGTAGTGGGCGAGCGGGTTGTCGGGGTTCGAGTACTGGTCGAGGATGTGCGAGTTGGGGAGGACGCTGTGCAGCTGTTTGGCGACGCCGATGTGGCTCGCGGGGTCGTCGAAGGCGGCCTCCGTGGGGGTGCGGATGATCTCGGCGCCCAGCGCCTCGAGCACGACCTGTTTCTCGCGGCTCATCTTCTCGGGCATCGTGATGATCATCCGGTAGCCCTTCACCGCCGCGGCGAGGGCCATGCCGATGCCGGTGTTGCCGCTCGTGGGCTCGATGAGCGTGTCGCCGGGCTTGATGCGGCCGGACTTCTCGGCCTCCTCGACCATGCGCTTGCCGATCCGATCCTTGACCGAGCCCCCGGCGTTCATGAACTCGCACTTGACGAGGAACTCGCAGCCCGTCTCCTTGCCGACCTGCTTGAGTCGGACCATCGGCGTGTTGCCGATCGCGTCGAGGATCGAGTCGTAGATTGCTGCCACGGGTTGCTCCACAAACAGGGGGGGCGGATGGATCGGCGGGGCGGCCACGCCCTCCCGGAGCGGCATCGTAGCAACCGGGGGCGCCCTCTATCCGGCGGTTTCGGGCGGCTCGGCGGGCGCGCTCAGCACGAGCGTTCCACGCGGCCCGACCCGCACCTCACGGAAGAGAAGGCGCGGGACGTCGCCCGGCGCTCCGTCATCGCGCGCCGTACAGCGGCCGTCCTGGAGCGAGAAGCGCCACTGGTGCCACGGGCACGTGATCTCCGACCCCGAGTGGGTGCCTTGGAAGAGCGGGCCCTGCATGTGCGGGCAGAAGCTCTGGGCAGCGACGACGCGACCCGCGACCGAGTAGAGGGCGAACGAGCCCCACGGCGTGTCGAAGGGCACCGGCCGATCGGGGTCGAGCTCGCCCGGCCGCAGGCCCGTGTCGAATTCGTTCGGCTTCCTCTGATTCATCGGACTCGGAGCCATGCCCTGAGGTGCGCTCCCGGTTCTCTCGCCGTTCTTTCCGAAGGGGGGACGGGATGCGAGGATCACGGAATCGTATGCGCCCCGGAGCCTCCCCCTTCACGGGAAACGCCCGCCTTGACCCAGAAGACCCTCGTCGTTCAGGTTCCGACCAGCCGCCATGCCGCCTTGCGCGCGCGGCTCGCGGCCGGCGATTTCGAATTCCGCAAGGTCCCCCACGCCGCGTTCAGCGTCAAGGGCGGCGGGGTCGTGGCGACGCTCTACCGCTCGGGCAAGCTCGTGGTCCAGGGCCCGGACCCCGAGCTCTTCCTCGCGCGCTGGACCGACTTCGACGCGCCGGAGCAGGCGGCGCCGGCGGAGCGCGGCGGTCTGACGAAGATCACGGGCGAGATGATCGGGTCGGACGAGACGGGGAAAGGCGACTTCTTCGGCCCGCTCGTCGTCGCGGCCGTGCGTCTGGACGGGAAAGTGGCGGAGGAGCTCGTCGAGTGGGGCGTCACCGACAGCAAGGCGCTCTCCGATACGCGAGCGCTGAAGCTGGGGGTGCTCCTGCGCGCGAAGCTCGCGCACTCCGTGCAGCGACTCGATCCCGAGCAGTACAACGAGCGCTACCCGAAGTACCGCGGCCTGAACCCGCTCCTCGCCGACATGCACGCCGACGCGATCCGCGCGCTCGCCAAACCCGGCGTGCGCGTGCTCGTCGACCAGTTCGCGAATGCGCGCGTCATGCGGTCAGCGCTGCGCGGCGTGGACGTGAAGCTGGAGCAGGCGCACCGCGCCGAGCGCAACGTCGCGGTAGCCGCGGCGAGCGTGATCGCGCGGCAGGAGTTCCTGCTCGCACTGCAGGAGTTGTCGGAGGAGTACGGCGTCGGCTTGCTGAAGGGCGCGGGCTCCCCGACCGACCGGGCGGGGGCGGAGTTCGTCCGCCTGCACGGGTGGGACGCCCTCGGGCGCGTCGCGAAGCTGCACTTCAAGAACACGGAGAAGGTGAAGCGGCTCGCGGGGCTGGAGCGATGAGCGCCGGGCGGGGCGAGGCCGTGCTCCTCTCCGCGGCGGGCAATCGGTTCGTGCTCATCGACGCGCGCGCGGGCGGGGCGCCGCGGGACGCCGCCGCGCTGGCGCGCGCCCTGTGCGCGGCGGAATCCACGCCCGCGCAGCGCCGCGACGGCCTGCTCCTGCTCCTGCCGCCAGAGGGCGTTGGCGACGCCCGGCTCGTCATCCACAACCGTGACGGCACCCGCCCCGAGGCCTGCGGCAACGGTCTGCGCTGCGTCGGTTTCCACCTCGGCACCCGGGACGGGGCCGCGGGCGAACGGCGGATCGAGACGGACGCCGGCGTGCGCGCGGTCACGATCGACCGGGACGACGGCGAGCGTCTCGTCGTGCGGGCGGAGCTGGGGCCGGCGCGCCTCGTCGAGCGCGACGAGTGGCTCGAGTCCCCGGGCGGGCAGGACCGCGCGGGACGGGTGCGCGTCACCCTGGTCGACGTCGGCAACCCGCACTGCGTGCTCTTCGTGGGCGACGTGCTCGCCGCGCCGGTCGCAGAGCTGGGACCCCAGCTCGAGCGCCATCCGCGGTTCCCGCAGGGCACGAACGTCGAGTTCGTCGCGTACGACGACGAGGCGCACACGCTCGACATGCGCGTGTGGGAGCGCGGCGTCGGCGAGACGCAGGCGTGCGGCACCGGAGCGGCGGCGGCGGCGCGCGCGGCGACGGAGCGGTACGAGCTGGCGTGGCCCGTGCGGGTCCGCGTCCCGGGCGGGGTGCTCGAGGTGAGCGGCGACGCGGAGTGCGTGTGGCTCGCCGGGCCGGTCGAGCGCGAGGGCGAAATCGCCTGGTGCGAGTGATCGCCCGCCGCGATGGGCTATCTCCTCCACATCTTCCTGGCGCTCGGTATCCAGGCGCTCGGCGAGGCGGACCTCATTCTCGGCCGGGCCGGTGCGTGGCCGCTCATCCCCCTGCTCTTCGTCCCGCACGCCCTCGGCGCGGTCGCGCGCCGCGCGGCGCTCGCCGGCCGCTTCTCCCGCGCCGCGCTCATCGGCCGCTTCGTGCAGCTCGCGCCGCCCGCCTCCTTTCTGGTCATCGTGCTCTGCGGCTGGGTGCAGGACGTGCGGCGATGGACGGGGAGCGAGCTCTCCGTCTTCGGTTGGCCCGAGCCGGCGGTGCTGCTATCGCTGGCGCCATTCATCGTCTTTCAACTGCTCGCGATCGACGCGCTCGCGCGGCTCCAGGAGGACCGGCCGGTCCACAGGCGGAGGGCGCGCGCTTTCCAAGCCCGGATGTTCCTCGCGAGCCTCCTGCCGATCGCCGTCTACCTGGCGCTCGCGTCGGCGGTCGGCGCCAGCGACGTCACGCGCGTGTACGTGGAGCGCGTGGCGCTCTTCAACGCGGCATTCGTCACCGGCCTCTTCGTTCTGCTCGCGCTACTCCTGCCCACGCTGTTGCGGAACGCCTGGGAGACGGCGCCGATCCCGCCGGGTCCCGAGCGCGAGCTGCTCCGGTCCGTGGCCCGACTCGCGCGATTCGAGGCGCGCGAGCTGCTCGTGTGGCACACGGGGAACTCGATGGCGAACGCCGCGATCGTGGGCCTGGTCCCGAGGAGCCGCGTCGTGCTCTTCTCGGACTCGCTGCTCGCCTTGCTCGACCAGCGCGAGCTCGCGGCCGTCTTTGCGCACGAAATAGGGCACGCCGTGCGCCACCACGTCGGGATTTTTCTCGCCTGGGCGCTCGTGTTCTTCATGGGAGGGGACCTCGTCGTGTCCGCGATCGGTCCCGAGGACGACTGGGGCGCGGGCGGCTCGATGCTCCTCGTGTTCGGCCTGTGGTACCTCTCTTTCGGGTGGCTCTCGCGCCGGTTCGAGCTCGAGGCGGACCTCTACAGCCTCGAGCTGCTCGGCGATCCCGCGGCGATGATCAGCGCCCTCGAGCGCGTCGGCGGGCGCCTGCGCGACATCGCGGGATGGCGGCACTTCAGCACGTCCGTCCGGATCGCGTTCATCGAGCGCGCCTGGGCGGAGCACGGGTTCATCCCACGGTTCCGGCGCCGGCTCCGGCGCTGGGCCCTGCTCGGCGTGGGGCTCGCGATCGTCGTCCTCGGGCTCCAGGCGCGCGGCTTGCTTGCCTCACTCGACGAGGACCTGGTCATCGCCGACCTGTCGCTCGGCCGGTACGCAGCGGCGGCGGAGCGCGCCGGGCGCCTGGCGGACGACGACGAGGGGCTGGTCGGGTTGGCCGCGCGGGCGCGCTCGCTCCAAGGCGACGAGGACATCGTCACGACCGCCGACCTATGGCGCGCGCTCGGCGGCGCCTTGCGCCGATCGGATGTGCCTGGGGCGCTCGCCTACGCGCAGCTCGGTCTCCTACGCGGCGAGCCGGCTTTCGAGCCCTTCCTCGACCTGCTGGACGAGCCCGAGGACCGGGCCGCAGCGCTCGCGGCGGCGCGCGTGGTGTACGGAGGCGGGACAAGATCCGCCGGCACTCTCGACTGACCGGGCGGTGCTTGGCACCGCCCGGTCAGTCGAGAGTGCCGGCGGATCTTGTCCCGCCTCCGTATTAGTACGCCAGCCCGTTCTTGCGCAGGTGCACCTTCGGATCGCCGTCGCGCAGGACCTCGGCGTCCTCGACCTCGCCGAAGATGACGACGTGATCGCCGGTCGCGTGCTCGCCCGTGACCCGGCAATCGAGCCACGCCAGACTCTCGGTGAGCACGGTGGAGCCGCGGGCCGTCTCGCGCGTCGCGAGCATGTCGAACGGCGACTCGCCCGCCGCGGGTTGCTTGAAGAACGGCGACATCTGACCGGTGCTCTCGGGGTCGATCACGGAGAGCGCGAACCGGCCGCTCGCACGCACGGCGGCCAGGTGCTCGCGGTCCTTGCCGATGGCGACGCAGACCGTCGGCGGTTCGAAGCCGACCTGCATGACGAATGAGCCGAGGAAGCCGAGGGGCTGGTCGCCCAGCCGGGTCGTCACGATGTAGAGGCCGCAGGGGATGCGGCCCAGGGCGCGGGCGATAGGGGAGATTCTGGTCTCGGGCATGGCGGTTTCGTGCAATCTGGCGCGCTGGGCGATGGGCGCCGGAGAGCATACTCCGCCGGGCTTCGCGGGCGGGCCTTGCGCGGCCTCCGAAACGGCCGCGCAAGCCATAATATTGGAACCCTCTGTGTGGAACGAGTGCCTGCCTGCGGGGATAATCGGCGACTGAAACCCAGAGGCGCGACGTCGCCCGAGGGCTCCCGCGAACCCCCGAATGGCCTCGAGTCGACACACCTTCCATTGGCGGCCGGGCGACTCCACGTCCGTGGACCACGCCGTAGCGCCCGGATCCCCGCCCCCGTCCCTGGCGGAACGCGTGCGCGAGCTCGCCGAGGACCGTGCCTCCTCGGCGGCGGACCTCGTGCGGGAGGTCGCGGAGCAGCTCGCCGAGTGGGTGCGGGCGCGGCCCGATGAGTGGACTTGGGAGAGTGCGCACTCGGAGCTCGACCAGGGTCTCCGCGACCTGCGCGCCGCACACGCTTGGCGGGGGCCGGTCGCGCTCTTCTTCGACGCGCTGGCGAAGACACTCGCGCTCTCGTCGCGCAGGCCGCTCGAGACGACCCCGGGCGAGGTGCTCGGCGAAGAGCTCGGCCTCTGGCTCGGTGGCGTCAGCGGCGATCCGGAGGACGTTCGTTGGGACGGGCGTCCGCTCGGGCCCGGCCGGCGGCTCCTGCCGCGCGAAGACTGCGTGCGCGCCTTGCTCCCGGAGCTCCAGCGTGGCGAGACCGTGCTCGTGCACGGCTTCTCGGAGACCGTGACGCTCGCGATCTCCGCGGCCCAGAAGCGCGGGCTTGCCCCGCGGGTCCTCCTGTCCGAGGGCGGCCCCGACCTGGGCGGCCGGCGGATGGCGCGCCGGCTCGTGCGCGCCGGCGTGGCTGTGACGCTCACGTACGACGCGGCGCTCCACAGGGACCTCGGGCGCGCGGACCGCGTGTGGCTCGGGACCGAAGCTATCGGGGCGGAGGCTTTCCTCGCGCGCGTCGGCACGCGCGCGCTGCTCGAGGAGGCCCGCCGGCTCGAGGTTCCGACCTACGTCCTCGCGACCAGCGACAAGCTCACGCCGCGCGGCGAGCTCGCGCTCCCCGAATGGTGCGCGCACGATCGATGGCTGCTCTGGGAGAACGCGCCCGAGGGCGTCGACGTGGAGTCCCAGGCCTTCGAGACCGTGCCGCTCGACCTGCCGACCGCATTTGCAACCGAGTGCGGGCTCGAGAGCGCCGCAACGCTCTCGCTCCGAGCTCTTCGGACCGACGCGCCGCTCCAGCCCCTCTCGTCCTGATACGGCCCTGATTCGCCTCCGAATACGCTCCGGATAGAAGCCCGATGACCACCGACACGGAACAGCAGACCCCCGGGGGCAAGCACGAACGCATCGTGCAGCGCCACATCGAGCGCGAGATGAAGGAGTCGTACCTCACGTACGCGCTCAGCGTGATCCACTCGCGCGCTCTGCCCGACGTGCGCGACGGCTTGAAGCCCTCCCAGCGGCGCATCCTGGTCGCGATGAACGACCTGAACCTCAGCCCGCGGGCGAGGTACAGGAAATGCGCCAAGGTGGCGGGCGATACGTCGGGCAACTACCACCCACACGGCGAGTCGGTGATCTACCCGACGCTCGTCCGCATGGCGCAGGACTTCAGCCTGCGCTACCCGCTCATCGATGGGCAGGGCAACTTCGGCTCGATCGACGGCGACCCGCCCGCGGCCATGCGGTACACGGAAGCGCGCATGAGCGGCATCGCGGTCGAGATGATGACCGACCTCGACAAGGAGACGGTCGAGTTCGAGCCGAACTACGACGAGACCCGGACGCAGCCGTCGGTGCTGCCGTCGCGCTTCCCGAACCTCCTCTGCAACGGCTCCGACGGCATCGCTGTCGGCATGGCCACGAGTCTCCCGCCGCACAATCTACGCGAGATCTGCGCGGGCTTGCGCGCGGTCCTCGACGACCCCTCGATCACGCTCCAGGGCCTGCTCGAGATCATCCCCGGCCCCGACTTCCCCACCGGGGGGATCATCATGGGCAAGCGCGGGATCATGCAGGCGTACGGCACGGGGCGCGGGCTGGTCCGACTGCGCGCGCGGTACACGGTCGAGGACATCCGCACCAAGCAGCAGATCGTCATCAGCGAGATCCCGTACCAGGTCAAGAAGACGACGATCATCGAGAAGATCGTCGACGTCGTGAAAGACGGGCGCATCACCGGGATCTCGGACGTGCGCGACGAGTCCGACCGCCACGGAATCCGACTCGTCATCGAGCTGAAGAAGGGTGAGGACTCCCAGGTCGTCATCAATCAGCTCTTCAAGTACACGCCGCTCCAGACGACGCGGAGCATCATCAACCTCGCGATCGACGACGGCCAGCCGCGCACGCTCACGTTGCGCGCCCTGCTCGACGCCTACCTGAGGCACCGCCGCGAGGTCCTCCGCAGGCGCACCACGTACCTCTTGCGCAGAGCCGAGGAGCGCAAGCACATCGTCGACGGACTGCGTATCGCGGTCGCCAACATCGACCGCGTGATCGAGATCGTCCGCGGCGCCAAGGACCGCGACGACGCGAAGAGCCGCCTCTCGGACGAGTTCGGCCTCTCGGACCGACAGTCGCAGGCGATCGTCGACATGCGCCTCGGCAGCCTCACGGGGCTCGAGCGCGAGAAACTCGAGGCGGAGCACGCGAAGCTCCTGGCCGAGATCCAGGACCTCAACGATATTCTGAGCACAGAGGGGCGCGTGACGGCGATGATTCGCGAGGACATCGACGACCTCGACAAGCGCTATGGAGATGCGCGTCGGACGGAGATCAGCTCGGAAGAGATCGACACGAACTTCGACATCGAGGAGTTGATCACCGAGGACCTGATGGTCGTGACCTTCTCGCGCGACGGGTACGTGAAACGGATACCGCTCGACACCTACCGGGCCCAGGCCCGGGGCGGGCGCGGCGTGCGCGGCTCGGATTCGAAAGAGGGCGACGTCCTCAAGTCGCTCTTCGTCGCCTCGACGCACGACTATCTACTCTACTTCTCCAACTTCGGACAGGTGTTCTGGCTCAAGACGTACAACCTGCCCGAGGCCGGACGCACGTCGAAGGGGCGCGCGATCGCAAACCTCCTGCCCCTGCGCGAAGGCGAGCGGATCACGGGCATCTTGCGCGTGCCCGAGTTCGACTCCGAGCGCTCGGTCGTGTTCGTGACGCGCCGGGGGATCGTGAAGAAGACGGCGCTCGAGGCCTATTCGCGCCCGAAGAGGGGCGGCATCCGCGCCATCCTCCTGCAAGCGGAAGACGAGGTCGTCAGCGTCGCCCTGGCGCGCCCGGGCGACTCGATCATGATCTGCTCGCGCGGTGGACGTTGCGTGCACTTCGACGAGGCGGCAACGCGCAACATGGGGCGGACCTCGCGCGGCGTGCGCGGCATGCGGCTGAGAGGGGGTGATGAGGTCGTCGGCATGGTCGTCGCGGACCCGGCGGCGCAGCTCCTCACCGCGAGTGTGCACGGCTACGGCAAACGCACGCCGGTCACCGAGTACGCCATCAAGGGCCGCGGAAACCAGGGGGTGATCTCGATCAAGACGAACGAGCGGAACGGCCCCGTCGTCAGCATCGCGCTCTGCCGCGAGGGCGACGACGCGCTCTTCATCACGGAGAACGGGATGATCGTCCGCTCCTCGGTCTCGGCGATCAGCTCGATGGGACGCGCGACCCAGGGCGTGCGCCTCGTGAACCTGAAAGCGGACGATCGCCTGGTCTCGGTCGAGATCGTGTCGGAGACCGACCTCGAGCGCTTCGGGACCGAGGACGAGAGTGGTGACGAGCCTGGCGCGGAGCCGACCGGCACGGAGCCCGTCGGCGGGGATGCGGGCGAGCCGAAACCGGCCGCTGAAGTGGGCGGCGAGACTGGCGGCGAGGCGGGCGACGAGGCGGGCGGCGAGACTGGCGGCGAGACTGGCGGCGAGGCGGACGACGAGGCGGGCGAGTGATGGGCGTCAGGGAGACGCTCGACGCCGACCTGAAGACCGCCATGCGGGGCGGGGACACCCTGTCGCGGGACACGCTCCGCATGGTGCTCGCCGGCGTCAAGAACAAGCGGATCGAAGTGGGCGAGGACCTCTCCGAAGAGCAGGTGCTCGCAGTCCTCGCGTCGGCCGTGAAGTCCCGCAAGGACAGCGCCGCGCAGTTCGACGAGGCGGGGCGACCTGAGCTGGCGGTGAAAGAGCGCGCCGAGATCGACGTGATCGAGCGCTACCTCCCCCAGCAACTCTCCGAGGCGGAGACGCGCACGCTCGTGGAGGGTCTCGTGGGCGAGCTCGGGATCACCACGAAGCGGGAGCTCGGGAAGCTCATGAAGGCGGTCATGGCGGAGCACAGGGGTCGCGTCGACGGCAAGCTCGTGCAGCGCTTCGCGGGCGAGCTGCTCGACAGTTGAACGCCCCCGAGACCGCGTCCCGGGAGCCGGATCGGGAGCATGCCGGTGCCGATCTCGTCGGCCGGCACCGGAACCTCGGGCGGCGCACGGTCCTCGTCTCGGCTCTGACGCTCGTCTCGCGCGTGCTCGGGTACGCGCGCGAGATCGTCTCGGCCGCGCTCTTCGGCGATCGCTCGCCGGTGTTCGACGCGTTCATCACGGCCTGGCGCATCCCGAACCTCTTCCGGCGGTTCCTCGGCGAGGGGGCGCTCTCGACCTCGTTCCAGACCGCCCTCACGGAGACGGAGGGCCGCTACGGCACCGCGGCGGGGGCGCGCCTCTTCCGCGAGACCTTCCGCCTCCTCTTCTGGGTCCTCATCGGGGTCTGCGCGGTCGTCACGGGCGTGGTCGCGCTCCTGCCCGACGTCATGCCCATCACCGGATGGCACTGGCTCGGGGCGGATCCCGAACCCGTGCGCGACCTCACGGTGCGCGTGATGCCCTTCGTGGTGTTCATCTGCCTCTCCGCCCTCGTGGGCGGGGCGCTCAACGTGCGCGGGCACTTCTCCACCCCGGCGGTGGCGCCCGCGGCCTTGAATACGGTCTGGGTGCTCGCGCTGCTCGTGATCGCCTGGCACTTCGGCTGGAGGGACGAGGGCGGGGCCCTGCGGGGCGAGGCGCGGCACCTCGCGATGGCGCACTGGCTCGCCTGGGGCGTGCTCGCGGCGGGGGTCGTGCAACTCCTCGTTCAGGTCCCGGCTCTCGTGCGGCAGGGCTTCTTCCATCAGCCGCGGCCGGGCGGCGCCGTGAGGCCAGACGGCGCCGCGCGGCCGCTCGACGTCTTGAAGCGCAGCGCGCCGCTCGCGCTGGGCGCCGCGGTCTATCAGATCAACGTCATGATCGATGGACTCATGGCGGAGGGGCTGCTCCCGGACGGCGGTCCGACCCTGCACTACTACGCCAACCGCGTGCAGCAGTTCCCCCTGGCGTTGATCGCGATCGCGGCGACGAGTGCGGTGTTCCCGGCGCTGCAAGCCTACGGGCACAAGGGCGAGCGCCGCGCGGTGCGCGACCTGCACGATCGCACGCACCGGGCGATCTGCTTCGTCGCACTGCCCGCGACGGCCGGCCTCTTCGCGCTCGCCGGGCCGGTGATCGCGGTCTCTTTCGAGCACGGCGCCTTCGGACCGGAGGGCGTACGGCGCGCGACCGCGTGCCTCCAGATGCTCACGCTCGCAATCCTCCCGGCCGGCGCTGTCGGGCTCGTGGCGCGTACGTTCTATGCGCTCGGTGACTTCGTGACGCCGGTGCGGGTGTCGATGGTGATGCTCGTCCTCAACGTGGGCCTGAACCTCGTCTGTATTCAGGTGTTCGGCATGGACGTCGACGGGCTGGCGCTGGCCACGGCCGTGACGAGTTGGGCGAGCCTCGCCGCGCTGCTCGCCAGAATGCCGCGCAAGCTCGACTTGCCGGCCAGCGACTTGCCGTTCCTCCGGCCCGTGGGCAAGATGCTGGTCGCGGCGATCGGTGCCGGGCTGCTCGCCGCGGGCATGCACTGGAGCCTGGCGCGCTATCCGGTGCTCGCCCTCGTCGCGGGGATCGCGGCGGGGATGCTGGGCTACGTCCTCCTCGCGCGCCGGCTCGGCGTCCCCGAGGCGCGGGGTCCGTTCAGACGGCTGCGGCGCGGTCCAGGAGCCGAGTAGGACCGCACGGAAAGTTCCTTTCGGGGAATGGCATGCGATCTTCTCGGAGTCGGGCTTGCAACGCGCAACCCGCAGACAGAAGATCGCACTCGTCGTCGTGATCCGCCCGCTCGCCTGTCCCAAAGGAGTGGGTGGATCGCTCTCTCGCTCCGGATGTCCCTAGCCCCCCAGAGGAGGGCGCTGAACGTGAATCCCACCGTGCACCCGATCGGCAAGATGGCCCACACGTCCGACCCCGACAACCTGGACGAGTCACTGGTCCGGCTCGAGGCGGCCGATCCGCCCGCGGATCTGCAGGAGCCCGACCTCACGCCCAACGCCCGCAAAGTACTCGAGCGCCGCTACCTCAAGAAGTCGCCGGAGACGGGCGAGGTGATCGAGACCCCGCGGCAGATCTTCTGGCGCGTCGCGACCCACATCGCGAAGGCCGAGCTCGCGTTCACGGGCGGGAGCCCGGCACAGGCGCTCGCCTTGGCGCGCGACTTCTATGGCCTGATGGCCGACAAGCTGTTCATGCCGAACAGCCCCACGTTGATGAACGCGGGGCGCGAGATGGGGATGCTCTCAGCCTGCTTCGTGCTGCCGGTCGAGGACTCGATCGAGGGTATCTTCGACTCGATCAAGGCGACGGCGCTCATCCAGAAGGCGGGGGGTGGAACGGGCTTCAGCTTCTCACGCCTGCGTCCGGCGGGGGATATCGTCCGTAGCTCGGGCGGGACGACGGAGGGGCCGCTCTCGTTCATTCAGGTCTTCTCGCAAGCCACCGACGCCATCCAACAGGGTGCGTTCAGGCGCGGCGCGAACATGGGCATCCTGCGCGTGGACCACCCCGACATCGTCCGCTTCATCACCTTCAAGGACGACCGGACGCGCATCACCAACTACAACATCTCCGTCGCGGTGACCGATCGTTTCCTCTCCGAGCTCAAGGGTGGCGAGAACCCGATTCATCAGGTTCAGAACCCGCGGACGAAGGAGTGGGCGACGGTCGAAAAAGTCGGCGAGAACGGGAGCCTGACCGGCGAGTACTGGCGCGTAGAAGAGCTCTGGAACCTCATCATCGAACACGCCCACCGCAACGGCGAGCCGGGGGTCGTGTTCATCGACCGCATCAACGAGCGCAACCCGATCAAGAACGTCGGCCTGATCGAGGCCACGAATCCGTGCGGCGAGCAGCCCCTGCATCCATACGACTCCTGCAACCTGGGATCGATCAACGTCGGGCGGCTCGTCGTCGGCGCAGGCGTGGACGCGCACTTCGACTGGCAGACCTTCAAGTCGATCGTGCACACCGCGACGCGCTTCCTCGATGACGTCATCGAGGTGAACAAGTATCCCCTCCCGCAGATCGACAGCATGTCGAAGACGACACGCCGGATCGGGCTCGGCGTCATGGGCTTCGCGGATGCGCTCTACAAACTCGGTGTGCCGTACGGGTCCGAGGAGGGTTGCGAGTTCGGCGAGCGACTCATGCACGTCCTCGACGACGAGTCGCACCTCGCCTCCGAGATCCTGGCCGAGGAGCGCGGTGTCTTCCCGGCATGGGAAGGGTCGGATTGGGAGAAGCGGGGCCGGCGCCTGCGCAACTCCTACACGACGACCGTCGCGCCGACGGGCACGATCTCGATCATCGCGGACTGCTCAGGCGGCATCGAGCCCATGTTCAGCCTCGCTTTCCAACGTCAGGTGATGAAGGACGCGCAAGGTCAGCCGACGGTCATGCGCGAGGTGAACTACGTGTTCGAGAAGGCCGCGCGAGACGCGGGCTACTACTCCGAGGGCCTCATCGACCGCATCATCGAAGAGGGGTCGATCCAGGGCTTCGACGATATACCCGAGGCGCACAAGACCATCTTCGTGACCTCGCACGACATCGCCCCCGAGTGGCACATGCGAATGCAGGCGGCGTTCCAGCGTCATTGCGACTCCTCGATCTCGAAGACGATCAACTTTCCGCACGAGGCGACCGCCGAGGACGTCCGCAAGATCTACGACCTCGCCATCGCGCTCGACGTCAAGGGCGTCACCGTGTACCGGGACGGCTGCCGCGAGATGCAGCCGATGGCGCTGAAGAGCTCGACTGCCGCCTCGGGCGACGCGAACGGCCAGCAGGCCGCGCCGTCACCGTCGCCCGCCGTCGCCCCCGAGGTTCAGGAGCTGGCGCCGATCAAGCTACCCGAGATCATGAGCTGTCTGCGCATCCGCCAGATGACGCCCTTCGGGAACATGCACGTGAAGGTGTCCGTCGAACCGGACTCCGGGCGGGAGCGCGAGGTGTTCGCGCAGCTCGGCAAGGGTGGGGACGTCGCGAACTCGGACCTGGAGGCGATCTGCCGGATCCTCTCGCTGTGGCTGCGTTCGAACGGGAGCCTCAAGATGGCACTCAAGCAGCTCTCGGGCATCGGCTCGAGCCTCACCGTGCCGACGAAGGATGGGCGCATCATGTCGCTCGCCGACGGGCTCGCCACCGCCCTGGATCGCTATCTGGCCGCCAAGCAGAAGTACGGCCTCGAGGCGCTGTTGCTCGGACGCGTCAGTCCCGAGAACACGGCCTCCGACTCGCTCGCGGAGACGAAGACTCGGCCCGCTCCGAAGAACCTGACGCAGTACAAGCTGAAGTGTCCCTCCTGCACGGGCGTGCTCGCTTTCCAGGAAGGCTGTGTCAAGTGCCACTCGTGCGGCTTCAGTCAGTGCTGAGCGCGGAGGTCTGATCGCTCTCTACCGCGCGCGCCTCAGCGACCGTCGCCATCCCGCTCGTCGCTTGTGTCCTCGTCCCCGGACTTGACCTTGCGCCCGAAGATGTCGACGGTCTCGTCGTCGCGCGCGGTCCGCCCGAAGATGTCTCTGCCAGCGCCGGGTCCGAGGCCCAGGTGGCGCACGAAGGTCATCCGGCTCCCGTCGCTCCGGGTCAGGGTCAGCATGCCGCCGGTGATCCGCGCCTGAAACGTCCAACCGGCACCGGGCTGCTCGTACTCGAGGATCTCCTCCTCGTCGAGGAAGGCCCCGATCATGATGTTGGTGGTGAGGTTGCCCAGGGAATCGATGTCCCAGGAGTGGATACCGGACGCAAAGTCGTCCTCGACACCCGTTCCGCCCACGGTGTCCCACATCACGTGCCACTGGAGGGCCATGTAGCCGGGCGAGAAGAGCAGGAACCCCTCTTCGGAGCGCCCGTTCGCGGGGAGCTCATGATCGACCATCTGGACGAGGCGCCAGGCGCCCATGAACGGCTCCTTGCGGGCGAGCCGCACTTCGTCCACGGGCCTGGTGCGCCCGAAGATGTCGGTGCCCCCGCCCTGCTGCGGCGCGGCAGGGGGCCCGAGGAGGAGGGCGGCGGCGGCGATCGGAACGAGGGCGTGGCGGAGCATTGCGTACCTCGACGGCTTCGGAATCGGGCTACTCAGTCTGTCGTCCGGGCGAGCTCCCATCCCAACGGAAGAGACGCGTTTCTGCCAGTTCTGTACCCTTTTGCCGCGAAGTCGGTGGCTCCAGAGCGCCCCCACCCCCCCTGCCACGCATGGATTCCCCGGAAGCCAGAGCCCGAGGAGAGCGTGCCCACCGAATTGGCGTCGGGGTCAACTTCCTCCTGGCGCTGATGAAGATCGGGGGCGGGCTCGCGTCCGGCTCGACCGCGCTCCTCGCCGACGGCTATCACTCGCTCGCCGACCTCGCGACCAACGGCATCGCCTGGGTCAGTTTTCGCGTGGCAGCGCGACCCGCGGATGACGACCACCATTACGGCCACGGCAAGGCGGAGGCCGCGGCCGGCCTCTTCGTGGGCGTCATCCTGATCGGCACCGGGCTCGTTGTCCTGTACGGCTCGGTGATGGCGCGCGGCCCCGTATACGAGGGTTTCCAGGGGCCGGTGGCGCTGGCGGTCGCGGGCGTCTCGATCGTTGCGAACGAGTGGCTGGTGCGCGTCACCCGCCGCTCCGCCGACGAGCTCTCGAGCACAGCCCTGAGCGCCCTCGCGCGCGACAACCGGTCCGACTCCCTGTCGAGCGGGCTCGTGATCGTCGGCGTGACGGGCGGCCTCTTCGAAGTCTCGTGGGCGGAGCCCGTCATGACGGCCTCGATCGGCGTCTTCATCGTGATCATGGGCTTCCACAGCGCGAAGGAGAGCCTCGACATCCTCATGGACCGCGTGGCCGACGCGACGATGCGGGACCGGATCGCCCTGATAGCGAAGGAGGTGTCGGGCGTGCGGGGCGTCCAGCACGTCCTGATCCATCCGCTCGGCGCACGTCAACGCGTCGACATGGAGATCAGCGTGGACGCCGACATCACGGTCCTGGCGGGACATACGATCGCCCATGAGGTCGAGCGCGAGGTGCTGGACCAGGAGCGCCAGGTTATCCAGGTCGCGGTACACGTCAACCCGGCGTGACCGGCGGTACGGCCGGTTACGGCAGCGTCTCGAGCAGGCCCGACATGTCGTTCGTCCTCACGATGTCCCACCGGACGTGCGGCTCGAACGGCCGGTCGGACGGGAAGAGCGCCATGAACGGGATCGAATGCGCGCCGAGCCCCACCATCAGGCGCTCGATCACGTCGGTCTCCGGTGAGTCGTGGGTGATGTCGGCCTTCATGCGGATGACTTGCTTCGCCACGAAGAGTTCGCGGACTTCATCGTCGTCGTAGACGAACTTCTCGTTCCACTTGCAGTTCGGGCACCAGTCCGCGGTGAAGTCGACGAACACCGAGCGGCCCGATTCGAGCAGCCGTACAAGGCGCTCGCCGTCGAAGTCCTCCCAGGTCTCCCCGGCCGGGCCCGCCGCCTCGACCGCGAACAGGCCGCGGAAGTCCGCGAACGAGATGCGCGCCCCGCCCGCGACGATGAGCACCGCGAAGACGAGCGTGGCGTAGCGCTTCGCCACGGACTGGTCGAACGTCGCGAAGCGACCCCACCACCAGCAGCCGATCGCAACGAAGACGAGGAATGTCGCTGTGAACAGGAGCAGGTCCTGCCGCAGGCTGATCATGAGGTAGATGACGGTCGCGAGCAGGACGAAGCCCATCACCTGTTTGAAAGTGTCCATCCACGGGCCGGGCTTCGGCAGGATCCGAAGCAGGCGGGGATTCGCGGTCAGGATCACGTACGGCAGCGCCATCCCCAGGCCCAGCGCGAGGAAGATCGCGAAGACCGTGAGCGAAGGCTGGGCGAGGGTCCACGTCAGCGTGCTGCCGAGGAAGGGCCCGCTGCAGGGCGTGGCGAGCACGGTCGCGAGCATGCCCTTGAAGAACGCGTCGGGCAGGCCCTCCTTCGACATAGAAGACGCGGCGCCGGCCGGCAAGGGGGCGCCCAACTCGTACACACCGAACAGCGACAGTGCGAACGCGAACACGATCCCGATCATCACGACCAGGAACGTCTGGCTCTGGAACTGCTCGCCCCAGCCGAACTGCAGCGAGACGGCGACCGTCGCCAGCCCGAGGAAGACGACGACGATGCCCGCGGCAAAGGCGAGGCCGAGCGCGAGGATGCGGCGTTTGTCCTCGCCCGCCTGCTGTACGAACGAGAGGATCTTGATCGAGATCACCGGCAGGACGCACGGCATGACGTTCAGGATCATCCCCGCGAGGAAGGCGATGAGCAGCCACATGACGAGGCCGTGCGTCGCGGTCTCCGTCTGGGGCTCGAAGTCGGGGAAGGTCACAGCGGCGTAGTCGATGCTCCCTGCCGCGGCGGACGTGCCGAGGTTCGGTTCGATTCCGCCGGAAGCGCCAGGGGACTCCGAGCCGAACTCACCGCCCGAGCTGCCGATGACGAGGTCGTCGGGGAAGTCCGCGAAGTACTTGTCGTCGCCCCGCCCCGCTCCGACGGCCAGCTCCTTGTAGGGGATGCACGTGCCGGCATCCTCGCACGTGAGACCCTCGAGGAGCACGCCCACGGGCACCGCGTTCCCGCCCGGGAGCACACCTTCGGCGTGGAGGACGATCTTCCCCTCGTGGGCGTAGATCCACGTGTCGAGACCGGGCTGGTCGAGCCGTAGCGGCGCGGGAAAGCGCACGGCGCTCCATTCGACGCCCGCGCCGAGGAGCGTGACCGTCGTCGGCAGGCCGGTGGCCTCGGGCGGACCGAGCTCGGTGTGGTAGAGGTGCCAGCCCTCCTCGATATCGATCGGAATGGCGACGCGTACGCGACCGTCCTTCACACGGCTGAAGAGTCGCGCGCTCGCCTTCCCCGAATCCTTCTTGGCGACGAGAGGCACCTTCGCCGCCTGCACGTCCGGCACCGTCGCAGTCTTCGTGAGCGACAGGACGAGGTCTTGCGGGAAGCTCGCGAAGAGCGCGTCCTTCCCCGCGCCTTTACTCGTGAGCTCCTGTCCGTAGGGAATGCACAGGCCGAGGTCCTCGCACGTCAGGCCGTCGAGCTCGGCGCCGATGTCTTCGCCCCCGGCACCCTCCTCGATCCGACCCGCGGCGTAGAGCACGATCGTGCCCTCGTGGCCGTAGATCCACGTGCCGAGACCCGGCTGATCGAGCTTCAGCGGCTTGGGAAAGCGCACCTCGCTCCACGTGATGCCGGCCCCCGACATCTCGACCCGCGTGGGCTTCCCGATGGCTTCCGGGTTGCCGAGGTCGTCGTGATAGAGGTGCCAGCCGGGCTCGATGCGCACTTCGATCGCCGCGCGCACGACGCCGTCCGCCACGCGGCTGGTGAGCCGCGCGTCGGCTTTGGCGCCGAGACGGCCCTGTGCCGCTGCCGGCGCCACCGCGAGGACGGAGAGCGTGAGGGCGAGGAGGCTCACGAAGCTGCGGCGCATCGGTCGGATCATGGATCTGGTCTCTGGGTCTCGGTGGGTTTCGGCCCGTCATGGTGCCTCGGCGAGGATAGCACCCGAGGCGCTCCAGGGCCCCGGCGGAGGGCTCTCAGGGCCGGTCACCCGGTACTACGGCGCGCGCCGAGCCTGTGACAGTTCATGCTTTGTAGGCGCGGCTCCGCGCTACTCGAACCCGAGCAGCCGACCGCCCTGGTAGACGGCGAAACTCGCGCCCCAGGCGAGCACGGTCATGTACACGAAGAGGAAGCTCGGCCAGCGCCAGGAGTTTGTCTCGCGCTTCACCGCCGCGAGCGTGCTCATGCACTGGCAGGCGAGCGCGAAGAACACCATGAGCGACAGGCCCACGAGCGGCGTGTACACGCGCCGTCCGTCCGCGTAGCTCTCGTTCTTGATCCGCTCCCGCAACGTGACGGACTCCTCGTCCACTTCGTCGCCCACCCCGTACACGATTCCCATGGTGCTGACGAACACCTCCCGTGCCGCGAAGGCGCCGATCAACCCGACCCCGATCTTCCAATCGAAGCCGAGCGGCGCGATCACCGGCTCGATCACGCGCCCCAGTCGACCTCCATAGCTCGCGCGTAGACGCGCGCCGCTCTCCTCCGAATCGATCGCGGAAAGACGCGCCTGCAAGGGCGACTCCGCGAGCCCCGCCGCCTGGGCTTCGGCGCGCAACCCCGCGTAGTCGACGTCGAGGTCTGGAGTCTTCGGAAACGAGAGCAGGAGCCAGAGGGCGATCGTGCACACGAGGATCACGCCGCCGGCCTCCGTGAGGAAGACGCGGCTCTTGAGCCACATCATCCGCAGCACCGAGGGCAGGTGCGGGAAGCGGTAGGGCGGAAGCTCGAGGATCAGCGGCACGTGCGGCGCCCGAAAGAGCGTGCGGGACAGGACGGCGGCGGCGAGGAGCGCGACGATCGTGCTGAAGAGGTACATCGCCGCCATGAGCAGGCCCTGGACCGGCATGAACCCGAACAGGTCGAGCGGCGGGATGAGGGCGGCGATCAGGAGCGAGTAGATCGGGAGCCGTGCCGAGCACGTCATCAGCGGGATGACCATCATGGTCAGGAAGCGGTCCCGCCGGCGCTCCATGGTTCGCGTCGCGAGGATCGCGGGCACCGCGCAGGCGAAGCCGGACATCATGGGCACGAACGCGCGGCCGTTCAGGCCGAGCATCCGCATGATGCGGTCCATGAGGAAGGCGACCCGCGCCATGTAGCCCGTGTCCTCCATGAGCCCGATGAACAGGAACAAGAGCAGGATCTGCGGCAGGAAGACGAGCACGCTGCCGACGCCGGCGATCAGGCCCTCGACCACGAAGTCGCGGGCGATGCCGGCCGGCAGGACCTCGGTGGAGATGCGTGCGAGCCAGGCGAACGCGAGCTCCACGGCGCTGATCGCGGGATCCGCCCAACTGAACAGCGATTGGAAGACTACCCCCATCACGGTGAGGAAGATCACGAACCCGAGGGCGGGGTTCAGGACGACGGAGTCGAGCTTCTGAGTGAAGCCCGGCGTGTCGAGCTCCTTCACCTGCAGAAAGTCGCCCGCGTGCCGATCGATCCACCCGTACCGACCCTCGATCACCTCGGCGTCGATCCAGCGGCCGGCGGTGGCGGCCTTCGCGCGCCGTGCGGCCACGGCGGCACGCACGCTGCCAGGGATGCCGCGGAGCTCGTCGGTCTCGGTGAGTGACAAGAGCGCCCAGACGGCGAGGGCGTCGCGGCGTCGCTCGCTGCCCGTCCGCCACTCGGCCGGGGCCGCCTCGCGGACGACGTCGATATCCTCCGCGAGCATGTCGGTCTCGGGGATCCAGCGTGGTCCCGGGCGGCCGAGCGCCGGCTCGCTGAGGACGCGGTCGATCGCCGCGCGCAACTCGTCGATCCCCGTGCCCTTCTTCCCTGAGACGCAGACGACGGGGACGCGCACCGCGCGCTCGAGGGCCTCGCGATCGATCGCCTGCCCCGTCGCCTCGAGCATGTCGACCATGTTCAGGGCGACCACGACGGGGACGTCGGTCTCGATCACTTGCAGGACGAGGTACAGGTTGCGCGTGAGCTGGGTGGCGTCGACCACCATGACCACGACGTCCGGGGGTTCGTTGGGGGGCAGCCCGGCGATCGCCTGGATCGCGATCTGCTCTTCCTCGCTGCGCGCCGAGAGGCTGTAGGTGCCCGGTACGTCCATGACGCGGACCGCGCCACGCCCGGGCAGGGTCGTCTTGCCGATGGCGCGGTCGACCGTGACGCCGGGGTAGTTGCCGACCTTGCGGTCGAGGCCCGTCAGGCGATTGAAGAGCGTCGTCTTGCCGGTGTTCGGATTGCCGGCAATTGCGATGAGCGGCGGCGCCCCCGGAGGGGCGCTCTTGGCTTCAAGCACCCTGCCGCTCGACGAACAGTTGCTCAGCCTCTGCACGCCGCAGGCTCACGTGACAGCCGCGCACTTCCAGTTCGACGAGGTCGCCGACGTTGACCCGACGGACGAGGCGCACCAGCGTGCCGGGCAGGAACCCGAGCTCCATGAGGCGACGACGGAAGTCTGCCTCGCCACCCACCTCGAGCAGGCGGGCGCAGGTGCCGGGTGGAATGTCGCGGAGGCTGACCATGTCTAAATGAGATTGGATCTCATTCTTGTTTCGATTTATAGCACCCCGGAGCATGAGTCGGAAGCCTCCTAATCATCCGGAACGGTCCGGGCAGGCTGGCGACCCGCCCCGCTGGGCCCTAGCCTGGGGGGGCCAACCCTCGACCGTATCCCACCCGTGGGGGGTCCGGGATGGGGGACCCCAACAGGCGGCCTCCGGACGGCCGCTGAGCATTCGGAAGGTGCCCTTGCAGAATCCCAAGGAAGTGGCGGGTCGCCGGGCCGCGGAGTTCGTGACGGACGGCATGACGGTAGGGCTCGGGACGGGGTCGACCGTCTACTTCACCCTCGTCCAGCTCGCCGAGCGGATCCAGTCGGAGTCGCTCGCGATCCGCGGCGTGCCGACCTCCGTCGACACGGAGCGCAAGGCACGCGAGCTGGAGATCCCCCTCGTCGAGCTCGCGGACATCGGCTCGATCGACCTCACGATCGACGGCGCGGACGAGATCGACCCGGACTTCAACCTGATGAAAGGCGGCGGGGGCGCGCTCCTGCGCGAGAAGGTCGTGGCCTACATCTCCGAGCGCGAAGTGATCGTCGTGGGTCGCGCGAAGCTGGTCGAGCGGCTCGGGACGACGTTCCTTCTGCCCGTCGAGGTCGTGCCGTTCGCGCGCCCGGTCGTCGCGCGCGAGCTCACACGCCTCGGGGCCACCCCGAACCTGCGCGTCACCGACCCCGGAGCGCCGTATATGACGGACAACGGCAACGAGATTCTCGACTGTCGGTTCGAAGGCGGCATCGAGGATCCCGCCGCGCTCGAGATCGCCCTGGGCCGGATCCCCGGTGTGGTCGAGACCGGGCTCTTCGTGGGTCTCGCGCACGTTGTCGTGATCGGGAACGACGACGGGAGCTGCGAAGTGCGAGCGCGCCCTTGAGGGCCGCCCGCGAGTCGCTCCCGCGCATCGCTGCTCCCGCCGTGGAGGCGGGCCGGCGACACAGCCGCCGTGGCGTCGCCAGCATCTCGTGCGAAGCGCGAATTCACCAGGCCGCCGGGCCGTCCCCTCCGCGGGCCATTCGCAGTCCACCTCCCCCCGACGACTGCCCTCGCCTGAGTTCTGGCCTGGCTGTCGCAGCGCCGCGAGCATTCCGCGCGAGATGCGGGTCACCTGCTCGCGGCTCACTCAGAACGAAAGCGGTCCCCAGCGCCAGCGCCGGGGACCGCTAAGTCTGGACCGGCGTCCTCGCTACAGCGACTGAATGAAGCTCAGGATCGCTTCCATGTCGATGAGCTTCTGGTTGAGCGACCCGCTCTGCAGGTTGATCTGCACGTCGGAGATACCGGTGATGTCTTCGTGGCCGAAGATGTCGTGCTCCTCGTTGAAGATCTTGTTGAGCCCCGGATACGGGGGCTGGCCGCCCCAGGCCGCGCTGCCGTAGATGGCGTCGAAGCCGAAGTTCACGTCGACGGTCTGGCTGTCGGGATGGACGAGGGAGCGCAGCGAGTAGGCCGCGTGGTCGTGGAAGTACGGCGCCGTGGCAAAGACGCCGGCCTTCGTCGGGATCACGAAGAGGTTGCCGGGACGCCGGAAGATCCGGTGTCCGTCCGAGTCGCAGTTGGGGACACCGACAGTGCAGTCGCACAGGTAGCTGTTGTTGTCGTCCCGCTTGAAGTCGTCATCCGTGTCCTCGTTCATGATCCCGTACGTCTCGTAGTCGATATAACCATCGAGGTTCCGGTCAGGGATGGGATCCGTCGCGGCGGTCACGGCGATCGTGTTCACGTTGCGGATGTTGATGGCCACGATGTTCTCGCGCAGCGAGAAGCAGTCGGGGTCGAAGGCCTGGAGGTTCTCTCCGCCCGTCAGCATCGGATCGACGAAGTCCAAGGTGTAGAAACGCGGGCCCGGATGCAGCGCCGGGTTCAGCTCGACTTCTGCGTGGCAGGCCGCGCAGCCGGCGTGCCGGAGCGTCGGGTTGCAGTTCAGCCCGCAGTCGTTGGTCCCGAAGAACAGGTCGCGCCCCATGGCCGCCTGGGCGGAGAGGACCATGCCGGCTTCGAGGTTCGGGTTCAAGGGGAAGGGGATCGTCTCGTGGTAGTCGACGAGACCCTGCTGCTCGGCGTCGGTCAGGATGCCCGTACCGCCGTTCTCCCCGCCGAACATCGGTCCCGTCTCACCGAGGTTCAGGCGCACACCCTTCCATAGGATGAGGCCCGTGCCGAGCGTGCCGCCGTAGACCGGCATCGTGCTGCGCGGCCCGGCGCCGCGCTGCCACACGTTCGCGTCCGCTCCACCCTCGAAGTGGCATGAGGCGCAGGAGTTGTTGAAGTTGCCCGCGGTCTGCGCCCGCGAGGCGTCCTCGAAGAGCTCCTGTCCGATGCGCTCGGACACCGAGAAATTGTCCGGGCCCGTCAGCGTGTTGATCTGGCCCCGTTCCTCGTGGATCGTGCCGCCGGTCCAGTCGACTCGCAGCGAGGTGAGCGAGTGCGTCGCCTCGTTGACGATGTAGAGCAGCGAGTCGTCGTTCACGGTCGTGAGGTCAGCGACCATCGCCATGCCGAGGGGCATGTCGCCCATCGCCGTGGTCGTGTCGAGTGCCGTGCGCTCGACGTGGTCGAGCCGCGGCGGGAACACGGAGCGCAGGGTCATGTCGCTGCCGTTCACCGAGTACAGGAACAGGTCCTCGGATCCGCGGTTCAACATCACGACATTGTCACCGGCCGCGTTGTACAGGACCTTGGACGGGTGCCCGGCCCGGTGACCCATCTTGTTGAGACCCGGCCCGGCCTGGTCGAGGTGGAGGTGGAGGCCGTTGGAGAGCACGAACTCGGCGTCGAGGCCGCCGACGTTCACGAGGACCTGGGCGTGAGCTGTGAGGTCGTGATACAAGGCGAAGTCGGGGATCCCCAGGGTCGCGTGCCCGGTAGTGATGTTGAGGGCGCGCCGCGGCTGGAGCAACAGGATGCCACCCAAGAACGGCAGGCTCGCTTCAGCGGTGCCCAAGTAGAGGATCGCCGTGTCGCCGGGTTGCAGCCCGGAGACGACTATCGTCTGGCCCGCGCCGAGGACCGGAGCGCCGACGCCGCCCAGGATGATCTTGTCACCGAAGCTCGTCGTGCCGGGATTACCGTAAGGCGTGTAGAGCGCCGGGTCCGGGTCGTCCGAGAGCTGGTGGTGCAGGCGGTTCGAGTTGTCGCCCGGGTTCCCGTAGGAGCCGTTTGCGAGGTCGATGACAGTCAGCGCCGGGTACACGCGGTTGGCGAAGTCCCCGGCGATCGCGCCGCCGAAGTCGTGGCCCACATCGTGGTTGACGTTGTGCAGGAGGTGCGGCACGAGGGCGCGGGTCCCGTCCGGGGAGACCGCGATGTCCTCGAGGAATCGGGGCTTGCCCTGGCTCTCGACGGTAGTGACCTTCGTCGTGTTGAAGAACGTATCGAACGGGTACTCGTCCACGTTGATCTTCGTCACGAGTACGGCGCCCGTCGGGAGGCCGGTCGCGAGCGACACGTCGAGCACCGAGATGTACGACGACTTGTTGTGCGTCACGTACATCCGCGTGCTGCTCTGGTCGATCGTGAAGCCGCGGGGATCGCCGAGGTCGGCGACGCCGTCGCGATTGGAGTCGTGATCCGCGATCGTCCCGCTGGAGAGGAAGTTGAGGTTGCGCTCGAACTGGTGCGTGGCCTGAAGCGTCTGCGTCGCCACGTCGTAGAACTTGATCGTGCCGGAGCGGAAGCCGCTCACCGCGAACCACAGTCCGCTCGGGGCGACCGCGACGCCGTAAGCCTCGACGCCCACGTCCGTGATCGTCGATTGGACGGCGAGCCCGGCGACATCGATGACGCTCACTGTTCCGGGCTCGGGGTTCGCCGGGAACCCGAGCACGATGTTCGCGCCGGTGGGGATGTTGCCGCGCTGGTTCGCGACGAAGACGAGCGCGCCGTCGTGGGAGAACGCGAGGGAGCGGGGCTTCACGCCTACGGGGATCTCGATCACGTTGCCCGTGGAGACGTCGATCCTCGAAACGGAGTCGTTGTCACGGTTGCAGACCCAGACCATGTTCGATTGGGTGGGGTCCACGGCGACCGCGGAGACCTGGGCATGCTGGGCGTGAGCCGTGGCGGAGACGATCGCGACGAGGGCGAGGGAGCTGGAAATGCGGGGTATCTTCATCTGAATACCAGGTGAGGCGCAGCCAGGACGCTACGGTGCCCCGGCCGACCGCGTAGGGAGCGCGGCAGGAACAGGAGCCAGGAGAGAGGGGATCGGCGGTGCCCCTGAGCCTAGGGGCCACATCACGCCATGATCTGGGTGTACCCAAGGGTAGCCCACCCGTCACGGAATTGCTCGCCCGCGCGCCGCCACGACCGCACCGTGCAGGCCGGAAATTGCTTCCGTCCACGGCAGATTCGGCCTGGCGCGGTGGTCCTCCAGTTCCCACCCCGCGGCCGGCACGGGTGGGATTCCGGGGCAAACCCCCGCGGGCGGGCTTGTGGGGGGGGCCGGGCGCTTGGCACCGGTGTTGCTCCCCGAGGCGCGATGGAGTCACTGAAGTTCTCAATCAGTCTCCGGTCCTTGGATGCAAACGGGCGGCCGCCCGGCACGGAGCGGTCGCCCGGCAAGGCCCGGGATTCGGCGCGGACCGCGTTCGCGGACGACCTCGCGGCCGCGGCCCGATCGGAACCGCGCGAAGCCGTGGCGGCCGAGGGGCGCGAGGCTGCGGCGGCCGATTCGACCAGGGCCACGGCGGCCGATTCGACCGAGCGGGCAGGCCCTCCCGATCCGGATATCGGTGTCACCTCGGCCCCGACGGAGCCGGACGCTCCGGCGGCTTCCGCGACCCCCGCCGACCGGCTCCCCCCTCCCGCCGGATCCCCGCAGGCGAGCGGGGCGCGAGCGCCGGTCCCCGGGGTCGATGGCCAGGGGTCGGCCCCGGCCGAGCTCCCGGCGCCCACGGTCCCCGTCCCTGGGACGGCGATTCCGATCGCAGGCACGGCGGTCGCGGCCGTGCTCGACGGCGCGCAGCTCGCGCTCCCCGCGTCCGAGATCACATCCGGTGCACCGCCAGCCGGCGTGCCGGCGCTCGCGTCCGGGACGGCGCCCGCAACAGCGGGGCCGGCCGGGTCCCCGTCCTCGCTCGAGCTCCCCGCGCCGCCCGCGGACGCTTCGTTCCTGAGCGCGGCCATCGGTGACGACGCCGGCGCAGGGGACACGACGTCCGACTTCGCGCTCCCCTCGCTCGCCGCGGACGAAGGCAGCTCGCGCCCGAGCACGGGCCACGGCCTCACGCCGGCGCCGGTCTCCGAGGGTGTCGGCGACCGCGCCCCCGAAGCGCTCGAGCGCCCGCCGACTCACGCGAGCGACATCGAGCGCGCGGAGCGGGTACTTCAGCAACTGCGGCTCAAGCTCTCACCCGGTCTGCGCCGGGCGACCCTCGTGCTCGAACCGGAGAACCTCGGTCGCATCACGATCGCGCTCCACGTCCGGGATGGCCGGCTCGAGGCCATCCTGCGCGCGGAGAAGGTCGAGACGCTCAGCGTGCTGGAGGCGCACCTACCGGAGCTGCGCGCGATGTTCGAGCAGTCGGGGATCGACGCGAGAGACATCGACCTCGGGCTCGGTTCCGAGAGCGACGCGCCCGGCCCGGACCCGGGCGCAAACCAGGACAGCGGATCGGATGAGGGCGGCGCCGCCCACGATCCGTTCGATTACGAAGGCACGGACACAGTCGGCGGAAGCCTGCTGGCGAAGGCCATCACGGACGAACTTGGCGTGGACACTTACGCCTGACGGAGGCACACGATGATCGACGGAATCAGCGCGAACGACCCCATCTTCGGCCAGACGGCCGGCCCGACTCAGGATCTCGACAAGAGCGCTTTCATGAAGCTCCTCGTGGCCCAGATGCGGAATCAGAACCCGCTGGAGCCGACGTCGAACGATCAGTTCATCGCCCAGCTCGCGCAGTTCTCCTCGTTGGAACAGATGCAGGTCGTCAACGAGAACCTCGTTGGGCTGGCCGTGCTGCAGCAGAGCAACGCGCTCATGTCCCAGCTCACCGACAGCAGCGTGCTGATCGGCATGACGGTCGAGTACGAGGATCCCGTGAGCGGCGAGCCCATCGTCGGCCAGGTGTCGTCGGTGAAGATCGAGGAGGGGATCGCCGTCCTGCGCATCGACGGCCAGGACGTGCCGCTGGCCAGCATCACGGCTGTCCTCGGCACCGAGCCGCCGGATGGCGGCGAGGGCGATGGCGGTACCACCAACGACGGGGACGGCGAATAGCCGTCGCGGAATCAGGACCCAGGGAAACCAAGAACCATGACCAGCTCGCTCTTCGCCGCCTTGAGCGGCATGCGCGTCCACCAGCAGTGGATCGACGTGATCGGCAACAACCTCGCGAACCTGAACACTCCGGGCTTCAAGTCGTCGCGGGTGACCTTCGCGGACTCGCTCTCGCAGACGCAGCGTCACGCGTCGGGGCCGTCGACCGGTACGGGCGGCCGCAACCCCATGCAGATCGGACTCGGAGTCCTCGTGTCGAGCATCGATCGGTTGTTCATGCAGGGCGCGCTCACCACGACCGG
Source organism: Planctomycetota bacterium (assembly GCA_004357655.1). Taxonomy (GTDB): domain Bacteria; phylum Planctomycetota; class UBA1135; order UBA1135; genus N075bin59. The sequence goes on from SMVQ01000051.1 coordinate 56,762, forward strand.
CCGGGTGTTCGACCTGGCGCTCGAAGGCAAGGGCTTCTTTGCGCTCTCGGACGGGGCCCAGCGGTACTTCAGCCGCGTCGGCACCTTCGGCCTCGACTCGCAGCAGAACCTCGTCGACCAGGGCACGGGCTTCAAGGTCCTGAACGCGCAGGGACAGCCGGTCACGCTGGACGTCGCGTCCCTGTTCCCCCCGAAGGGCACGGAATCCATGACGATCGCCGGCAACCTGCCCGCCGTCGTCACCGGGCCGCTGGCCGAAGTGCTGACCGGCTCCTCCGGGCTGACGGACGGCTCGCCCGCGGTCCTCGTGTCGGGCACGCCCGGCCCGAACTTCGCGGTCCCCGTCGGGTCCAGCTTCGCGATGGAGATCTCCGTGAACAACGCGGCCGCCGAGCTCGTGACCGTCACGGACGGTGACCTCGACGGCACCCTCACCATCACGGAGATCGCCGCTGCCATCGACTCGGTCACCGGTGTCACCGCGGTCGTGAACGGCGCGTTGATCGAAGTGACGAGCACGGGGACGGGCAACGCGGTCAGCTTGAAGGTGAACGGGGGTCCCGCCGGGACGGACCTCGCGAGCTTGATCGGCATGCCCCTGACGCAGGTCAACGGCTCGGAGAGTCCCGTCGACGCCACGACGGACCTGAACGACCTGCCCGCGAACTCGGTCGACTATCAAGTGGGCGACCGGATCAACATCGTGGGTGAGGACACGGACGGCGCGGCGATCAACGCCGCCTTCGTCTACGGTGTCGATGGCACGACCGTGAACGATCTCGTCGCCTTCGCCGACGGCTTGTTCGCCGACGCCACGGTATCCCTGAATGCTTCCGGTCAGTTCGTCGTCGAGGCCGCGACCGCCGGCGAGGCGGAGCTCCTGCTCGAGATCTCGGACGACGCTGCAGCCATCGGCGGCACGCAATGGTCGACCTATGCGACGGCGGTGACGACGAATGGTACGGGGCCGGACGAAGTGACGACCTCGACGGAGGTCTTCGACTCCGCGGGCACTTCGCACACGCTCACGCTCACGTTCGAGCGGCAGCCGTTCGGCACCGGCTGGACCTTGACGGCGAGCCTCCCGGAGTCCGAGGGCTCGGTCGTCAGTCCTCCGATCACGGACATCCAATTCAACGAGGACGGATCGCCCATCGGGCTCGGTTCCGTCGGCGCCGAGGTGCAGGTCCTGTTCGACGGCCAGCAGTCTCCAAGCGTGATGATGATCGACCTCGGATCGGACTTCGGGTTCGACGGCTTGACGCAGTTCGGCGGGATCGCCAGCGCCTACGTCACGAGCCAGGACGGCTACGGGGACGGGGAGCTCTCGAACCTCGCGGTGGACGCCAACGGGAACGTCGAAGGCTTCTATACGAACGGTCAGATCCGGACCCTCGGCGACATCGGTATCGCGACCTTCGCCAACCGGGAGGGCCTCTCCGACGTGGGCCGCAACATGTGGATCGAGTCCGTGAACAGCGGCGCCGCGAACCTGGGCACCGCCGGCGCCAACAGCGCGGGGAGCCTCGTCTCGGGTGCGCTCGAGGGCTCGAACGTCGACACGGCCGAGCAGTTCGTGCGTCTGATCGAGGCCCAGCGCGGCTTCCAGGCCAACGCCCGGATCATCTCGACCCAGGACGAGATCCTCGCCGAGGTCGTGAACCTCATCTAACCGTCGGTCCCACGAAAGTAGTTCCCACCCCTGGAAGCGAGGGCGCGTCATCGAAGTGACGCCGCTGGCCCGCCCTCCCGCCCCGTCCCCGCCAGGCCGCATTCCGCGCTTGGCACCCCTCTTGCGAGCGTACGGTCATGAACTCCGGTCTCTACAGCGGCATCGCGGCGATGCGATCGAGCGAGCTGCGGCTCC
>SMVQ01000052.1 GCA_004357655.1 Planctomycetota bacterium
CGGGTGAGAGGATGCTGGACTTTCCGCCCAACCTCCCTGTAGCGGCCTCGCCGAAAAGTCGCCCGTCGTCCGAAGCCGCTTCGTACGCCGCCCTCGGCAACGCAGGGCCAGACGGCCCTACGGGCCGATGGCTCGCGCGTCGCGCGAAACAGGGCGGCTACGCCGCCCCACTCGCCTACACGGCGAGCGCTCGAGATTCGCCCAGAATGGCGAAACTCGAGCCTAGCAGCCCGTGGTGGAAGTCGCGGCGCGCTCGGGGCTGGCGGAATTCGAGCTGGCAAGGCGCGCCGACGACGCGTATTCACTGGATACTCGGAGGGGTAAGCCCCGGTCTGCCGAAGGCGGATCGAGACGACCCCTTTGGGTCGTTCGAAGGGGACCCTGCAACGCAGCCAGCGCGGATCCAGGCGGTCTCGAGCGTGTCGGGACTTTCACCAAGGGCTGCTAGCCAGAGCCCTGGCCAGAGCTAGATCGGGTGTCCTTCGACTCTCTGACCTTCTGGATCTTCTTCGCCGTCGCCTGGACGACGTGGCGGTTCCTGCCGTTCTCCGCGGCGAAGTCCACCGCGCTGTTTCTGTCCCTGTTCTTCTACGCCTGGTGGAACCCCTGGTTCGTCACGCTCATCGCCGCATCGGCGCTCGTCGACTACCGGGTCGGACAGAAGATCTTCGACTCCGACGACGAGGCGGTTCGGAAGAAGTGGCTCCTCGCGAGCCTCACCTGCAACCTCGGCCTGCTGGCGGTGTTCAAGTTCGGCCCGTTCACCGTCACGAACGTGGCCGGAATGGCGCGCACGTTGGGCTTCGACGTCGACTGGGAGCTCTCCGGCTGGATCATTCCGGTCGGGATCTCCTTCTACACATTCCAGACCCTCAGCTACTCGATCGACATCTACCGCCGCGCATTGAAGCCGTGCGACAGCTTCCGCGACTTCTTCCTGTTTGTCTCGTTCTTCCCGCAACTCGTCGCGGGACCGATCGTCAGAGCGCGGGACTTGCTGCCTCAGCTACGGAAGCGCCGCCCGCTGCGCGCGGTTACGGTCTACACGGGTCTCTATTACGTGATCTCGGGGCTGTTCCTTAAGGTCGTGGTCGCCGACAACCTCGCTCCGGCGGTCGGGCGCGTGTTCCGCATGCAGGCGATCCCGGAGCTCACCCCCGTGGAGGCGTGGCTCGGCGTCGTCTACTTCAGCTTCCAGATCTTCTGCGACTTCGCCGGGTACTCCGGGATCGCGATCGGCCTCGCCTACCTCATGGGGCTGCGCTTCCCCCTGAACTTCCTGTACCCCTACATCAGCCGCGGGCTGTCCGAGTTCTGGACGCGCTGGCACATCTCGCTCTCCCAGTGGCTCCGTGACTACCTGTACATTCCTTTGGGAGGGAACCGCGCAGGAACCGGCCGGATGTACGTGAACCTCATGCTCACGATGCTCCTCGGAGGCCTCTGGCACGGAGCGTCGTGGACGTTCGTGGCCTGGGGTGGGCTGCACGGTCTCGGACTCTGTGTCGAGCGGGCGATCCGCGGCAACGAGCGTTCTGAGCGCCGGTTCGGAAGGCCGCGTGGCGTCGGTGATCTCGCCGCGCGCATGCTCCAGATGGCGTTCGTGTACGTCTTCGTCCTGACGACCTGGGTGTTCTTCCGCGCCGAGAGCTTCGCCATGGCCTGGGCGTTGCTCGGGCGCATGTTCGTGGCCCCGTTCCGGGAACCCCTCGGGCTCGAGTCGCTCGCGAGCGCGCGCTACCTCGTCCTCTTGATCCCGGTCGTCGCCCTGCACCTGGGCCAGATCGCCCACGAGTGGTTCGGCCTGCGCAAGTCTGCGAACCTGCGCGCGGTGGTTGCGGCCGTGCTCCTCTTCCTCCTCACGGTCATCCGCCGCGGCGAGGGCGCCGAGTTCATCTACTTCCAGTTCTGAGCGGCACCGTGCAAGATTCCACGCGAACGAGTCGAAACCGGAGGCGGGCAAGGCGCTCCCCCGCCGTCATCTTCGCGGTTGTATTCCTGGCCCTGCTCGCCGCCTGGAACTACATCGTCGCGCCCCGGTTCCCCGCCAACCCCCGCCGGACCGACCTCTCGGGGGGCGCGCTCATCACCACCGAGCGCGGACTGGGTCCGTTCTACTCTTCCGAAGACCTCGAACACGCACGGATCCTCGTCATCGGCGACTCGCGCGCGCACCACGGCATCGTCGTCGACGAGTTTGCCAAGGCCGGTCTCGGAAGGGCAGCCGTGATCTGGGGCTCCGGCGCACAACTCCTCCAGTTGCTTCCCGAGCTGCGTTCCTACCCAGCGCGAAGGGTCGTCGTCTCGCTCTCACCCCTCAGTATCTACGCAGAGCGCAACCCGGAATTCGACGCGGTCCTCGCCACGATCCAGGGCATGTCCCCCGAGAAGATCGACTTCCTCCTCAATGACTGGCTGGACGTCCACCGGCGCGGCGCGACATTCGTGCTCGGGACGAAGTCGTGGCGCCGGTCCTGGTTCTACGAAGCGAACCCGTCGCGCAACAACGCGACCTACCGGCGGCGGCTCCGGGAGTCCACGCGCCTTCGACGGACCGCCGCGACAACCGAGCTCCGCGACATGCTGAGGGGGCTCGCGCGGGACGGTTGGGAATTCGTCTGCGTGCGCCTGCCGCTGTCACGGCAACTGCTCCGCATCGAGGAAAGGGCCTATCCCTCGGCGTTCTTCGACCAGCTCTGCAGCAACCTCGAAGTGCCCTTCCTGGACTACTCACGGAGCGAGTACGACACTCACGACGGCACCCACCTCGCCGCCGACGACAGTGCCCGGTTCAGCGCGGACCTGGCCTCGACGCTGCGCGACGTGATGGGTTGGTAGGCGACGGCGGCGGACATTGAACGGGCTTCCGAACCGAACGCGGACTCGTGCTCACACGGCCGTGGTGGGTCGGCGCCCAGACTCGAGCAGTACGCGCAACCGTACGGAGGGAATCGTGTTCCACCCGTTTTCTTCCGTCTGCTGAGCCGATAAGAGCAGCACGGCCGCGAAGTTGTGGGGAACTCGCGCGCAGGATTCCGCAGGATTCCGCAGGATTCCAGAGGGGAATAGCCAGGCTTGATGGGGGAGTTGTGTCAATGGAATTGAGAGGACATCGCCGGCTGCGAGGGAACGCCAAGCGCCGGAGCCGCGCCGGTTCGACCCTGGTCGACGTCCTGATCGCGTCCGTCATTCTCACCGTGGCCGTCGGCGCCCTGGTCCAGGCCATGATCAAAGCCGACGATCTCGCAGAGGCCACCGAGGAGCAACAGATTGCCATCGCCGCCGCGCGGGAGATGGCCGAGAAGATCCAAGCGGAAACGTTTCCCGAGATCTTCCGCCGCTTCAACTCCGACCCGGATGACGACCCCGGAGGCGCGGGCACCGCGGCCGGCGCCGGCTTCGCCGTGAACGGCCTCACGGCACGCGAAGGGGATGGCGACGGCCAGGTCGGCGCAATCCTGTTCCCGACGATCTCCCTCGGAGGAACCGCCGTCGCTCTGCGAGAGGACGTGAACAACCTCGCTCTCGTCATGCCCCGCGATCTCAACGGCGACGAAAACGTCGATGGATTGGACCACGCGGGCGACTACACCTTGCTGCCGGTCGCGATCCGCGTCGAGTGGACGGGCGTTGTCGGGAACTGCTCCACCGAGCTTCATCTGCTGTTGGCGGACGGCGGATGAGGGCGCTCCCTGGCAGGCAAGACAGCGGCTTCACGCTGACGGGAAGGACGCCTATCACATCACCCTGTCCGGCGCCGGTGGCGGGAACCCCGGACCCGACTCGAACCACAAGGTCTTCTACATCGATGGCAACCTCTGGCTCCACAACAAGAACACGTACTCGTTCAAGTTCTTCACGCCCGAGTCGGACGGCATGCAGGTGACCTTCGTGGTCAGTGGCAACATCTACTTCTCGGACAACCTCTTCTATCTGAACCAGAACAAGGATGCCGTGGCCTTCATCGCTCTGCGCGACGAGAACGTCGAGGACAGCGGCAACATCTACTTCGGCGACCCGGTGTTCGGGACGCTCAAGGAGATGAATGCCTTCATGTACGCCGAGAACAACTCCTATGACGTCAACCTCGACGCGAGCGGCTCCTCGGTAGTGAAGGTGAACGGCATGATGTCGGCCGGCAACCAGATCGACATCCAACGTGACTATGGCGACGCGCACACGAAGCTGATCGTGAACTTCGACGACCGGGTGGCCGGCGGCGAAGTAGAGCTGCCGGGGTTGAGCTCGCTCTACAGTGATGAATCCGGCGGCGGTCTGCAGCGCCGCTCCTGACGCATCGTCGGGAGCGTGGAGTGACAGCGGCACGGATCGTCGCCGTGCTCGCTCTATTCGCGGGCGTCTCGGTCGCGCAGACCGTGCAGTCGCCGTCCAGCGCAAGGGTGATGCGGGTCTTCCACAGGAGCCTGCGGAACAGCACCCGCGACGTGGATCGCGTCACCCGCGAGCTCGCAGCGCTCGGCCCTGATGCGATCGCACCCCTGTTCGAGATCGCCGCCGGAGAGACGTCGGAGCTCGCCGGAGAGCAGACGCTCCATCCCGCGCGCCTGGAGTCCGCAAGTGAGCTGGCCCGCATGGCACTCGGGAGAATGCGCGAGCGCGACGTGCTGCTGTTCCTGGACGGGCTCGTGGATGACGACTCCTCTCCCGAGGTTCGGCTGGCGGCCGTTCGTGTCCTCGGCGACAGACAATCCAGTCAGGCCCTGGAGCGCCTGCTCGATCTCGGTCGCGAGTACGACCCGCGCGAGCTCTCGTCCCACGCCGTGAGGCGAACCTTTCAGGCGTCGTTGACGCGGATCCTCTCGGGCAACGGGAGTGCGTGGGATCGACTGGGCGACGAGCTGAAGAGCGTCGGGCGTCCGATGCTCGATTGGGTCGTGAATGCGCTCGTTCAGTCCGGCAATCCACGCAGCTTCGAGGCCCTGCCCATGCTCCTCGGACGGGATCCCGGCCTCGACCCGCTGATCCTCACCGCGCTGTCCGACCTGGCCGAGCGACGCCCATGGCTCGTCGAAGACGAGCTCGCCAGCGCTGTGACTCCCTTCTTGGATGACGAGGACTGGAGGCTGCGCAAGTTTGCGGTCGTGGCGTTGGGTCGGATCCACTCCGTGGATGATCTCGACCAGATCGCCTTCATGCTCGAGGACGAACATCCCGCGGTCCAGCGGGCAGCACGCTGGTCGCTGGAGGAGATGGCGGGCGACGACCACGGTTCGACGCGCGGAGAGTGGCTCGGCTGGTTCGACCGCGAGCTCGAGTCGTGGGCGGACGACCGCGCCGAGTTCGAGCACGACACCGAGCGCTCGAACCCGGGCGTGGTCATCGCCGCGGTCCGCAATCTCGCGCGCCACCCGCTCTTCCGCCACGAGGCGGCCGAGCTCATCGTGGCGCTCCTGTTCGAGCGACCCGAACTCTCGGTGGCCCTGTGTCAGGCCTTGCTCCAGCTGGGCTCGGGGCGAGCGGTGCCCGGCCTGGTCGACGCGCTGAGCGCCCAGGACGCCGACCTGCGGACGAACGCCTGGGCGGTTCTGACGAGACTCACGGGCGAAGAGCTGCCGGCGGACTCAGAGCACTGGGTGCAGCTCGTGCTCGAGTAGTCGGCCCGACTAGATCTCGCCCGTAGAGGCTCCGATCCGACCGCCAGCTCGACTAGACTGGCTCCCGAGGACAATCCGTGGGAGCGAGCCGCGTGTCGGCGCTACCCCCCGGTCCCGACGCTGGCGGTATCGAGCATGACGGACGACGAGGAGGACCGCGAGGCCGAGCACTCCGTGGATTCGGTCTTCGCCGACTACGTGACCCGGGTCGAAGCCGGGGAGGAGCTCGACTTCGAGTCCTTCGTCGAACGGCACACGGAGCTCGAGTCGGGGCTGCGCGAGTTGCACGGGGCCTGGGTCCGCGTGCGCGACGTCCTGGATCGATTGGGACTCTCCGCCGCGCTTTCGCGCACGCGCGCGGAGGGTGAGTCGCCCGCCGGCAGCCGGGCCGAAGTCACCGATGGTGCGGAGGACGACGAGCCGGACTCCGATTTCGCCGCGAACATCCTCGAGCGTCTCGCCACCCACCAGACCTCCTCCGGCCGCTACCAGTTCAAGGGCGAGGTCGCGCGCGGCGGCATGGGTGTCGTGTACCGCGTGTGGGACGAGGAGCTGCGCCGCCACCTCGCCATGAAAGTGATCCTGGGCAAGGGCGATGCGAAGTCGCACGGCGACACGCCGGCGGCCGACGCGCGCGCCGTGGCGCGCTTCCTGGAGGAGGCGCAGGTCACCGGACAGCTCAACCACCCCGGCATCGTCCCCCTGCACGAGCTGGGGGTCGACACGGACGGGCGCGTCTACTTCACGATGAGCCTGGTGAAGGGCCAGAGCTTCAGCGACGTGCTGTCGCTGGTCGCGGCGGGCAGCGAGGACTGGCCGCGGACGCGTGCGCTCGCGTGCCTCCTGCGCGTGTGCGAGACGATGGCCTACGCCCACACCAAGGGCGTCGTGCACCGCGACCTCAAGCCGTCGAACGTCCTGGTCGGCCCGTTCGGCGCGACCTACGTGATCGACTGGGGCCTGGCGCGAGTGCTGGGCCAGCCCGACAGGAAGGACATCCGGCTGGCGGGCGAGCCGGATGACTCGGTCAGCGTGGTGCAAACGGAGCGCCGCGGCTCGACCACGCACCGACCCGAGTCGCCCCTCGTGACCCAGGACGGCGACGTCGTGGGCACGCCCTCCTACATGGCGCCCGAGCAGGCGCGGGGCGAGGTCGAAAAGATCGGGCCGCCGGCCGACGTCTACTCGGTGGGCGCGATGCTGTATCAGCTGCTCGCGGGGATCGCGCCCTACACCCGCGCCGGCACACGGCACTCGCCGCACGGCATCTGGCGCTTCGTGCTGGACGGACCGCCCCGACCGATCGGGGAGCTGGCGCGCAACCAGCCGCCCGAGCTGGTCGCGATCTGTGAGAAGGCCATGGCGCGCGAGGCGCCGGCGCGCTACGCGGACATGCGCGAGATGGCGACGGACCTGCGGGCGTACCTCGAGCATCGCGTGGTGCTGGCGTACCGAACGGGGCCGCTCGTCGAGCTGCGGAAGTGGGTGGCGCGCAACAAGCTGGCGGCGGCGGCGCTCGCGGTCGTGGTGCTCGTGGCGACGGCTTCCGGGTTCGCGGTCGCGTGGTTCGAGCGGCAGCGTGCGCGGGAAATCCAAATGTCTTCCGACGTGGGTCGCACGAGCGAGCTGCTCACCGAAGCGCGCGACCTGGGCCCGATCCACCCGGAGAACGCCGGCCGCTTCGCGAGCTGGCTGCATCAGGGGGAGCCGCTGCTCCAGCGTCGTGACGAGTACCGCGCGCGGCTGGCGCGGGTCGTGGCGCGCAGCACCGGATCGGAACGGCACGCCGACCCGAACTTTCACGCGGAGACCGGTCGCTGGCGTGCGCTCGCGAAGGTCCTGGAAGAGCGCGACATCGCGATCCCGCGCAAGCTGGAGCTGATCTCGGACACCGCTCTGTCGCCTGCGGTGCGCGCCCGCGCCCAGAGTGACCTCGAGTTCCTGGAGTCCGACACTCCGCGTCTCGCCTCCGAGGTCGAGCTGCTCGAAGCCGAGGTCGAGCGGCGGGAGCTCACCAGGTCATTCGAGACAGAAGACGATCGGCTGCTGTACGAACGCCTGGAAGAGCTCGTCCACATGCTGGAGGAGCTCAAGGCGCAGCAGCAGCGCGTGAATCGTGACCTCGTCCTCGCCAAAGAGCTCGCGCGGCTCACGATCGGGGAACAGAGCGAGCCGTGGGAGCGGGCGATCCGGGAGGTCCGCGCGAGCGAGGTGTACGGCGGGCTCGAGCTGGTTCCGCAGATAGGTCTCGTTCCGCTCGACGCCAACGAGCAGGGCCTGTGGGAATTCTGGCACACGCTCTCGGGCGATCGTCCGACGCGGGATGAGAACGGACGACTCGTCATCGAGGACGCGACGGGGATGGTGTTCGTCCTGATCCCGGCCGGCGCGAGCTGGATGGGCGCTCAGACCGACCCGGCCGAGCACAACCACGACCCCCGGGCCCAGGCCAACGAGCGACCCATTCAGCTCATTGCGCTCGATGCGTTCTTCATGTCCAAGTACGAGATGACCCAGGGTCAGTGGCTTCGGGCGACCGGGTCCAACCCCAGTGAGAGGTTCGCCGGAAGCGACTGGGCCGGCTACGGGACGGTGCGCTGGACCCACCCCGTGGAGCGCGTGTCGTGGATGGAGGCCTCACGCGTCCTCGATCGATACGGCTTGCGGCTGCCGACGGAAGCACAGTGGGAACGGACGGCGCGCGCCGGAAGCGAGTCGCCCTACGTGTATGGAGCCTCGCCGTCCGCGCTCGAAGGGCGTGACAATCTCCATGTCCCTGGCGACGGACACCCGTTCCACGCTCCAGTCGACGCTTTTCCCCCGAACGCCCTCGGCGTGTGCAGCATCCTGGGCAACGTGCGGGAGTGGTGTCTCGAGTGGTACGCCCTGAGCTATGCGCGTGCTCGACCGCGACCTGGCGACGGAGCACTCGAGGCCGACTATCCCTTCCACAAGCCGACGCGCGGGGGGAGTTTCGGCGACAGGCCGAGCAGTGTCAGAGTGGC
>SMVQ01000053.1 GCA_004357655.1 Planctomycetota bacterium
ATCCTGCGCGAGGTCGAAGCCACCCTCGAATCCGCACCGTCCTCGTCCGAGGACGGCTGAACCTCTGAATCGCATTCTCCACGGAGTTCCCATGTCCACGTCGCGTCTCCTGTTCGCCCTCACCGCCTGCTTGGCGTTCGCCCCCCTCGCCGGTGCGAGCGACGGACCGACGCTCGAGCAGCGCCTCGCAAAGCTCGCCGAGCAGCTCGAGTCCGCGCGCGAGGACGCGCACATCGCCGGCATGTCGATCGCGATCGTCAAGGACGACGCGGTCGTTTGGGCGCGCGGCTTCGGGCTCGCGGACATCGCGGCCGAGCGGCCGGCCGACGAGCACACGATCTACGCTGTCGGCTCGACGACGAAGGCCTTCACCGCCACGCTCGTCGGGATGCTGGTCGACGAGGGCGCTCTCACGTGGGACGACCCCGTGACCCGCTACCTCCCCTACTTCGACCTGGCTGTGCGCAGCGACGACGAGCACGCCGAGTGCACGCTGCGCGACCTCCTGAGCCACCGGCACGGCTTCTCGCGCATGAGCATCCTGTGGTTCGGGGGCGACGTCTCGCGCGAAGAGATCCTGCGTACCGCCGCAGGCGCGGAGCCCTGGGACGATTTCCGCGCGGCATTTCACTACTGCAACGTCACGTACCTAGCCGCGGGCATGGCGGCCGGCGTCGCGGCGGAGAGCACGTGGGACGCGCTGATCGAGGAGCGCATCTTCGAGCCACTGGGCATGACTGCGACCACGATCTCGGTGACCGAAGGCGAGGGCGAGGCGGACCCGCCTCTCGCCCGCGGCTACGAGTGGGACGAGGTGGACGAGCGCTTCGAGCTCGAGCGCCGTATCGACCTCAGCAACGTCGGTCCCGCGGGCGCCGTGAACTCCAACGTGATCGACATGGCCCAGTGGCTGCGGCTCCAACTGGGGGCGGGCGCGGTGGACGGCGTGCGCCTGATCTCGACCGAGAGCATCCGCGAGACCTGGGCGCCGCAGATCGAGATGGGCGCTGGAGCGGCCTACGGCCTCGGGTGGATGCTGCGCGAGCACGATGGGCGCCAGGTCGTCGAGCACGGCGGCAACATCGACGGTTTCAGCGCGGAGGTCGCCTTCATGCCAGCGGAAAACCTGGGCTACGTGCTCTTGATCAACCAGAGCGCCTCGCCGCTCCGGGCGGCCTCGCTCGGCATGGTCTTCGACGCCCTGCTCGATGAGTGGCCCGATGAGAGCGAGAAGTCCCGCGTCGAGACGGAGGATCCGAACTTCGAGGACTACACCGGCATCTACATCGCCGACTTCGCGACGTTCCGTGACGCGCCGTTCGAGGTCCTGATCCACGACGACCGGCTGGCGCTCGACGTCCCGGGCCAGCGGACGTACGACCTCACCCATCCGGACGCCGAAGGCCTGTGGGGCTTCGCACTCACCGATCAGGTCCACGTGTCCTTCCAGCGCGACGTCGAGGCTGCGGTCGTCGGCCTGACGATGCACCAGGGCGGCTTCCACTTCGAGGTTCCGCGCGCGGGCCTCGAGCTCGTGCCCGAGGTCCCCGCCTCCGAGCTCGAGAAGTACGTGGGCACGTTCGTGCGCGCCGAAGGGGACAAGCGCGTCGAGCTCTCCATCGAGAAGGGTCTCCTCACGATGGATGACAAGGGCAAATGGCTCGCATTCGAGACGCCCGACGCCGAGGGTCACGCCGCCCTGCGCGCCCGCGCCGACTTCGGTGCAACCTTCGCCACGGACGCCGAGGGCCTCGTCCCGTCGTTCGTCTTCCACGGCAGTTCCGGGGACAAGCTCTTCACGCGCCTCGCGGTAGCCCCGGACACCGAGCTCCCGACCCTCGCCGAGATCCTCGCCCTGCGCGACACCGACGCCCGCATCGCCGCCGTGCAGGCGGACAGCGGCACCCGCTTCAGCGGCGAGGTCTGGATCGCCCAGGCCGGCATCCGCGGCACGGTGACGATCTTCACGCAGGGCAAGGAGCGCTACGCGAACCACCTGGACTTCGGCCAGTTCGGCCGTGCCGACATGGTCGCCAGGGGCACCGAGGCCTGGTCCTACAACTCGATGCGCGGCTTCGACGCCTTGAAGGGCGCCGAGCTGACCCAGGCGATCCTCGACCACCCCGGCGCCGTCGAGGGCGATTGGGCCGACTACTTCGACTCCATCGAGGTCGTCCGCAACGACACGCTGGACGGCCGCCCGGTCCACGTCGTCCGCCTCGAGCGGGAGGGCCTGCCCAGCCGCACGTACTGGATCGACGCCGAGCACGGGGACGTGTTGCGCCTGAAGCAGATCGCCATCGAAGGCCCGGTGCGCGTCCCCGTCACCATCACCTACTCCGACTTCCAGGAGTTCGACGGGCTTCGTGTGCCCATGGGCATCGAGCTCGAGAACCCGATGTCGGGCAGGATGGTCTTGACGTTCGAGAGCGTGACGTCGGGCCTCGAGCTCGGCGACGACGTGTTCACGCTCGTGGACCCGGACGCATCGGAGGCGCGGTAGGCCGTCCACACATCAGTCGACACGGACGTGCTGTGGGTACCGAAAACCTTCCATCGTACCCACTGGTGAGGCGTTCCGAGGCGACGCGCGACGATGGTGAGCGCGGCGTACGATCGGGCGAATGCTGATCCCGTGTTGTCCACAAACCGGGCCGCCGCTCATCTGCAGGCTGGAGCACGACATCGGGCCGTTCGACCACGCGAGTTACGGCATCGTTCGGTTGCAACACGAGTCAGGACAGACCTGAACTTCAGCCAGCCCCTTCGTCTCCGTCCCAGTCTGACTACGCCACGCGGCGGTAGAACTTGAGCAAGCCGCCGAGACGCTCGGTGCACTGGACTTCGCCGTCTCTCATCTCGCTTCGCTGCTCGATCCGCTCGTTCCCGATCCCCTGGTGCGCTCGCTGGACATGATAATGGGCGATGTACTCCGAGACCGCCCGCCGGAGGGAGCCTTCCCCGAAGAAGATTATCCGCCGCAGGCACTCGGACTTGATCGAGAGCACGAACCGCTCGGCGAAGGCGTTGCAGTTGGGGGCCTGCCTCGGAGTCATGGCTACGTCGACGCCGTCACCGCGGAGGATGCGCTTGAACTGCGGTGTGAACTTCGTGTCGCGGTCGCAGATCAAGACGCGGTGATCCCTCAGGAACCCGTCCATTGGGGTAGGCCCAGTCCGGGTACCGCAGATGCGGGCTGCGCACACTTTGACGAAGAGTTTCGTAAATGTCGGCACAAGATTCGTCGCATTGACGAAGAGTTTCGTATAGTGCTCTCCGCGTCGAGCGAGGACCGAGAACTGTCCGCAGCCATGAGCAAGAACGATCCGCCCCGCAAGCCTACGGAGGCCGAGTTCAAGATCCTCGGAGTGATCTGGGAACGAAGCTCGGCTACGGTACGTGAAGTCCATGACCACCTGAGGAAGCGGCAGGACATCGGCTACACGACGGTCCTGAAACTGATGCAGATCATGACGGGGAAGGGGCTCTTGGAGCGCGACATGTCCGTACGCCCCCAGGTCTATTGGGCCGCTCGTCCGCAGGGACAGACGCAGCGAATGCTCCTGCGCGACCTCCTGGATCGGGCCTTCAAGGGCTCGCCGGGCTCCCTGGTGCTGCAGGCGCTCTCGATGCGCAAGACCAGCCCGGACGAGCTGCGCGAGATTCGTGCGATGCTCGACAAGCTGCAGGAGCGCGAGTCATGAGCGTCGGCGCCGTCTCGTTCTCGTCGACCTGGGCAGCCATGGGTGTGGCGGTCCTGCATTTTCTGTGGCAGGGGGCACTCATCGGTCTCTTCGCGGGGCTGTTGCTCGGCACCATGCGACAGCGATCGTCCGCGGAGCGGTACGCCGTCGCCAGCGGAGCGATGCTGCTCTGCCTCCTGGCGTTCCTCGCGAGCTTCACCATCGCACTCGCTGACATCTCCCTCGCCACCCGTGCGAGTGCTCTGCAGAACTCGCTCGCAACTCGCGAATTCGGGGCCGGTCTTCTGATGCACTCTGGAACGACGGGCATCGCGGCCACGTGTTGGGCCGTCGGCGCCCTCTGGATGGCGGTGCGTTTCAGCTTGCAGTGCTACGGCGCCCAGCGCCTGAAGACGACCGCCGTACTCGAGCCCGACTCGACCTGGCAGCGCGCGTTCCACACGCTGAAGGAAGAGCTCGGGGTCTCACGCAACGTCCGGTTCCTGCGGAGCGGCCTGGCGCAGGTGCCGATGGTGGTCGGGTGGTTCAGCCCGGTCGTCCTGGTGCCCGCGTCCGCGTTCACGGGGCTCACGCCCGACCAGCTCCGGTCTATTCTGGCCCACGAGCTGGCGCACATCCGGCGCCACGATCACCTCCTCAACGCGGCCCAGGCGGTCGTGGAAATCGTTCTGTTCTTCCATCCCGTCGTGTGGTGGATCTCGAAGCAGATGCGCCTCGAGCGCGAGTACTGCTGCGACGATTCGTCCGTGCGACTGACGGGAGATCCGAGGCTTCTCGCCGAAGCGCTCACCACCATGGAGACGCTTCGGATCAGCAAACCCATGACCCGCACAGTCCTCGCGGCCAACGGAGGCCCTCTCATGCAACGCATCACACGTATCCTTGGAGCGCGCCTCGACGGCCGCACGCCCCTCGCCAGCTGGCAACTTCCCGCGGGCTTCGTGCTCGCAGGGCTTCTCGCCGTCGCCGGGAGCGCCTACGCCGCGCCGACGCTGGTCTTCGATGGCGAAGCGATCCAGCAGGATCGCGCGAGCGACGCCCTCCGAGTGGTCAAGGCCGAGCTCCAAGCCATGGTCGAGGCCGGCAAGATCACCGAGCAGCAGGCGCAGGAGAGAATTGCCGGCTACAAGAAGCACCAGGCCGAGAAGCAGGCCGCCGGGAAGAAGACCCCCGGGCACAGGACCGATCGCGCCAACGCCAAGGAGGTCTGGGCCAAGCTCCAAACCGGAGTCGAAGCGGGCAAGCTCACGCACGAGCAGGCGCGGGAGCGGTTCGCCGCCTGGCAGCGGAAGTCCGCCGAGCAGGAGACCGTGCGTCTCGACAGGGCTCTGATCGAGCTCGAAGCCGCGGTGGCCGCGGGCCGGATCACCGAGGCGCAGGCGAAGGAGAGGATCGCTGAGATCAAGAAGGGCATGGCCTCGAGGAAGGTCGCATCGGACAGAGCGGACCCCGAGGCGGTGATCCGCGAGATTGCCGCTGCCGTGGAGGCCGGCCGCCTCACTCCCGAGCAGGGCAAGGCGCGGATCGAGGCCTTCAAGGAGAGTCTGAAAGCGAAGCAGGCCGGACGAGAACCCAACGTCAAGGGAGTGGCGCTCCGCATCGAGGCCGCGGTGGCCGCGGGTCGGATCACTCCCGAGCAGGGCGAGGCGCGGCTCGAGGCTTTCAAGAAGTCTCTGGCAGAGAAGAAGGCCGCGCACAAGCAGAAGGAATATGGGGGAGATATCGAGGCGATCAAGCGCGCGGTGAAGGCGGGCGAGCTCACGCCCGAACAAGCCGCAAAGAAGATCGAGGCCCTGAAGAAGCGCTCGGCAGGGAAGACCCCGGAGCAGCACAAGCAGGACCCAGTGAAGAAGCGGGACAAGTAGCAATCCGCGTGATTAGGCGGGCTTGGACGGCGAGAGGGCGGAAGCTCGAGAGTCGTCCAGGCCGGCTGGTCCATCGATGAAGAGCACCAAGATCGTCTCGCTACTCGCGCTCGCCATCGGCGCGGTCGGCTTCGTGACCGTGCTAACCGTCGGGCATCGTCGCGCCGAGGCAGGTCTCAATGCCAAGGCCGGTTCGGATGCCGACCCTCCGCCAGGGATCGGAAACCTGACCGAGCTTAGGCCTGCCGAAGTTCAGCGTGCCCCCGTCATGGCCGGGCTCGTTCCCAGCGGCGAGGTGGACGCTCGCGGCGAGGAGTCACCCGAGGCCTCCGGGGGAGGGGTGGAAGGTCCGGCGGAAGCTCCGCAGGTGGCGACGCTCGCGGAGTTGCAGGAATTCAGGGAGTACGTCGCGGGCAGCCTCTTGGAGCTTCGCAAGCAGAGAGCCGCCGACGAGTTGCGCGCACTCGAGGAGCGGGTCGGGAGGCTGGACGAGACCATGACGAGGCTCGAAGACTCGCTCGAGCTCACGCCGCATCAATCCGACAAGCTGCGGTCGGTGCTCCTGTCCCAGTTCGATCGCGAGGCCGAGTACGTGCGGCTGCGGGAGGAGGGCGCGGACGAGGAGATCCTGGGCGAACTGAAGGCGAGTGACCGCGTTGCACAATCGAGCGAGCTCGCGAGCTTCTTGACACCGGAACAGCTCGCGACCTACCGGCTGAACTGATCGTATCGACGATACATTCTCATGAAGGCGCCCCTGATCGTCTCGTTCCTCGCGCTGGTTCTCAGCGCGGTCGCACTCGCCGCGATGCTCACGACCGCGCTCTCCACCGAGCCTCGCGCGGTCGATCCGGCCCTGCCCAGTGCCGCCGCGAGCGATGCCGACATTCTCGCCCAACTGAAGAACCTGGCCGAGGAGAACCGGGACCTGCGCGATCGCCTCGCGATACTCGAGCTCATTCCAGCCTCGAGCCCCTCGCAACGCGTTCCGGTCACGGCCGGGTTCGTGCCCAAGGAGGAGTTCGAGGCCTTCCGCGACGAGGTTCGCCTGGCACTCGCGAGCTCGGGAGCGCTAGATGACGATGCACTCACGGCGCTACCGGGATTCAAGAAGAAGGTCGCCGACACCCTCTCGGAGATCCGCCACGAGGAAGCGGTCGGGAAGGTTCGCACGCGCATCGAGGCACGGTTGGCCAAACTGGACGAGACCATGCCGAGGATCGACGAGTGGCTCGAGCTCACACCGCAACAGTCCAGCTCCATGCGGACGGCGCTCCTGGCCCAATACGATCGCGAAGCGGAGCTCGTCCGCCGCTGGGAGGCGGGTGAAGACACCGAAATCCTCGGCGAGCTCAAGCGAAGCGATCGCGAGGCGCACCGCAACGAGCTCGCAGGGTTCCTGACACCCGCACAGCTCGAGACCTACACTTCCAGGGGTGGTGGCGGCGGAAAATGAAGCGCCGACTCGCCCGCGTCGCGTGCCTAGCCCCCGGCGCCCGTCGCCGGGAACTGCTCGCACTTGGCGGCTAGCCCGGAAGCTTCACCAGGTGGCCACGGCGGGCTTCGATGATGCCCGCTCGCTTCATGTTCTGAATCTGACGGTTGGCGATGACCCGCACCATGCCAGGTGCAGGGTGCGTCTGGTGGGCTGAACTGTAGGGAACCGCGGCGAGCGGAGGGCCGGTCGGCGATGCCAGAGGGGAAGGTGGATCTCTCTTGGCAGGTCACGAGCCGGCTTCACCCCAGGAGGGCGAACCCACCCCGCACCTTCCTACCCGGATGCAACCATGAACCGAGTGATCCTCATCCCCGTCCTCGCGCTCCTCGCGGCACCCGCCGGGGCGCAGTGCACGATCGACCACCTGACGTCCGCGACCCCATCCGCGCTCGCAGACAGGGGCACCGTCGGTAGTAGCTCGCGATAGGCGGCCCAGTTCGCGCACACGAATAGACGCGATCCCCTCGGCCACCACGACCTGCCCGCCAGGTTCGGACCCTACGGCAGGAACATCGCCGCCATCCCGTCCGACAGGTTGAACCCGCTGCCGCCGGGGCCGAGCGGGTCGCAGAACCAGAATTGGAAGTTCCACGTCGAGCCGGGGAGGACCTGTGTCGCGGCCGTGGGCGGATTCCCGTAGTCGAAGGGCCACTCGGCGCGCCCGGCGGTGCCAGTGTCGACTACCGGGAGGCGACCGATCTGCCCCGCGACGCAGAGCTGGCCGTCGCCGACCGGGACCTGCGTCTGGTTCGGTCCGTAGAAGAAGATGCCGTTCTGGTTCGGGGGACTGTCGGTGGCGACGAGGACGAGGTCGTCGTGCGCGAGGCTCGTCGAACCGAGGCGGTCGATGCGCGCACCCGACCCCCCTGAGTGCGGCGACGTCGTGCAGTAGGTCGCGGTCGCCGACGGACCGCCGAACGCGAGTCCACCGATGTTGTTCGACGTCGTGTTACCGAGGAACGACGCGACACCGGTCGAGGTGTTGATGAAGTAGACGGAGGTCTCGACGTAGTTCGAGAGATTGTTGTCGACGCCGTACAGTGCACCGGTCGCGTCGAACGCCATCCCGGTCAGGCGCTGAGTCGGCACGATGAATGTGCCTGCCGCCGTCTGCGGGTCAATGGTCACGAGGATGCCCAGGTGCTGCACGTTCGACGCGTATGCAGCCCAGAGGGCGCCGGTCGTCGGGTCGAAGTCGAGGGCGCTCAGCGCGGCGAAGCCGACGGCTCCGACGAGCGTCGGCTGCGCGGTCGCGCGATCGAGGATCCAGAGCTCGGAGGACGTCCCGACCGGGCTGCTGCGTAGCGCGTAGATCGTCCCGTCCGACGGGTCGATCGCGAGCCCGTGGACCAGGTTCAGCCCCGTGTCCCCGATGAACGTCGTCGTCCCGTCGGCCGGATCGATCGTCACGAGCACGTCCGTGCCGAGGTCGACGGACCAGAGCAGCTGAGTCGCGTCGTCCCAGGCCAGGTTGTGCAGGTCTTGGCTCCCAATCGCGGCGATCGACGCCGTCGTCGGCGAGGCACCCATGCGCGCCGTGGCCATGGATGCCAACTATCGCATGGACGCGGGAGCGCTCGCGCAGGCCGTGCGGGCGGACCGCGAGGCCGGGCTGCGGCCCTTCCTGCTGGTCGGCACCGCGGGCACGACCGACACAGGCGCCGTCGATCTACTCGACGCTCTGGCCGACGTGGCCGCGGCCGAGGCGCTCTGGTACCACGTGGACGCGGCCTACGGCGGCGCGTTCCTGCTGCTCGACTCCATGCGGTCGCGCATGTTCGGCATCGAGCGCGCCGACTCGGTGGTGATCGATCCGCACAAGGGCCTGTTCCTGCCCTACGG
>SMVQ01000054.1 GCA_004357655.1 Planctomycetota bacterium
GGCCTGATCCTGCTCGGCGGCATCGTGGGGACCGCGCCCACTGCGACGCAGGATGACGTCGGCAAGCACCAGTGGTCGGTCGGCCCGGAGCTCCTGATCGGGCACTTGCAGGAGTGGGGGGCCGTGGGCTTCCTCGTGACGCACCAGTGGAACGTTGTCTCCACGTCCTCGTCGGCAGACAACGTCAATGTGACGGGTGGTCAGTACTTCTACACCTACCTCCTGCCCGATGGTTGGGCCATCGGTTCCGATCCGCAGTGGTCGTACGACTGGGATGCGGACGGGGGCGACCGCCTCACGTTGCCCCTCGGAACCGGGATCAGCCGGACTGTCATCTTCGGCAGGATGCCGTGGAAGTTCGCCCTCGAAGGCGCCTACTACATCGAGAGTCCCGACGCGTTCGGCCCGGATTGGAGCGTTCGGCTGTCGGTGACGCCCGTCGTATCATTGCCCTGGTGAGCAGAGGTACGGGGAGCCAGGCGACCTCACCGTGCATCAGGACCTCACGGTGGAGTGAGCGCGGCCTCCCGATTACGACGACTGCAGCGCACGACTTCAGCGAGCCCCCGCACCACGTGCCAGGCGAGGAGCGGCAAGACCAGTGTGGCGACCGCGTAGACCGCCGGGGCAGCCCAATCCCACGGGATGACGGCGCCGATGACCGGCACGCAGAGAGAGCCGAGGATCGGGATCAGGAGGATCCAGACGCGGAGTCTGGCGCGTCGTGACTCGTCCCTGCGGAACAGCATCGTCAGGCTCGAAGCGATTACGAGGAACGCGACGATCACGTAGGCACTCGAGAATGCCCAGAAGGAGCTCCCTCGAGCACGGAAGCCGAGGAACGCGCAAGCACTCGACGCTGCCCAGAAGTGGAGGCCTACGAACAGGACGCCGCGCTGCGCCCCGGGCATCCAGGGTGCCGCGAGCATGGCGAGCACGGGATTCCGCGGGATCCCGCGCGCGGATCGGACGGGCAGCGCGCTGCGCTCGGTGACAAAGAAAGCAGAGGGAATAGCGAGACAGAGCAGGATCGACTGAGGGCCCGAGATAGGGAGCAGCGACCTCGATCCCATTACGATCACCGTGAACGGCATGGTCGCGGATCCCCCGGACAGCAGCAGCGAGCCTGGCATCCAAGACCCAGGCGATGAGATCAGCCAGAGGATCAGGACGTGGACGACGAGGCTCACGGACGTGAAGACGCGGAGCGCCGTCGAATGGTTCCCGTGCGCATGCTCGAGACGAGCGACGCCTGCGAGGATTGCGAACCCTGCGACGATTCCCTGCCCGGTGAAGAGCATGAGCAACGGGAGGGCAAGCGCTCCGAGCCCGACATTGCCCGTCTCGTTCATCAGGAACGCCAGCGTACCGGTCGTCCTGAGGGCGTTCACACACGCGAAGACCAGGAGCATCAGGCACACCGGCCGAAGCGCGCGGCGCTCAGCGAATGTGCCGAGCGCGAGGGCGACAGCACAGAGCGTCACGGACTGCACGAAGACGCTCGCGACTTGCCACAGGACAGTCCCGATATCGACGCCACGCATGAGGAACGTCAGGACGAGGAACGGCAGGAAGCCCAGCACGAAGAGCAGCCCTTGGACCGCCGCCCACTGGAGCTTCCCGAGGAGCACCCTCAACGGGCACAGCCGGCTCAGCGCGAGATGATCGATCGCGCCCTCGTCCCATTCGCCGGCCATCGACTGAAAGCTCGCGATCGGCAGGTACACGTAGAGGACCGCCGCGAGCGAGAGCGTCAGGAATCCGAGGAGTGGAAGCCCGTTCTCGGCCTCCGAGTCGCTCAAGATGCAGAGCACGGTGATCAGGACCGCGAACACCTGGATCATCGTGAACCCCCCGGTGAACGACCGGCCGCGCATCGCCTGCCGCGCCTCCTTGACGAGCACGGGATTCAAGGCGTCGGTGAACGAGCTCAGAGCTGCGAGACGCTCGTGCAATTTGGGCACGAGCGCGATTCTACACGGGCGTGAGCAGACCGTCGCGCGCGAGGATCGTCCGGCACAACGCGTCGAGCGGACGCCCGACCGTCACCGAGACGAACCTGCCGCCGGCCCGCCGGCACTCGCGCGCCAGCCCGTCGGCGAGTCGCCCGAGGCGCGTCTCGTAGAGCTCGATGGTCCGCCGGTCGAGCACGAGGTCGAGCGTCCCGCCCGTCTCGACGTCCGTGAGGCGCAGCGCGCTGCCCTCTTCGGGTGTGGCGTCCGCCCGCCCGAGGACCTGCAGGAGCGCGATGCCGCCGGCGCGCGCCGCGAGTGGCCGCACGAGTCCACTCGCCTCGTGCGGCGAGAGGAAGTCCGAGACGAGGATGCGGATGGAGCCCTGCCGCAGCTCGGAGAGCGCGCCTTGCACGCTCTCCTGCAAGGGGCGCACGCCCGTGAATGCGAGGCCCTCCGACTGCAGTTGCTCCAGGCCGATACGTTCCGGCCGATCGGACGCGAGGAGCAGCCGCGCGTCGAAGCCGCCCG
Organism: Planctomycetota bacterium; assembly: GCA_004357655.1. Taxonomy (GTDB): domain Bacteria; phylum Planctomycetota; class UBA1135; order UBA1135; genus N075bin59. The sequence goes on from SMVQ01000054.1 coordinate 2,484, forward strand.
CGCGCGCGCAAGAATACAGCAGCGCCGCGAGGTCCACCGTGAGCTGGGCCTTCTCCGCGTCGACGCCCATCGACTTCGAGCCGTCGACGACGAGGTCGACGCGGGGCAGGATCTCCTCGCGATAGAGGCGCACCATGAGCTGATCCGTCCGGCCGTACGCTGCCCAGTCGAGATGCCGGACGTCGTCGCCCGGGACGTAGACGCGCCGGTCCTGGAACTCGAGCGATGCGCCGGTGCCCTTGCCCAGGCGATCGCCCGCCGGTCCGCGGTGCGGCGTCTCGGCGAGGCCGAGGCGGTAGCGCTCGGCGAGCGCGAAGGCTTCAGGACTCGGCGACGGCATCCGCGGCCTCGGGCTCGGTCTGTCCGCTCTCGGGAGTGCGCGAATCGCGCGCGAGCTCCGCGCGCCTCGCGCTCGCCTGCGAGACCTCCCGGATGCCCCGACCCATGCGGTAGAGGTTCAGGGCGATCGTGAGGGTCGCGAGGCCAGCGAGCAGCCTCCAGATCCCAGGGTGTGCATGGATCGAGTTCCATGTCCGCTCCATGAGGAATTCGGGGTTGCCCACGTGCCGCATGTTCACGAGGTTGTAGTTCCCGACGAAGAAGCCAAGGAGCGCGGGAACGAGTAGGAACACGAGCAGGAGGCCGGGGATGCTGACCCGCGCGATGACTCGGGCCTTGGGCCGATCCGTGAACGGCGCCTGGATCGCGGACGGGAGACCCAGATACACGATGGCGTAGACCGCGAGGGCAAGGACCGCCGGCACCCCGCTCGTGAGCATGCGCTCACTCGAACCCTTGAGCGACGCGTGCGCCAGGAAGCAGAAAGCGAGTATCCCGCCCGTGTGGAGGAGAAATAGAAGCATCCCGCGCCCGCCCCCCGGGAGCCAAGGGGTCGCGAGCAAGGCGAGCAGCCGGTTCCGAGGGACGCGCGGCGCCACGCGGCGCCCCAGGCGCTCGGGCTCCGTCACGAGATACATCGAGGGCAGGAGCGATCCGAGGAGCAATGCGATGATCATCGCGGACAAGGCACTCCGATCGACCCGAAACTGCATCATCATGCTCGTCATGAACCCGAGCGCGACGAGCAGGGAAGCCGTCAGGAGCACGCGGACGCCGGTCGAACGATTCTCCTCGGCGTGCGAGAGCATGTTGCACGCCACGCAGTAGCAGAACGAGGCCGCCATCGCGACGCCGACGACGAAGACGAGCATGGCCTGAACGGCCTCCGGGTCGCGCAGGTCGCCCGGAAAACGCAGGAGTTGCTCCGTGAAGACAATCGAGCCGCTCGTCACGCCGACGAGCACGGCGGCGAGCACGGCGAGCAGCACGACGCGCGCGAACCGCGCTTTGGACAGCGTCGAGAGCATGATCGCGAGCACCGTGAGTCCCGTGGAGCAGACGAACGACACGCCGAGCGCGACGATCACGGCGAACAGATCGATCCCCCTGAGCAGGAACGAGAGCACGAGGAACGGCGTGAAGGCCGAGTAGAAGAGCATCGCCTGGGTCAGCGCGCCGAGGACTTTCCCCAGGACGATCCGTCCCGGACGAAGGTTCGAGATGACCAGCAGGTCGAACGTGTTCTCATCCCACTCCGACCCCATCGCGTTGAACGCGGTGAACGGCACGAAACCGATGACCGCGATGGCGAGGCAGGTGAAGAGGCCGAGGAAGAAGTCGCGGCCTTCGCTGTGGGAGACCTCGTTGCCCATGGCGACGACCATCCCCGCGCTGACGAGCGTGACCCCGACGAGGGTGATCGAGAAGCAGATGTGGAACAACCGGCCGCGCAACGCCTGCCGGACCTCCTTCACGAGGACCGGGTTCCAGAAGTCGTCCAGGATCCTCAGGAGCCCGCGCGGTTCGTCCACGGCTACTGCACCTTGCCTTCCGTGAGCCGGAGGAAGAGGTCCTCGAGGTCCGCCTCCTTGAGCGCGAATTCGATGGGGCGGACGCCCGTCGCGACGAGCTGCGCGAGCAGCTCCGCCTGATCCTCATCGGAGCCTTCGAAGTGGAACACGAGGCCGTCGCGATCGTGTCGCACCGCGCCGACGCGCGGGAGCTCGACGAGCCGGCGTTCCGCGATCTCGATCGGCTCCAGCGTGCGCAGGAAGATCTCGCTGTGCGGCTGGAGACCCTTCGTGATCTCCTCGACGGAGCCTGTGGCCCGGATCCGTCCCGCCTCGATCACGGCGACCCCGTCGCAGATTTCCGAGAGCTCGGAGAGGATGTGCGATGAGATCAGGATCGCCTTGCCCATGTCAGCGAGCGCCTTCACGAGCTCGCGCAGCTCGATGCGCGCGCGCGGGTCGAGTCCGGACGCGGGCTCGTCGAGGATCAAAGTCGACGGGTCGTGCAGCATCGTTTTCGCGAGGCACAGGCGCTGCTTCATACCCTTGGAGAGCGCGGAGGTGAGCTTGCCGGACAGGGGCTCGAGCGACGTGAATCCCATGACGTCGCGGATTGCGCGCCGGCGGTCCTGGCCGCGCAGGCCGTAGGCGCGTGCGAAGAAGTCGAGGTACTCGCTCACGGTCGTCGCCGCGTATGCGCCGAAGCTGTCAGGCATGAACCCCAGACGCTGCCGCACGAGCCGCGGCTCTTCGAGTACGGAGTGCCCTTCGACGAAGACGTCACCCTCGTCGGGGAGCTGCAATGTGGCGCAGATCCGCATCGTCGTCGTCTTACCGGCGCCATTCGGCCCGATGAAGCCGTAGATCTCGCCCGCTTCGAGCCCGAACGTCACGTTGTCGACGGCGGTCAGATCACCGAAGCGTTTCGTGATCGAGCGCACCTCGAGCGCGGGGCTCATTCCCAGTCCTCCGTACTGCGTGGGAGAATACCGACGATAGCGTGGCGACCCTCCAGCTCGTTCAACTCGAGCGCACAGTCGTCGCCAAAGGCGCTCGCGGACACGATCGCGAGGAAGCTGGACGGCGGGAGACGCCGACCGTCGAGCATGTCGATCGTATGGCCGAAGGTTGTCGGTATGTCACCCAGACCCTCGAACTCGTCGAGCACCGCGTCTTCCCCAGGCGCGAGGAACCGATCGCTCCGGTGCCACACGCCCGCCTCGTCACGGAGGTACAGCTCCTCGATCGTCACATCGAAGGCGTTCCGGACGCGGAGCTCGCCCGCGTCCATCTCGACCGCGAGCCGTCCGCGCGCGGCACGGTCGGATAGGATCACCTGACGCCTGGGATCGCGGACCGGCAGGTACGTGCCCGCGAGCAGGAGCCCGGCGTCGAAGTCGACCTCGTACCGCTCGGAGCGGTCCACGAAGTCCACGGGAAACACCGCCGTCCCGCTCGCCGGCCGCAGTCCGGGCCCGGGCGCGAGCCCGACGTAGATCGCCCGATACTCGACGGTCGATGCGCGATGCGTGCGCTGGTCGAGCACCGTGAGGGTGTTCGAGGCCGTCTTGATGTCCACGCCCTGGTAGAAGATCCCGTAGGCCAGCAGGCCGGCCGAGAACACGAACGCGATCACCGGAATCGTCACGAGCTGCAGGTTGGGACGCCCCATGCGCTTCAGGACGATGCGGTTCGCGGGCCCGATCACGATGGAGAACAGGAAGAGCAGCGCCATGAACACCTTCAGGGGCGGGGCTCCGACGCCGGGCACTACGATGGTGTGAGTCCCCAGCCGCCACTTGCCCAGGTGCGGCACCCAGCCGGACTGGCGCTCGATCTCGCCAGTTGGGAAGAGCGCGCATTGCACGAGCGACCGGTCGGCTTCCGATGCGAGCAGATCGCCCTCGCCCGCCCCGAAGAAGAGCACGCCGAGCCCGTAGCCGAAGGCGCGCCCGGCATCCGGTGCGGGCGCGACGGCTGGGGATTGCTCGCGGAGGGAGATCTCGAACCGCTCCTCGAGCCACCCGCCCGCGAGCGGATGCTCGCGGAGGGCCTCGAACGCACCGTCGCCGAGGAACACGACCCGCCCTCCGACGCGCGCCCAGGCGAGCAACGGCGCGAGTCGATCACCCTCCGGCAGGCCGCCGCGCGCGTCGATGATCACGGCGTCGAGGCTCGTGTAGGCGTGGAAGGAGCTCGGCATGTAGCCGGGCTGCGCCACGGCCACCTGGACGTTCGGGTCGCCCTTCGGCGCCGACGTCGACGCCGATGAGCGGACGAGAAAGCTCTGCCGGCGCGACGGCAGATCGGCGGTCTTCAGCCGCTCGCTCAACTCGATCACGACGGCCGGCTCCATCCGCTCGGGCGTGAAGAGCACGGCGCACCGCAGCTCCTCGCTCCACCCGGACGTGCTGATCGGGAGCGTGACCCGATCCTCCTCGCGCCCGACCACGAGTCGCAGGTTGCAGGTCGCGTAGCTGCTCATGAACCACTTGAACACGGGCACGAAGAGCTCGATCGACCGCGTCTCCCCGGGCTCGAGCTCGACGGTCCGCCGCGTGATCTTCTCCGGCCCGGAGTCCTCGAGCCGGACCTCGAGCACGATGCGGCGCCGCTCGCCCGAA
>SMVQ01000055.1 GCA_004357655.1 Planctomycetota bacterium
CTCTTCGTACGGGTCTCCGTTTCTCCCTTGCGACCCTTCTCGCCTGCTCATCCGTCGGGCTGACGCAGGCGCAGCAACTCGGACCCGACTTCGTCAATGACTTCACGCTCACCAACCTCCTGCAAGTCCCGGGGGTGCCTTCTCCGTATGGAGGTCTGGAGTTCAAGGCCGGCGACCCCAACAAGCTGCTCATCACCGGGTTTTCGGAAGACCCGCTGAGCGCCATCTACGAGATCGATGTGACCCGCGACGCACAAGGACACGTCGACGGCTTCACTGGCATTGCATCGGTCTTTGCGAATGCTCCGCAGGCCACTGGCGGACTCAAGTACGGACCGGGGGGGGTGCTCTTTTTCACGACCTACCCCGACAACACGCTCAGGCAATTCCTACCCGGCAGCACCACGGTGGACAAGGTCGTCGACCTCGGGTTGCTCGGAGCTGCTCCCTCCACGGGAGGACTGGCCATCACGCCAAGCGGCTTCCCGGGTGCCGGCGAATTGAAGATCACGTCCTACAACGCTGGCTTCTGGTACAGCGCCGATCTCGTTCCCGACGGCATGGGCACATTCGACGTGGCAAACATGACCTTGCAACTTCCACCCTTGGGCAATGGCATCGGTCCCGAGTCCTTCGAATTCGTCGATTCGACGTACCCCGCTTTCGCGAACCAGAGTGTTCTCATTTGCGAGTGGACCGCGGAGAGAGTGAGCGCCTACGAAATCGATGCAAACGGCGACCCAATCAACAACACTCGACGGGACTTCGTGCTCACGGGCCCGGTGGGTGACTTCTGGCCGCAGGGCTCTACGCTCGACCCGATGACGGGAGACTTCTTGTTCTCGGACTGGGGGAGCGGCGATTCGGTGATCGTCATCCAGCCGGTCGTTACACCCATCGGCACGAACTACTGCCTCAGCACGATCAACTCGTCGGGCTTTGCGGCGACGATTGCGGCCTCGGGCTCGGCTAGCATCTCCGCGAACGACCTCGTCCTCGGGGCCACCGGTCTCCCCATCAATAATGATCAGCCCGGGACCTTCCTCGCCGGGCCGACTCAGGCCACGATTCCGTTCTTCGACGGATTCCTTTGCGTCGCCCCTAACGGCCTTCAGCGCTTCGCGGTGATCAACGTCTCCACGAACGGCACCATCACGGAGCCGATCGACTACAATACGTCCGCAGCGGGCGGATTGAACGTAGTCGCCGGCATGACCTACAACTACCAGCGCTGGAACCGCGATCCCGCGGCAATGGGATTGAACGCCAACTTCTCGGACGGCCTCGCGATCGTCCACACGCCCTGATTCTCCCAGACCGGCCGTCGCTGGTCGTCACTCGAACGGCCTCGACATCATCTTCGTCCCCTGAGGCCCGGATTCGACGAGTCGAGGAGGAGCAGCGCACGGTTGCTCCTCCTTGATCGTCTCTCGGGCTACACTGCGGCTCCGCATTCATGCACCCGCTCCCGTCCCTGCTCGCCGCCGTTCTAGGCTTCCCGCTTCTCGGCATCTCCTGCGGCGACTCGCCTCCGCCCGCGCCGCCCACGGTGCAGGGGCTGGGCCAGGAAGACCGCGATCCCCGTGCCCGGCGCATGTTCACGACGCTCTCGGGACGGGCGGAACGCGAGCCGCAAGACGTGGAGGCGTGGCTCGACCTAGGCATGGCGCTCGAGGCCAACGGCTACGTGGAGAAGGCGTGTCAGGTGTACGCGTACGCGGTCCGTCTCACAGGCGCGCATGCGAAGCTCTGGTACCGGCTCGCCCAGGCCTCGATGGAGAGCGACAGGAGCGAGGAGGCCCTGAGCGCATTCCGTCGAGCGCGCGCGGCGGACGGGAAGTACGCCCCGATCGCCTGGCGACACGGATTCCTGCTCCTGAAGCTCGGTCGGCTCGCGGAGGCGGAGCAGGAATTCCGTCGCGCGCTCGAGCTCGAGACGCGAGAGGCGCCCGCGTGGGTCGGGCTCGCGCGGGTTCAGCTACAGCTTGGCGAGCCGGCCGCGGCCATCGCCTCGCTCGAGACACTCCTCGAGCACTTTCCTTATGACTCCTACGGCAAGCACCTGCTCAGCGCCGCCTATCGCGACGCAGGACGGATGGCGGACGTGCGGCGCCAGCTCGAAAGCGGCAAGGGTTCCCGAGCGTTCGTCCTTCCGCCCCCCTGGAGCGACTCCTGGAACAACGAGCTCAGGCGATACCAGATCGGCTTCAAGCACCGCCTCAGGATGGCCCAGAACGCCCTCAGGCAGCGGCGCAACGATGTCGCCCTGCCGATCTTCGAGGAGCTCCACGCCGAACACGAGGACTCGGTCAACGTGACGGTCGGACTCGCCAGCGCCTACATCAACGGCCAGCGAACCGCTGACGCCCTGGCCCTGCTCGAGCAGGCCCGCGCAGTGCGCCCGAACGAAGTCGAGCTGCTCATCAGCCTGGCGCAGGTGTGCCTGGTCACGGGCGAGCTCGAGCGGGGGCTCTTCCGCGTGGAGGACGCGCTGCAGATCCACCCACAGGGACAGAAGGCCCAGGCCCTGCGCACCTCCCTGCAGCAGGGACTCGCTCTCGAACGACGGCGGTGAGACCCACCACGAGATTCCCGACCCTCCTGTCCATCGCCGTGGCGGCTTGCTCGTGCAGCGATTCGACTTCGAGCCCGCCACCGGGGCCGCCCTGGTTCGAGGAGTGCGCGGTCTCGGCGGGCCTCGAGTTCACCCACGTCTCCGGACATGACGCGCACTTCTACATGCCCGAGATCATGGGCGGAGGAGCGGCTCTGTTCGACATGGACGGAGACGGAGACCTCGACGCCTACCTCGTCCAGAGCGGATCCCTCGACCGGCCGGGATCACCGGACGGGGCGAACCGCCTGTACCGCAACGACGGGCAGGGCAGCTTCACGGACGTCACGGAGGGCAGCGGCGCGGACGACACGGGCTACGGGATGGGAGTCGCTGCGGGTGACTTCGACGGCGACGGCAACGTCGACCTGTACGTCACGAACGTAGGCCCCAATCGCCTGCTGCAGGGCGACGGAACCGGCCACTTCGAGGACGTGACGGACGCGGCGGGCGTGGGCGACCCCGGCTGGGGAACCAGCGCGGCCTTCTTCGACGCGGACCGGGACGGCGACCTCGACATCTTCGTCGTCAACTACCTGATCTGGTCCAGGGCGTCGGAACGCGAGTGCCTCGACGACGAGAACGGCGCCGACTACTGCAGCCCTCAGATCTACAACGCACCTGCTCCGGACGTGCTCTTCGTCAACGAGGGCAACGGGAAGTTCAGTAACGCGAGTGTTCGGTCGGGCATCGCTTCCGAGCGCGGCACGGGCCTCGGACTCGTGTGTGCGGATTACGACGGCGACGGATTCGTGGACGTCTTCGTGGCCAACGACGGCATGCCCGATCGGCTATGGGTCCACCGGGACGGGGCACAGGACGCTCTCGCGTTCGAGGACATCGGACTGTTGGCCGGATGCGCGCTCGACAACGACGGGCGTGCCAAGGCGGGCATGGGCGTCACCACCGCCGACATTGACGATGACGGTGACCTCGACCTCCTCGTGGGCAACCTCAACCGCCAGTCGGATTCGGTGTTCGAGAACAAGAGCGGCCTGTTCTCGGACAGGACGGCCAGGCTGGGGCTCGGGATGGTCAGCCGACCGTTCACGCGCTTCGGTCTGGGCTGGGTCGACTTCGACAACGATGGCTACCTCGATCTCTTCGAGGCGAACGGGCGCGTCAGGAAGCAAGCCTCGACCTACGCGTCAGACCGCTTCGCTGAGCCCAACCTCTTGCTGCGCGGCCGCGCCGGTCCCCTGTTCACCGAGGTCCTGCCGCGCGGCGGGACGGCGCAGCTCCTGATCGCGACGAGCCGCGGCGTAGCCTTCGGTGACATCGACAACGACGGACGCTGCGACGTACTCGTCGTCAACCGCGACGGTCCCGCACACCTCCTGCGCAACGTGGTCGAGAACACCAACGGCTGGGTGACCTTTCGCCTGGTCGAGGCGCCGGGCCGCTCGGCGCTTGGGGCGACGGTCACGGCTCGCGTCGGCGACCGCACCCTGCGACGCGACGCTCGCAGCGCGACCAGCTACCTCTCAGCCAGCGATCCGCGCGTCCACTTCGGCCTCGGCTCGGCGTCGGTGGCGCGCGACGTCCGCGTGCGGTGGAACGACGGAACCGAGCAGCTGTTCGGCGATCACGAGGCGGGTGCCATGCGGGAGTTGAAGCGGGAGTGACGTGCGCCGTCTCCGGTGCCACGGAATGCAGGCCGGTTCTCGGGATCGGTTGCTGCGCTGACACTCTACCAACGGAGTTACGCCCGCCCGCCCTTGATGCGCCCCACGCTCATCGCTCGCGCCGCGGCTGAGTCCTTCATCGGCAGGGTGAAACGGCGTACGCCGTCGTAGGCAGCGAGCGCGCCGGCGACCGCGCCGGCGGTGGGGACGAGGCCGATCTCGCCCACGCCCTTCGCGCCGAACGGGCCCTCGGGCTCGGGGTCCTCGATGAGGATCACCTCGACCTCCGGCATGTCGCGCGCGCGCAGGACGCCGAGCTCGCGTAGCTTCGTCGTCACGGGCCAGCCGTCTTCGCAGGGGAGCTCCTCGGTGAGTGCGTAGCCGAGGCCCATGTGCACCGAACCCTCGATCTGGCCCTCGCAGAGGGCGGGGTTCACGGCGCGGCCGACGTCGTGGGCGGCGATGAACCGGTCGACGCGGCCCGTCTGGTCGAGGATGCACACCTGCGTTGCGAGGCCGAAGGACGTGTGCGTCTTGATCTTGCCCTTCGCGCCGAGGGCGTTCGTGTCGTCGACGACCACGTCGGCGGCGTACACGTTGCCCGCCAGATGCTCCAGTTGTTGTCCGTCGCGCAGGTCGGCCGCGAGCTTCTCCGCCGCGCTCTTCACGGCCCGGCCGCCGAAGAGCGTCGCGCGCGAGCCCGTCGTCTGGCCGCAGCCGAGGGCGTAGGTGGAGTCGACCTTCGGGCGGAACACGTGCGCGGGCAGGCCGGTTACCTCGACCGCGCACTGGACGAGCACCGTGAGCAGCCCCTGGCCCATCTCCGTGTAGCCGTTGTAGAGCGACACGGTGCCGCCCGGCTCGACGACGAGCCGCGCCTTGCCGAACTCGACGGCGCCGTTGCCGATGCCGCTGTTCTTGATGCCGCAGCCGATGCCGACGGCGCGGCCCGCGGCCCGCGCGCTGTAGTAGGCGTCCTTGACGGCGAGCAGGGTCTGCTTCAGGCCGATCGACTTCTCGAGCACCTGGCCCGTCGTGAACGTGTCGCCGACGGCGAGCGCGTTGCGCCAGCGCATCTCCCAGCCGTCGATCCCGACCTGCTCCGCGAGCAGGTCCATGCAGCCGTCCATGGCGAAGTGCGCCTGATTGGCGCCGAAGCCGCGCATCGCGCCGCACGGCGGGTTGTTCGTGTACGCGGCGATTGCCTCGATGTCGACGACCGGCACCTGGTACGCGCCGCAGGCGTGGCCGGCCGCGCGCTCGAGCACCTTCGCGCCCACCGAGGCGTAGGCGCCCGAGTCGCCGAGCATGCGCGCGCGGACCGCGGTCAACTTGCCTTCACTGTCGCAGCCGACCTCGTACTCCATGGTGATCGGATGGCGCTTGGGGTGGACGCGGATCGACTCCTCGCGGTTGAGGGTGAGCCTGACCGGGCGGCCGGTCATCCGCGCGAGGAGCGCGGCGTGCGGCTGGATCGACATGTCCTCCTTGCCGCCGAAGGCACCGCCGTTCGGGACGAGCTCGGCGAAGATGTCGTCCTCCTCCACTCCGAGGAACGCGGCCACCTGGCGCCGGTCGTCGAACAGCCCCTGGCCCTGCGACCACAGGTGCAACCGTCCGTCGTCGCGCGGCGCGGCCAGCGCGCTCTCGGGCTCGAGGTAGAGGTGCTCGATGCGCTGCGTGCGCCACGTGCCGCGGACGACGTGCGCGCTCTCCGCGAGCGCGCGGGCCGCGTCACCGCGGCGGATGACCGTGTGGCCCAGGCGGTTCTCGTGTACCGGGTTGACCTGCGGCGCGCCCGCGGCGAGCGCGGCTTCGGGCGTGAGCACCGGTGCGCGCACCTCGTACTCGACCTCGATCAGGCGCGCCGCTGCGCGCGCCGTGTGCTGGTCCACCGCCGCGACGGCCGCGATGAAGTCGCCGACGCAGCGCACCTCCTCGCCCTCCGCCACGAAGCCGGGCCAGTCCGCGTGGATCAGGCCGTACCAGCGGTCACCGGGCACGTCGGCGGCGGTCGCCACGGCTGCGACGCCGGGGTGCGCGCGCGCCTTCGAGACGTCGATGCGGACGACTCTCGCGCGCGCGTGCTCCGACAGCCGGACGGCCCCGTGCAGCATCTCGGGCCGCACGAGGTCGGCGACGTAGGGCCGGCACCCGAGCGTGAGGTCGGCGCCCTCGTACTTCGCGAGGCGCGCGCCGACCCGGCCGTCGGTGCACGGCTCGGGCTGCGCTTCGCCGCGGCGGGCGCGCGCGAGGAGCTCGATCGAGTCGATGATCTTGGTGTACCCCGTGCAGCGGCAGAGGTGGACGTCGAGCGCCTTCGCGATCGCCGCGCGCGAGGGGTCCGGGGTACGGTCGAGCAGGTGCTTCGCGCGCAGGGCGATGCCGGGGATGCAGAACCCGCACTGGATCCCGGCGGCGGCGACGAAGGAGCGCGCGATGAGCTCGCGCTCCTCTTCCGGCAGGCCCTCGAGTGTCACGACCGAGCGCCCCTCCGCTTTGATGGCGGGGATCGCACAGGTCACGAGCGGGCGACCGTCGATGATGGCGAGGCAGCAGCCGCACTGGCCCTGGGGCTCGCAGCCGTCCTTGGTGGACAGGATTCCGCAACGCTCGCGCAGGGTCGTGAGCAGCGACTCGTCCGGTCGCGGCGAGACCTCGACCTCGCGGTCATTCAGCTTGAAACGCATCGTGCTCGAGTGGGGCCGCGGGCGCGGGACGCTCGAGTATAGCCATGAACAGGCGCGCCCTTCCTCAATATAGAAACAGGGCGCTCAGGTCTCGTCGAGCAGGAGCTCCGCGAGCAGGGTGCGCAGGATCCGGCGCAGAACCTCGCGCCGGTAGCGCGCGGTCGAGCGCACGTCGTCGATCGGGGCGCAGTCCGCGGTAGCGGCGCGGCGGGCGGCGCGGTCGAGCGCGGCGGCATCCGGTGCCTTTCCGGCGAGCTCGCGCTCGAGGGACGGCAGCAGGATCGTCCGCTCGGCGACGGAACCGGCGCTCGCGCGCAGCGTGCGGATGACACCGTCGAGGGCCGTGACGGCGACCGCGACGACGACCTTCGAGATCGACTGGGCGCGCCGTGTGCCCACTTTGCGGAAGCCGCGGCGTTCGCCTGGCGCCCGCGTGGGGACGAGGATCGACTCGATCAGCTCCTCGGGGCGTCTCGCCGTCTTCCGGTAGCCCGTGAGGAACTCGGTGACGGGGAGCGAGCGCGCGCCCGCCTTCGACACGAGGCGGACCTCGGCCTCGAGCGCGAAGAGCACGGGCGTGAGGTCGGCGGCGGGGGAGGCCGTGCCGAGGTTGCCGCCGATCGTGGCGCGGGCCTGGATCTGCTCGGCGCCGACCTCGTCCGCGGCGATGACGAGGATGTCCGCATGCTCCTGGGCGAGAGCGGAGGCGCGCAGCTCGGTGCAGGTCGTGAGCGCGCCGATGCGCAGGCCCGCCGGCTCGGCGCGGATGCCGCGCAGCTCGTCGACGCGCCACACGTCGACCACGTGGCCGGGGCGTGTGCGGCCCGTCTGGAACTCGACCATGAGGTCGGTGCCGCCGGCGAGGATGAGCGTCGCCTCCGTCGCGCCCACCAGGGCGTCCAGAGCGCCCGCGAGGGTGCGCGGCGAGCTCACCGTGGCGGCTGGGCTCATCGCGACTCCCCGCGCGCCGCGGCGACCGCCGAGGCGATGATCTTGCCGTAGCCCGTGCACCGGCAGAGGTTGCCGGCGAGCGCCTTGCGCGCGCCCTCCGCCGTCGGCGCGCGCCCCGCGCGCTCGCACTCGTCCATCCACGCCTTCGTCATGACGATCATGCCCGGCGTGCAGATCCCGCACTGCGCGCCGCCCTCTGCGAGGAACGCCTCGCGCACCGCCTCGAGGCCGGGGCCCTCGACGGTGGCGACCGCCGCGCCGTCCACCTGACAGACCGGGACGAGGCACGAATTCACGGCCACGCCGTCGACGAGCACCGTGCACGCGCCGCACTCGCCTTCGCCGCAGCCCTCCTTGCTGCCGGTGAGGCGCAGGTCCTCGCGCAGGACGTCGAGCAGGCGCGCGAGGGGCGCGCAACGGGCCGTGCGCGACTCGCCGTTCACGGTGAAGGTGAACGAGGTGTCCGGTGCTCCGTTCACAGCGCGTCCTCGGGATGCGCGCGCCGCCACGCGTCCAGACTGCCGGTGAGGCGCAGGTCCTCGCGCAGGACGCCGAGCAGGCGCGCGAGGGGCGCGCAACGGGCCGTGCGCGACTCGCCGTTCACGGTGCAGGTGAACGAGGTGTCCGGTGCTCTGCTCACAGCGCTTCCTCGGGGTGCGCGCGCAACCACGCGTCCAGCAGCCGCTCGGGCGTCGCGGGGATGTGGTCGACGTGGATGCCGAGCGCGTCCTCGATCGCCGACGCGACCGCCGGTGCGCCGCCGTCCATGGGCAGCTCGCCGACGCCCTTCGCGCCGGCGGGTCCGTGGGGGAAGGGCACCTCGACGAGCTCGACCTCGATCGGCGGCGTGTCGAGCGTGCCCGGGATGATGCAGGTTGCCATGCGGTCCTGCAGGAACCGCCCGCCCTCCGTCGTGACCACTTCCAGGTGCGCGAAGCCGATCGCCTGCAGGCTGCCGCCCTCGATCTGGCCCTCGACGAGCTGCGGCTGGATCGCCTTGCCGACGTCGACGGTGCTGAGGAAGCGTGTGACTCGGACCTCGAAGGTGTCGAGATCGACCTCGACCTCCGCCACGTCCGCGGCCCAGCCGTAGGCCGGGTAGGCGTCGCCGCGGTAGTGCTCCTCGTCCCACACGAGGCCCGGGGGCGAGGCGTACACGACCTCCGCAAGACCGTCGCCGCCGCCGGCGAGGAAGGCGCGGGCGCGGTCCGCGAACGGACCACTCTCGTCTCCGGACGCGGCCGACATTCTCGCGCGCAACTCCGCGCACGCCTTCATGACGCAGCCGCCCACGACCATGCACGTGCGCGAGGCGACCGTCGGGCCCGAGTTCGGGACCCGGCTCGTGTCCGCCGCCGCGATCCGGATGTCCTCCGGCGCCGCGCCGAGCGCATCGGCCGCGAGCGCCGTGAACATCGCGATCGTGCCCTGGCCGAACTCGGTCGAAGCGGTCTCGACGACCGCGCGGCCGCCCTGGTCCAACTCGACGCGCACGCGCGCCTTCAGGAGCTCCTCGCCCGAGCCCGTGAAGCCCGCGCCGTGGAAGAAGAACGAGAAGCCGACGCCCGTGCGCTTGCGCGCGCCCTGCGAGTCGTGCGGCTCGCGCGCCACGCCCGCCGAGCGCCACGCGTGGCGATCGAAGCGCGAGCGCGCGAGCACGCGCTCCATGACTTCGACGGACCCGACGCTCGTCTCGAGCCGCTGCCCGGTCGCCGTCGTATCGCCCACGCGCAGCATGTTCTTCCGGCGCAGCTCCGCGGGGTGGAGCGCGAGCGCGCCCGCGATCCGGTCCATCTGGCGCTCGACCGCGAAGCACACCTGCGGCGCGCCGAAGCCGCGGAAGGCGCCATAGGGCACGTGGTCCGTGCGCACGACGCGCCCCCGGATCCGGACGTGGTCGCAGCGGTACGCCCCGGCGGCGTGGATGCACGCGCGCGACAGCACCACGGGCGAGAGCGTCGTGTACGCGCCGCCGTCGAGCAGGACGTCGATGTCCATGGCGAGCAGCGTCCCGTCGTCGGCCACGCTCGTCCGGTGCCGCACGCGCGAAGGGTGGCGCTTGGGCGTCACCGCGAGGTCCTCGTGGCGGTCGTAGATCATGCGCACGGGCACCCCCGCCGCGCGCGCGAGGAGCACCGCGTGGCACGCGAGCACGGAGGGGTAGTCCTCCTTGCCGCCGAAGCCGCCGCCCGTCTCCACCTGGATGACGCGCACGGCGTCCGCGCGGGTGCCGAGCATGGTGACGAGCGACTTGTGCACGTAGAAGGGACACTGCATCGAGCCGCGCACGACGGTGCAGCCGGACGCGTCGGGGGGCCAGGCGATGACGCCCTGGGGCTCGATGTACATCTGCTCCTGGGTGTCCGTGCGGTACGTGCCCTCGATGATCCGTGCCGCGCGCGCGAGGGCCGACGGCGCATCGCCCTTCTCGATCAGGATCTCGTGGAGCACGTCCGGCGCGTCCTCCATGTCGAGCACCGCGGGCAGCGGCGCGATGCGCGGGCGCGCGGCGGCGAGTGCGGCGCCGAGCGTCTCCGCGTCGGGCGCCGCGACGAGCAGGAGCGGCTGACCGACGTGCCGGACCTCGCGCTCCGCGAGCACGGGCATGTCCTCGTTGATCATCGCGACGACGTTCGCGCCCGGCACTTCAGCGGGCCCGGCGAGGCGCACGCGATCCCAGTCGAAGGCGGGGTCGAGGTCGACACCGAGGAGCTCGCCCCGGGGGACGTCCGAGCGCACGGTGCCGCCGAACCAGGCGCCGGGGGTGGCGAGATCGGCGACGAACACCGCGCGGCCGGAGACCTTGTCGGGGCCTTCGGGGCGGCGGATGTCGGTGCCGACGGTGCGCTCCATGGGGTAAGAGTACGGAGTCGGGACAGGATCCAACGCCTCGCGCCGGGTCCTGTCCCGACTCCGTACTCTTACCCCATGGAGCGCTCGCGATCGTCCGCCGGGCATCGCAGGAGTGGGGGGACACCGGAGGCGGGTGTCCGAGGATCCCGGGGCGGACGAGCCCTGAGGGCTACGGGGCCGGTTTGAGGATCTGGGGCGAACTCGCTTAGGATCTCTGGCCGCAATCCGCCCGGACCTTGTCGAACCAGAGCACCCCCAGCCCTCGAATCGCGATGAAACGTACCCTCCCCCAGTGGTCCCTGCCCGCCTTCTTCGTGGCGCTCGCCGCCTCGTCCGTCGTCTTCGGCGGCGCCGGTCGGCAGGGACCGGAGTTCAAGATCCACGCGGTCGCCGGCTCCGTCTCCTACATCGAAGGCGCCGGCGGCAACATCGGGGTCTCGGCCGGTGAGGACGGCTTGCTCGTCGTCGACGACCAGCTCGCGAACGCCGAAGCCGAGGTCGTGCGCGCGATCGCGAGCCTCTCCGACCAGCCCGTGCGCTATCTCCTCAATACGCACTGGCACGGCGACCACGTCGGGAACAACGCGGCCGTGGCGCAGGGCGCTCCGATCATCGCCCACGCCAACGTGCGGCGGCGCATGGCCGGCGACCCCGGGATCGAGGGCAAGAAGGACGAGGGCACGCCGCGCGCTGCGCTCCCTTCGATCACCTTCGACGACGGCCTCACGCTCCACGTGAACGGCGAGGAGGTCGTCGTGCTGCACTTCGCGAAGGCCCACACGGACGGCGACAGCGTCGTGTTGTTCACGGGCTCCAACGTGCTGCACATGGGCGACCTGTTCTTCAGCGGGCGCTTCCCGTACATCGACCTGGACAGCGGCGGCACCGTCCAGGGCTACATCGACGCCCAGGCGGCGATCATGGAGAGCCTCCCGGACGACGTGAAGATCATCCCGGGGCACGGTCCGCTCAGCACTCTCGAGGATCTGCAACGGACGCACGCCATGATCGTCGATTGCGCGGACCTCGTCCGCACGGCCCTCGCCGCGGGCAAGACGGCCGAGGACATGAAGGGGGAGGGCCTCCTCGGCGCCTACGGGGACTCGTGGTCGTGGAGCTTCATCGACGCCGACAGCTTCATCGACACCCTCGCCAGGAGCCTGGGCGGGGATTGACGGGGCCCGCGGCACGGATCGGGCTCGGGACTGGCGGTCCGCGGGCTGCGGCCCTAGACTCTTCCGCCCTAATCCCGACGCTCCCCGAGCCTCCAGCCGCCATGAAGACCAAGATCCGGAACAGCAAGATCAAGAAGGCCCGCATGGTCGGCTTCCGCGCCCGGCAAAAGACCGCCGGCGGCCGGAAGGTGAACAAGCGCCGGCGCGCGCGCCACGGCGCTATCTAGCGCCTCGGGGTCTCGGCCGGGGGCTGTCGCGCCTGGCGGACGCTCTCCGCCCATCGTAGTGAAATGATCGCCCAGCCAGATCCCGCACCGTTCCTGCCGCGCACCCGGTCCGAGATGACCGCGCGGGGCTGGGACCAGCTCGACATCCTGCTCGTCACCGGCGACGGCTACATCGACCACCCCTCGTTCGGGGTCGCGGTGATCGGCCGCGTGCTCGAGGCGGAGGGCTACCGCGTCGGCGTGCTCGACGTGCCCGAGCTCGAGGAGGACGGGTCGGGCTGGACCCGCCTGCCCGCGCCGCGCCTCTTCGTCGGTGTCACCGCGGGCACGATCGACTCGATGGTGACGAACTACACGGCGGCGAAGCGCAAGCGCCGCCTCGACGTGTATCGCCCCGGCGGCGTGCCGGGTCGCCCGAACCGCGCCACGATCGGGTACACCGCCGCATCGCGGCACCACTTCCCCGGCGTTCCGGTCGTCGTGGGTGGGCTCGAAGCGGGGCCGCGGCGGCTCGCCTACTGGGACTACTGGGACGACAAGACGCGGCGCTCGATCCTCGTCGACGCGAAGGCCGACCTGCTCGTGTGGGGGATGGGCGAACGTCAGGTGCTCGAGATCGCGCGCCGCTTGTCCAGCGGCGAGACGCTCGCGGGCATCCGCGGCACGTGCGAGCTCGTGCGCAAGGAAGCGCTGCCCGAAGGGGTGCGCATCGTGCCCTCGTTCGAGCGCCTGGTCGAGGTGCCCGAGCTGCACATCGATCTGTTCAACGCCGTGCGCGAGGAGAACAGCCCGAGCTCGCGCCCCCTCGCCCAGGAACATGCGGGGCGCTGGCTCCTGCAGCACCCACCCGGCCCGCCCGCGTCGCAAAAAGAAATCGATCACTGGTTCGATCTGCCGTACCGGCGCGAGAGCCACCCCGACCACGACGCCGCGGGCGGCATCGCCGCGCTCGAGCCCGTGCGTTGGAGCATCAACACGCACCGCGGCTGCATGGCGGACTGCTCCTTCTGCTCGATCACGTTCCACCAGGGCCGCGGCATCCAATCGCGCTCGGAGGAGTCGATTCTGAGGGAGGCGGCCGCGCTCGCCGAGCACCACGACTTCCGCGGCACGATCACGGACGTCGGCGGCCCGACGGCGAACATGTACGGGCTGGGCTGCAAGCTGCTCGAGGCCGGTGAGGCCTGCCTGGGCCGGGACTGCCTCACGCCCGAGCCGTGCCCGGCGTTGCGGCTCGACAAGACCACCGAGGGCTACCGGAGGCTGCTCGCGCTCGTCAAGGGCACGAAGGGCGTCAAGCACACGTTCGTCAGCTCTGGCATCCGCTACGACATGCTGCGCAAGAAGAACGGCGAGCTGCTGCCGCTGCACCACGACCTCGTGAAGAACCACGTACCCGGCCGGATGAAGCTCGCGCCGGAGCACGCTTCGGAGCGGGTGCTCAAGGCCATGAACAAGCCGACGTTCGAGGTCTACGAGGAGTACGAGGCCGACTACAAGTCGGAGTGCAAGGAGCTCGGGCGTGACCAGCACCTCATCAACTACTTCATCGTCGGCCACCCGGGGACGACGATCGAGGACGCCGTCCTCTTGTTCGAGAAGCTGTTCGCGCGCAACTACTCGCCCGAGCAGGTCCAGGAATTCCTGCCCCTGCCCATGACGCGCGCCAACGTGCAGTACCTCCTCGGCCGCGACCCGCTCACGGGCGACGAGCTGTACGTGCCGCGCACGATGCACGAGCGGAAGGTCCAGAAGGCGCTCGTGCGCTGGAAGGCGCCCGAGAGCCGGCCGCACGTGATCGAGGGCCTGACGGCGGCGGGGCGCGAGGACCTCTTGAAGCGCTACCTGCGCCACCCCGCCGTGCGCGCGGGGCAGCGCGGGGTGAAGGGCTCCAAGCGGGGTGCGAGGAAGGGCGCGAAGAGCGGCGCCCGCGCGGCGGGGATGGACCTCGACACCTGCGGCTGACCGCCCGCCGCGCTCACCTGAAGACGCGCGCCAGGGTCAGGTCCTGGTCGCGGTACGAGTCGCCGGCGCGGCCCTCCGCGTACAGGCGATCGGGGCGGCCGGACGTGCGGAAGAATCGGAGCCGGAAGAACACCTGGCCGTCCTCGACGAGGAAGGGGACGTCGTGCGCGCGCACCTCGAGCACCGCGGGCGTGCCATTTCCGGAGGGGCGGCCCGCGCTGTCCTCGCGCCAGCCGAAGCCGTTGTCGAAGAAGCCCGCGTAGTTGTTGCGCAGCTCGCCGATGCCGACGTCGACGGGTAGCATCTCGGCCGCGAGGTGCGGCGGTACGCGGATGCGCTCGCGGCTCGCGAAGATGTAGAAGCTGCCGGGGGCGAGGATGCAGCCGCCGCCTGACGCACGCACGGGTTCCCAATAGTCGTCGCGCGCGTGGGCGCGCTCGCCCGAGAAATCGAGCACGTCGGTGTGCGCCGAGGCGCGCCAGCCCGCGGGGTCGCGGCCGGCGAGCCCGACGGAGAGCTCGAGGCCGCCGTCGTCATCGAAGCGCGCCTCGTCGAGGGGCAGCGGACGATCGCCGATGAAGAGGAGCGGCGCCTCGGCGTAGACCGCGCGCAGCTCGTCCGTCGTGAGCCCCGCGCGGCCGCGCTGGAGGCGGATCTGGCACAGGCGGTCGCCGCGGCGCAGACGCACGGGGAAGGAGAGGGGCGCGATCTCGAGCCAGAGCTTGCCGCGGTAGCCGGCGGGGACTTCGTCGAACCGCGGATGTCCGGGGCAGAGGACGCGCGTGAACACGTCGCAGCGACCCGTCGAGCTGCGCGGATTGAAGCGCCCGCGGACGCCCTCGGGGAGCTCGAGCTCCTCCTCGAGCTGGACGAGGTACACGAGCCCGCGCTCGAGCACGGCGCCCTCGCCCGCGAGCGAGAGCGATGAGGTGGCGAGCGCACGCAGGCGCTCCTCGACGGGCGTCGTGCCGGGCAGGAAGCCGGCGCGGATCCTGACCGCCGTGGGGCCGAGGCGCAGGTCGACGCTCGCGGGTTGGACCTGGTCGCGGCCGATGGGGGGGGCGCCGGGGGTCGCGCGCAGGGCCGTGCCCAGCGCCGCCGCGAGCTCGCGGTCGACGAGGATGCTGCCGCGCGCTTCATCCTTGTCGTCCGCAGAGTCGCGCGGCGCCGCGCGGGCCGTGTCGTCGGCGGGGTGCATATCGGCACATCCTGACTCGAGATCGGGGCTGCGCAAGCTGCGCCTCCCCGCCCGTCGCGGGCGAGCGGCAGCGCCGCTATACTCCTCCGCCCCGAACTCGGCCCGACGCCCGACGATCGCCCTCAGAAACCCATGAAGATCCACGAATTCCAGGCCAAGCAGCTGCTAGCGCGCTACGGCCTCGCCGTACCGGAAGGCCGCGAATGCACGACCGCCCGCGAGGTGGCGGAGGCCTACGAGACGTTTCCGACCGAGCTCTGTGTCGTCAAGGCCCAGATCCACGCCGGCGGTCGCGGCAAGGGCGGGGGAGTGAAGCTCGTGCGGAGCCGCGACGAGGCTCGCGCGGCAGCCGAGGCGATGCTCGGGAAGCCCCTGATCACGCACCAGACCGGGCCGGAGGGGCAGCTCGTCCGCCGGCTGTGGATCGAGGAGGGCTCCGACATCGCCGCGGAGTACTACATCGGCATCGCCATCGACCGCGAACGGCAGTGCCCGGTGATGATGGCCTCGTCGGAGGGCGGGATGGAGATCGAGGAGGTCGCGGCGAACACGCCCGAGAAGATCCTGAAGGCCGCCTTCTCGCCCACGACGGGGCTCGAGGTGGCGGAGGCCCGACGCTTGGCGACGGGCATCGGCATCCCCTCGGACCTGGTGGAACCCGCCTCGGCGTTCCTGACTTCGCTCGCCAGCCTGTTCTGCGAGCTCGACTGCTCGCTCGCCGAGATCAACCCGCTCGTCAGGACGAAGGACGGCGCTGTGCTCGCGCTCGACGCGAAGATCAACTTCGACGACAGCGGGCTCTTCCGGCACCCCGAGCTCGCGGAGCTCCGCGACCGGGACGAGGAGGACCCGCGCGAGGTCGAGGCGTCGAAGTTCGACCTCTCCTACATCACCCTCGACGGCAACATCGGCTGCATGGTGAACGGCGCCGGGCTCGCGATGGCGACGATGGACGTCATCAAGCTCTACGGCGGAGAGCCGGCCAACTTCCTGGACGTCGGCGGAGGCGCGTCGACGGAGAACGTCACCGCCGCTTTCCGAATCCTGCTGTCCGACGAGCAGGTGGAGGGTGTCCTCATCAACATCTTCGGCGGGATCATGAAGTGCGACGTGCTCGCGAACGGCGTCGTCGAAGCCGTGAAGCAGATCGAGCTCGAGGTGCCGCTCGTCGTGCGGCTCGAGGGCACGAACGTCGAGCAGGGGCGCGAGATCCTCCAGGACTCGGGCCTGCCGATCATCTCTGCCGCAGACCTGGACGAGGCCGCCAAGAAAATCTGCGCGGCCGTGAAAGGAGCCTGACATGGGCATCTTCGTCGACAAGCACACCAAGGTCATCTGCCAGGGCTTCACGGGCAAGACGGGCACGTTCCACAGCAAACAGGC